>CAZVPE010000203.1:0-11058 GCA_964628155.1 uncultured Polyangiaceae bacterium | reverse complement strand
AGCAGAGGACCGACGGTAGAACCCTGCGGGATCCCTTCCTCGGGGGTCCACTTCGACGCTTCTTCCATCACGGGTTGCTGCAAGAGCGCTTCCACGAGCCCCAGGACTTTGCCGTCCGAGACCTCCTTCGCGACTTCCGCCATCATGCGACCGTGGTCGATGCTGTCGTAGTAGCTTCGGATGTCGGCATCGACGACCCACGAGTACCCAGCGTGCAGAAGCTCGTCGACGCGCCGGAGCGCGTCCTTGCACGAGCGCCCGGGTCGGAAGCCGTAGCTCTGGTCGGCAAACTTCGCCTCCCAGATGGGCTCCAACACGTGGCGCAGTGCGCTCTGCACGATTCGGTCTCGTACCGTCGGGATGCCGAGCGGTCGCTTTTGGCTCGTTCCCGGTTTGGGAATCCACTGCCGTCGCACGGCGCTCGGGCGGTAGCGTCCCTCGCGTAGCTCCTGATGCAGCTCGCCCAGGTACTTCTCGGCGTGGCGCTTGAATGCCTCCACGCTCTGGTGGTCGACGCCGGCGGCGCCTCTGTTGCTGAGGACCCTTTTCCAGGCCGCCGCGAGGTTGGCCGGCGCGTACACCTTATCCATCAGACTGAACCAACGCCCTCCTTTCACCCCGGTTTCCAGGGCTGTCAGCATCCGTGGCGTCCACACCGATGGTTCCACCCAGGCCCATCGGGACGGGATGTCTCCGTCTTGCTTAGCCCTTGCGGGCACTGACGACGGTCTCTCTTCCTTCAGTGTGTCTTTCACGGGTCCGCTTTCCTGCCCCGCCTTCGCTCCACGGCCGTTACGCCGCTTCTCCGCTCCTATGGGGGCTCTGACTCCTGGCCGCCTCACCGGTGCCTTGTGGCTGACCGACGGCCAGGTCTCCCTGCTTGTCTCGCGTCATCTTCCCGTCGTTCTGCTCCCAACCACCCGTGCATGTCTCGTCGTCGCCTCTGCGCCCTTGGCGCGACGAACTTCCTTGCGGTCTGGGCTTCGCCACTGGGGAGCGGGCTCGCCACATGCACCAGCCGAATCGAATTCACTCTCGTTGCGGACCGACGGTTCACCTCCAGATGCTCTCCACCCCGCCTCGCGGCGACGCAGTTTCTTTCGGTTTCAGACCCGAGGGCACGGGCCTGCGGGGACTTGCACCCCATGGTGACGCGCCATCGCAGGCGCACTCCCCCCGCCCCGCGGGGGGACCTGAGGGGGACCGCCTCGGCTCGGCGACAGAAGGCGCCCCGCGGGGGGACCTGATGGGGGGCCGCGTAGGCTCGGCGAGAGGAGGACCTGAGGGGGCTGTTCGCGACCCTCAGACTCCCACGAGCCGGAGCTGTCGCTTGTGGGTCGGCGTAAACGGGATCGCGTACTCCCCCGAGAAGCACGCGTGGCAGAGCGAGCCCGCGCCACCGACCGCGGTCAGCATTCCGTCCAGAGAAAGGTACGCGAGGGAGTCGGCCGTCACGTAGCGCGCGATCTCGTCCACCGAATGGCTCGAGGCGATGAGCTCTCCCCGCGTCGGCGTGTCGATCCCGTAGTAGCAGGGCCATTGCGTCGGAGGACTCGAGATGCGCATGTGCACCTCGCGCGCGCCCGCGTCGCGTACCATCTTGACGACTTTGCGCGACGTCGTGCCCCGCACGATCGAATCCTCGACGATGATGACCCGCTTGCCGCGAAGCACGGGCTCCACGGCGCTCAGCTTCAGTCGTACTCCGAAGTGGCGGATGCTCTGTTGCGGTTCGATGAACGTCCGCCCCACGTACCCGGAGCGAATGAGGCCCATGTCGAACGGAAGCCGGCTCTCCGCTGCGTATCCGATGGCGGCGGGAACCGCCGAGTCGGGCACCGGGATCACCACGTCGGCATCGACCGGATGCTCCTTGGCGAGAGCACGCCCGAGCGCCCTCCGCGCGTCGTACACGCTGCGGCCGTCGATCTTCGAGTCGGGCCGCGCGAAGTAGACATATTCGAAGACGCACGTGCGCTGCGGCGCGCGCCCGATCGGGCGTGCCGTCCGAATGCCGCTTTCGTCGATGATGACCATCTCACCGGGCTCGATGTCGCGCACGTACTCGGCGCCGATGAGGTCGAACGAGCACGGCTCGCTGGCGACCACGTGCGCGGCCTTCTCGCCGCGAAACACGCCGAGACAGAGCGGGCGAATTCCCATTGGATCGCGCACGGCCACGATCGCCCTCTCGGTGAGAAAGAGAAGCGAGTACGCCCCCCTCACGCGCGAGAGCGCGTCGGCGATTCGATCCTCGACGGCGACCTCTTTGCTCATCGCCACGAGATGGACGAACACCTCGGTGTCGGTGTCGCTCACGAAGATGGATCCGCGCTCTTCGAGCTCGGCGCGAAGCTCTTCAGCGTTCGTCAGATTCCCGTTGTGGCAAACGGCGAGCGAGCCGCGCGCGTAGTCGACGGCGATGGGCTGCGCGTTCTTGATGTGCGAGGCGCCAGCCGTGGAGTAACGCACGTGCCCGATGGCGATGGATCCCGGCAGCTTCCCAAGCTGGTCTTGGGTGAAGGCGTCCTGCACGAGACCCATGGCGCGATGCGCGTAGAGCTGCTCGCGGTCGCTGGTGACGATACCTGCCGACTCCTGGCCGCGATGCTGGAGCGCATGCAGGCCCAAGTAGGTCATGTTTGCGGCTTCGCTGTGCCCGTAGATTCCGAAAACGCCGCACGCGTCGTGGAAATGGTCGTCGTCGTCGTTCGGCGGACGCGGGCCTACCGACGCCGCCACCGGTGGGTCGAGGACGACGAGACGGCGCGGGTTCGACATCGGCGAGGGGAACTTAACCTCGTCGGGCCGTGACCGCTAGCGCCTCCGCTCCATTGCGATCGAAGCGAACCCTGCTCCGAGCCCGACGAGAAGAAACGCGCCGTATCCCAAAAGCGAAAAGGACGAGCCGCACGCGCCGCATCCCGCCGCGGCGGAGCTGTACGGGCACGCCGAGGCGAACGACGAGACCAGGGAGGCAGCGCCGGCTGCCAGAAGCGGAAGCGCGAGTTTCATGGGTGAAAGGTTGACCGCTCCGGACCATCCCGTCAACGGCCCAATCAACCGCCGCGGCTCGAACGCCGATAGGTGGCGATGACCGAGATTCGGTAGCGGGCGTGCTGGTGTTCCACCCCCTCGAGCGGCACCGTGCTCATCGCGGTGCGCACGGCCGATGCGCAGGCGCCCAGAACCTTGTGGTCGCGCACCGACCGACCGGCGCGCGGAAGGACGACCTTCACTTTGTGCCGTGAAAAGCTCACGTCGGCGACGTACTCGATCGTGCCGCTGCTCACCGAGTCCGGCACGCAGGCGGCCGACTGCTCCACGGCGTCGGTGAGGGCCTTTTCGAGGGATGCCACGTGGTCGCATTGTTCGACGGGGGTCTTCCGCGGACCCCGGTCTTGGCATGCGAGCACTCGGGCGTCCGAGAGCGTGACCGGCGACGGGGCACCCGCGTCCGGCGTGGCGACCGGCGGCCCGGAGAACGCCGCGGCCAAGGGGGCGGAAGCGGACTCCGCCTCGGCCGCCGAAGGTTCGGCCGTGTTATGGGGGCGCCGCCACAGGTAGATGCCGCTGGCGACGAGGACGAGTCCGACGGCCAGAGCGGCGCCGAGCTGAACCCGAAGTCTGCGGTCTTGGGCTTCCCGGAGCGTGAACGCGCCGCGTCTCGACACGGGGCGCGGATCGGACGGTGGATGCGGGGCGCGAGGCTCGGCCATGCTTTTCCGTGGGCCACGCTAGCCGTGCGCAGCCGTCCCGAGCAAGCGCGAGGGGGGTGTGTCTAGGCATCCACCAGAGCGTCGACGCTGGCCCCCGGATCGTAGGCGGCGATCGAAGCCGCGAGCTCCAGACCATCGGGCAGCATTCCTTGCACTTGTCCGACGACCTGCTCGACCAGGTTTCGCGCCTCCTGGGCCCCCGGTCCCACCATCGCGACGCAAAACCGCAGCGGTCCGGTGCGACCGGCCGTCACGGCGATGAGAGAAAGGAGGAGCATGTCGGTCAGTTCGACGACTCGCTGGGCCGCTCGCCGGAGCGCGAGCATCTCGAGGATGGTCGGCCTATCGTTCACGGTCCGGTTCGGCCCGCGCAGCTCGTAGCGCGCGACCGTCAGCGGCGCTTCGACCCAGCCGGCGAACGCCGCCTCTTCGTCGAGCGCGCGCAGCAGCTCTTCGCGCGTCAGCAGCCCGGTCAGCCCATCGCGCTTGGCGAGGTACGCTTGCGCGCGCTTCTGGTTGGGGCTGCCCGGGCCGAAGCTCACGAGCTTGAAGCGGAGCTCGCCGAGCTGCACCTCACCGCCGTGCATCAGCGTCATCGCCTTCCGTCGCTCGTACGAGAAATCGACGTACGTTCCATTGGTCGACCCCAAGTCTTCGACCGTCCAGTTCGCGTTTTGCCATTTGAGGAGGGCATGCTGCCCGCTAACCGTCGCCTCCGGGACGACGATGTCGTTCTCGGGACGCCGCCCGATGGTGACCATGGGCTTGTCCAAGACCACGAGCTCCCCGACGAATGGAGGCGCGTTCGACGCGAATGTCGCGAGCAACGACTGCGCGCCGGGAACGAACGACTGAGACACGTTGCGGCCGGTCGGGGGCCCCGGGTCGAGCCGCTCGCGCGGGACCTGGATGGGGTTGGTCGTCAGGGTGAACGGATTGAAGAAGCGCAAGTGGCGCGCGGGCAAACGCTGCTCCGGATCTTCGGCGAGACACCGGAAGACCTGCTTGACCTCGTCGATGCTGAGTCCCGACGGCACGTCGAACATGATTTGCTGGCGCATGGGCTTCGCGCGCGGCTTGTACCCGGGCTCGGGGACGCGACAGGTCCACATCTCGAGAAGCGTCAGCCCCGCCGCGTAGACGTCGTCTTCCGGGCTCGCCCCGCCCGATCGAATTCTCTCGGGCGCCATGTAGTTGGGCGTGCCGCCGTCCGGGGGCGCGCCGGGCCGGCGAGCCGACGATCGCGCGCGCTCCTTGGCGAATCCGAAGTCGAGAACGATGGCCTTGCCGAAGTGACCGTCGACGTTGGTCGTCACCATCACGTTGCCCGGCTTGAGGTCCCCGTGGACGAGACCTTGGGCGTGGATGGCGGCGACTCCCGAAGCCACGTCTTGCGCGATCCGGCGAAACTCGTCCGCCGTGTACCCGCCCGACCCCTTCTTGCGACGGATGTGCGCGTGGAGCGTCTGCCCCGTGATGTACTCCATCACGAGGATCGGTCCGTACCCGCTCGGGGCGAGGTCGAACACGCGGCAAACGTTCGGGTGGCCAACTTTGCGCGCGAGAATGAGCTCCTGGCGCAGCGCCTCGTCGTCCCCCGGCATCCGGGCTTCCTCGCGGACGATCTTCAGCGCGACCGCCTGCTGCGCAGTTCGGTCGTACGCGAGGAAGACTTCGCCCATGCCTCCCTTCCCGAGGCTCTGACGAATCTCGTAGCGGTCGTTCACGACCGTTCCGTGCGTCAACGGGGGGAGGCCGCTCCGGGTCGAATCGGTCATCCTCTCCTCGCCACCGCCTGGCTCCGGGCGCACCCTAATCCGTCTGCTCAGCCCGCGAAACTCTAGCGTGTCACAGGCGCGCCCACCGCGTCCACACCGGGCTCAGGCCAGCCGTCCGTACAGACTGTCGAGCGCCTCGTCGAGCCTCTCGACGTGGGTACCCCCCGCCTGAGCCATATCGGGTCGCCCGCCGCCCGAACCTCCGACCATCTGCGCGATGTCTTTGATGATCTGCCCGGCGTTGTAACGGGCTGTAAGATCCTTCGAGACCGTCAGCACCAGCATCGCCCGCCCCTTTTCGGCCGCCCCGACGAGAACGACGGCAGAGCCGAGCCTGTCGCGCCACTGCTCGGCGACTTCCCGCAGCGTCGCCGCGTCGGCGACCTGAATGCGCTCGGCGAGCGCCTTGCCCCCGGGAATGTCGCGGGCCTTCTGCGCGAGCGTTGATTGGGTCGGCTCGCCTTTGCCTTGCCCCGGGACCTCCGCCGACGACTGGAGGGCGAGGGTGCGCTTGAGGTCCGCGACCTCCTTCTCGAGCTGCTTCTTGTCGTGCTGCAGCTTCTCGACCCTCTCGGGCAACCCCTTGACCGGCGTTCCCGCGGCACGAGCCGCCGCGCTGGCGACGCTCTCGATCGAGCGCAGGTGGGCGAGCGCGTTCATCCCGGTCGCCGCTTCGATGCGGCGAACTCCCGCCGCCAGACCTTGTTCGCTCACGATCTTGAAGAGCCCTATTTCCCCGAGGGCACGCGCGTGCGTCCCGCCGCAGAGCTCAATCGAGTCCGCGGTCATCGTGAGCATCCGCACGACGTCGCCGTATTTCTCCTCGAAGATCGCGACCGCTCCGCGCTTGCGGGCCAGCTCGATCGGGAGCACTTCGGTGAGCACGGGCGCGTCGGTCAGGATCTTGGTGTTGACCAGGTCTTCGATGCGGGTGATTTCGTCGGCCTCGAGCGCTTTGCCATGCGCGAAATCGAAGCGCAGGCGATCGGGGCCGACGAGCGATCCCTTCTGCGTCGCCTGCTCGCCGAGCACGGTGCGAAGCGCCCAGTGCAGCAAGTGCGTTGCCGAGTGATTGCGGCGGGTGGCGGTGCGCAGGGCGCGGTTCACTTCGAGGTGCACGGAGTCTCCGACGGCGACCGCCCCTTGAACGACCTTTCCGTAGTGCGCGAAGACCCCGGCCACCGGTTTTTGCGTATCGCTTACTTCGAAGCGCATCGGCTCCGGGCCGCGCCGCTCGAGGGTGCCCCGGTCGCCGACTTGTCCGCCGGACTCCCCGTAGAACGGCGTCACGTCCGTGACGACAATCGCCTCTTCGCCCTGCATCGCGCGGATGACGAGCTGCCCTTGGCGGACGATGGCGACGACGGCGCCGTCCGCCTGCTCGCTCTCGTAGCCGACGAACTTCACCCCGCCCGACGACTTCTTTCGGACGGCATCGAGGACTTCGCGCCAGACGTGGTCGAGCGCCGCATCGCCGAGCTTGGAGCCTTCACTGCGCGCCTGCTGCTCCTTCAGCTCTTTCTTGTAGCCCTCCATGTCCACCGAAACGCCGCGCTCGCCGGCGATCACCTGGGTGAGGTCGGCCGGAAAACCGAACGTGTCATAGAGCTTGAACGCCGTCGCGCCGGACAAGGTCGCGCCCGAGGCGGCCCCGAGCCCGGCGATTTCTTCCTCGAGGATCTTCAGCCCTCTTTCGATGGTCTCGCGGAACCGCTCCTCTTCTTGTCGCGTGACGTTCGCGATGAGATCCGCGCGGCGCGTGAGCTCCGGGTACTGCGCGCCCATCGTGCGGACGACTTCCGCCGCGACCTCGTGCAGGAAGGGCTCGCGGATTCCGAGTCGGTGGCCGTGCCGAATGCCCCGGCGCATCACGCGGCGGAGGACATACTCGCGTCCGGCGCGATCCGGAAAGACGCCCTCGGCGATGAGAAACGCGGTCGTACGCGCGTGGTCGGCGATGACGCGCATGGACACGTCGTCGTCGCCCTGCGTGCCGCGATACCGTTTGCCGCTGATCTCGCTGGCCTTGTCGACGAGCGCCCGGAGCAGGTCCGTGTCGTAGTTGCTCGTCACGCCCTGGAGGACGCTCGAGATTCGTTCGAGCCCCATCCCCGTGTCGACGCACGGCTTGGGGAGCGGGTTGAGTCGGGCGACGGCGGCGCCGTTCTGTTCCTCGACGGTGCGCTCGAACTGCATGAAGACCAGATTCCAGAGCTCCGTCCAACCGAGACCGTCGGGCGTCGGCTCATCGCCGAGCGATCCGTAGGGCACGCCGCCGGAGGCGTCGCCGTTGAACCAGTGAATCTCGGTGCACGGGCCGCACGGCCCGGTGTCGCCCATCTGCCAGAAGTTGTCCTTCATCCCGAGACCGACGATGCGTTCGTCGCCGAAGCCGGTTATTTTGCGCCAAATCGCTCGCGCTTCGTCGTCGGCCGCCACGCCCTCTTCGCCGCCGAAGACCGTGATCATCAGCCGCGTCGGATCGAGCGCGTACTCTTTGGTCAGGAGCTCCCAGGCATAGACGATCGCCTCTTCCTTGAAGTAATCGGAAAAAGAGAAGTTCCCGAGCATTTCGAAGAACGTGTGGTGCCGCGCCGTGACTCCGACGTTCTCCAAGTCGTTGTGCTTGCCGCTGATGCGGATGACTTTCTGGCTCGATGTGGCCCGCTTGTAGGGGCGCGACTCTTTGCCGACGAATACGTCCTTGAACTGGACCATCCCGGCGTTGGTGAACATGAGCGTCGGGTCGTTCTGCGGCACGAGGGGCGAGCTCGCCACGACCTCGTGCCCACGACTTCCGAAATAGTCGAGGAAAACGCGGCGAACCTCGGCAGACGGCAGGCGAGACATGGCCCGCGTATAGCATGTGCCGGCCGCTGGACGGCACGGGAGATGGGCGCCCGAGACGCACCGGACGCGGGTTCCAAAGACGTCAGTTCCGGCCGCCGCCCCGGGCCACGATGTCGCCCGCGTTCTCGGGCCAGAACGCGGGACCGCCACCGCGCGACGCCGCGAGCGCGCGCTCGAACTCTTCCAGCGTCCGGCCCATGGCTACGAGTTCTTCCGGTGAGCTCAGGGCCTCGACCATCGGGAGCAATCCGACCTCGTCGCCCGAGACGTGCTCTTCGAAAGACGCCGAGAGCCGCGCGAGCGATGTGGCGAACTGTTCGTCGTCTTCGATTCCGCCGACCACGCCGAGCAGGGCGTCGAGCGATCGCTCGATCTCCGCGGACAGATCGTGCAAGCCGAGCAGGTGCTCGGCATAAGGGTAGAGCACCAATTGCTCGACGGTGGCGTGGGCCACGAGCTCCTCGGCCAGTTGAACGACGCGCGGGCGCCGGATGCGTCGGTCGACCTCGAGCACGACGATGCGCGACTCCAGCCCGCGGTGGCGCCGACGCAAGAGTTCTGTCACGGCTAGCGTGCTCATGGCGGACCATGGGTGCACGGAGCGTTCCCCGGGTGAAGCCGGCGCTCCGCCGCGCCGGCGTGACCTGCGCCGTGGCATTGAGGCCCTGGCCCGCTCGCTGCCGTTCGCGACACGGCAGTGGATTCCCGCGAAGCGGTCCGGCGGAAGACCCCTCGGCACCTCCGACTCGAGGCGCTGAGGCTACCCGGGCCGGGCAGCGTCTTGCACAAGAGGAAGAGAGGCTCCCCGTGACCGGGAAGCGCCTACCCGCGACTAGAAAGCACCTACCTGCGACCAGGGAGCATCTGCCTTCGACCCGGTAGCCTCTTTGCAACACGAAAAATAGGCTCCCTGCGACCAGGAAGAAGCTCCCCATGACCAGGAAGCGCCTACCCACGACCAGGCAGCGCCCTTGAGACATGAAAAAGAGGCTCCCCGCGGCCAGGCCACGCCTTTGAGAGTTGAAAAAGCGGCCCCCCGTGGCCCAACTGGGCGTTGGACGAAGGAAAAACAGGCTCCCCGCGGCGCGGAAGCGCGGGAGCAGAACGGTCGAGCGGCAAGCCCTGCTCGCCACGGTCAGCGAATGGCGAGCCTCGTCAGGCGGCCGGCGGCCCCACCTCCACCGCGAGCTCCGCGGTCGTGGCACCACCCAGCACGTCGAACACTTTGATGAGGGCAACGTAGCGGCCCGGTGCCTCGTAGGCGTGCGACACCGCGAGCGGGAGACGTGCTTGCCCGCGCGTGCGCCACACCCGCGACCCCGCGCGCAGCTCGGCGCCACGGTGGTCCCAATCGACGCACCACCCTTCGATCCATTGGGACCAATGCGCGACGCTCGCTCGCGCGGGGTCCGGCGCCGCGCGCGCAGGCATCGCGAAGGACCGAAGCGCAATCGTCGCCGTACCGGCCTCGACGTCGACTTTGGCGGAGAGCTTGCGGCGCGGGACTGTCTCGAGAGATCCGACGCTTTGCACCACGAACGGCCGCACTTCGGGCATCGCCAACAAGCGCTTTCGCGTCGCGTGGACCGCGATGGGAGCGAGGTCGCACGCGACCCACCGACGCCCGAGCTTCTCGGCGACGACCGCCGTCGTGCCCGAGCCGGCGAAACAATCGAGAACGACGTCGCCGGGGCTGGATGAAGCGCGGACGATGCGGGCGATCAGGTTCTCGTTTTTTTGCGTGGGAAATCCGACTTTTTCGCCGGAGAAAGACATGATTTGAATGCTGTCGAGCCGATCGACGTCGCTGCCGTTCCAGACGTCGTCGAGCGGATATCCGCGCCCCTTCGGCGCCGCGCCGTCGCGGCGCAGGTAGCCCTTGGGATAGGGCACATACTCCTTGTTGAAATTCACGCTGCGGGCACCCCCTTTTGCATAAAAGAGGATGACGTCGTGGTTTCGAATCCAGTTTCGGGCGCGCGACTTGAATCCGCTCACCCAGCCGATTCGCCAGATGATTTCGCGTTGAAACGCAGACTGGCCGAATACTTCGTCGAGCACCACTTTCGCGTAGTGCGAAACGTGGGAGTCGAGATGAACATAGAGGTTGCCGTCGTCGGCGAGAAGACCGCGAAGCAGGACGGCGGTCTCGCGGAACCAGGTCAGCCACGCGTCGAGGCCGCGCGCATCTTGGTAGGCGGGGACCGAGATTCGGGGAGCGCCGTCCGGCGCGCCGGGAATCGTGGCCTGGTAGCGAAACTCGCCGCCGGTGTCGAAGGGCGGGTCGACGTAGACGAGGGACACTTTGCCCGCAAGCGAAGGCGACAGAGCCGAGAGGGTGAGACCACGGTCGCCGAGGACGAGGCGGTTATACCACCCGTCGGCGGCGTCGCCCCCGTATCGCTCGTCGGTTTGGACGGGAGAGGGCGGCGCTCGACGAAGGCCGGACCGGCGCTTCCCTTTCCAGACAAGCTCGGCCACTTGGGCGCGTATATCGCGTCGGCGGGGTGAGCGCCAAGGAGTTGGACCGGCGGTGCTAGGCTGAACCTCGATGGACGAACTCGAGCGCGACGACCTCGAAGTCGCCCGGAATACGTCTCCGGAGGAGCGCGCAAGTCAGCTTCTGGCGGTCATTCGTACCGGCTTTCGGCTCAAGCGACGCATGTCTGCGGCCACGCGGGATACTCCCTCTGCGGAGCTGGCTGATCACC
>CAZVPE010000202.1:0-11088 GCA_964628155.1 uncultured Polyangiaceae bacterium | reverse complement strand
TCCCCGGCGCCATGGCCGCACGTGTCGTTGATCGCCTTGAAGCGGTCGATGTCGATCATCACGAGACAGACGGGCTGGGAGAAGAGCGCCGTGAGCTCCGCGATCTTCGTCAGATACTCGTCGAAGCAGGCGCGGTTGTGGATTTTCGTGAGGGCGTCCATCTGGCCGGCGCGTTTCGCGTCTTGCAGCTGGAGCGAAAGGTTCTGGATGTGGCCCGCGAGCTCTCCGAGCTGGACGCGGTGCCGCTCGGATCGGCGTTCGATCGCAGCGCCGACGAGCTCCGCCGCGGCCATCGCCTCGCGGCGGAGGGCGGCGGTGTCGTTGGACTGAATCGCCGCTTCGAGCTTTCCAATCTGCGTCCGGACGCTCGCGTCGCTCTGGCCGTCGTCACTGACTGCGCGCGCGAAAGCTCCGATGAACGCCCACACCGCCTTGCGCAAATCGGTCATCGTTTTGACGACGTGTTCGACCTCGCGACGCCGGTGGGCGGTGACGAACTGGCGCATGCCCGGCCAGTCGCGGCGCATGGCCTCGGTCGCTTCCCGATCTCGCTCGCCGATCGGCGCACCCACGAGCACGTGCTGCGCCCAGCGCTCGAATATTTTACGAATCGAATCCGCAGGCTCGTCGCCTACGTCGAAGCTCAATTTGCCGAGGATCTTCAATACTTGGCCAACTGCTTCGAGCGCGGCCTCGGAGTCGTCCGGCCTCGGCATGGGCAGCGGGCCTCCGGAGACAACTTCCGCAGGCTTCGGCTCACGCCGGCGAAGGAATCCAGACAGTGGGCTCACGCGGCCTCCTCGAGACCTAGAGAACGAGCCCCGCCGACAAAGCTTGAGTGACCGGCTCCGCCGATGGGACGCCCACGCGCCGCGTCAGGGGATGCGCAGCATCTTGCGTGGACCAATCCGGCCCGGCTTCCAGCAGGTCCATTCTTCGCGGCTCGGGTGCCGTTCGAAGCAAGCGGAGCAAAAAACCGCTCGAACGTGCTCGACTACGATCTTGACGTCGCTGTCGCGGCCAGCGACCGCGCGCCCACACACGGAGCACGTGGCCTCATCGGTCAGTGAACGGGCGGCGGTCGTCATTGCGCTGGATGTCTCGACTGCCCGTCCCGGCCCACGGCGTCAAGAGTCAGCCCCCGACGGGACGCGTCAGCCTCTGCAAGAGGGCGCGGTGCTGGGGGAATCGCGCCAATAGCTCGCCGGACGCGGGCATCTCGAAATCGTCGAAGTCGAAGCCTGGCGCAACGGTGCACCCGCACAGCGCCCATCGCTCGCCCACCGGCTCGGCCGCTTGCCAGACGCCGGCCTCTACGGCGTACAGCGGGATTTCGCCCGCCGCGTGGTTTCTTCCGATGCGTGCTCGGGAGTACGCGCCGCGCGCGTCTATCGTGTGGAGCTCCACCGCGTCGCCGTCGTAGTGGTGCCACACTTCGTCGGAAGCCACGCGGTGGAAGGCGGAGAACTCACCCGCAGGCAAGAGAAAATAGATGGCCGTCGACGCGGCCCGCCGTACTCCGGGCCGGGGCTCGACGGTCGCCCGGGAGCGAAAGGTTTCGCGGTAGAACCCGCCCTCGGGGTGCGGTGCGAGGCCCCAGCGCGCGACGACGACCGCGACTTCGTCGGTCTTCGACGTCATCGCCCGCCCGGGACGGGCTCGACCGAGCCTCGCGCACCCCACATCCACCGATCGATGAGCCAAGGTCCTCCGGGCGCCAGCGGATCGTCTTTGCCGACGACCCACGCGTCGATGGTTCCGTCGGGGGAGACGCGCATCCGCACGAAGTGCTTGAAACCGGGATGGCCCAGCACGGTGAAGACCTGCTGCATCTCCAGTCCGCCGAGGGCGCACAGAGCGAGAAACACGCCGAACAAGAACGCGGCGGCGAACGCATATACGAGCATCGAGGCCACGTCGCGCCCGAGCAGGGGTACGAAACGGGCAACGCGGTGCAGGGCCATGGCCAGCCCGGCGGGCAGAGAGCCGAGCGCGATCCCGAAGGGAACGGCCAGCGCAAGCACCTGCCGGGGTTGCGCCCGCCGGTGTCCCGCGATGGTGTACAGCGCCCAGACGATGGCTGCGCTCAGCGCGAACGAGGCCCAGACGAACCGACGCCAGTGGTGCCAGCCGATCCCGAGTTCGATCGACGCGATCAGCGCGGCCGCCATGTGGACCAGGTAACCGGCGCGCCCGAGCATGAGCTTGAGCGGCACTTGGAGGGCGAGCCGCCGCGTCGTGCTCGCGTTTGGGTACGCGACGGCCGCGGGCTTGGGATCGGTGACGATGCGGGTGCCGTGCAGGATTTCACTCCGGAGACCTTCGGAGCCCACTTGGGGACTTGAACCCCAGACCTGCGCTTTACGAAAGCGCTGCTCTACCACTGAGCTAAGTGGGCGATACGGTGCGATTCCTACGTTTTCTCTTCTCGCTTCGGCACGTCCGAGTGACCACGACGGACGCAACGTATGCCACAGCCGGCCGGTCCGGCAAAGCGCGTTCGACCTTTTCTCAAGCCGCGGCACCGCTCGCGGTCGGCGGCGGAGGCCTGCTGCGGGTCCCCACCACGCCCCTCGCGCGCGTTTCCGCGATGCGCGCGGCGGCGAGACGGCTCATCGCCATAATCGAATGCTGCGGGTTGACCCCCAAGTTGGTCGGAAAGACGCTGCTGTCCACCACATAAAGCCCGGCCGCCTCGTGGGTTTGAAAGTCGGGGCCGACAACACTCGTCCTCGGATCGAGGCCCATTCGCGCGGCGCCGAACAAGTGGGTGGTGATAAACCCGTACGCGCGAGGGTCGGTGGGTCCCTCGTCGATGAGCCGCACCTCGTCCGGATTCCTCAGCACGTTTGGAACGCCGAAGAGACCCGGCCACACTTCGCGCGCCCCTGCGTCGAACATCATTCGGGCGAGCAAGGCCAGCCCCTTTCGCGCGCGTTCCACGTCGGACCGGGTGAGCGAAAGCTTGATCTTGTCTCGGCCTCCCCACCCCGCGCGGACCGTTCCGCGCGCCTCGGCGCGGACGACCACCGCCCACATTGCAAGGTGGGCAAATGCACCGAAGCGATTCATCAGCTCGCGTCCGATTCCCGGGATTCGCACGGCCGCGAGCTCGGGAGGAATGGAAAGCGTTTCGAGCTTGATACGGTCGGTCCGGCGCAAGTGAACGCTCTCGGCTCCCTGTGTTGCGCCGAAGCCCATCTCCACCGGCGCATCGAACACGGCCGCGACGCCAGCTCCGGGGTGACATTGGAAATGCTCGCCGAGAGCCCGCGCTCGAAGTCCACTTCGCCGGAGCAGATTGGGCGTCTGCACGGTGCTCGCAGCGACGATCACGCCTCGGCGCGCGTGGAGCGCCACCCTACGCCCCTCTCGCCGAGCCACGTGAGGAGGTCCACCGACGGTGCGCGCGACGACACCTCTCGCACGACCGTACTCCACGACCACCCGCTCGACGCGGCACGAGCAGTAGATCCGTGCGCCCCGGGCGAGCGACCAGGGTACGTAGCTGACGTTCATCCCTTGCTTTGCGGCGCTGGGACAGCCGGTGAAACACCGCGCCGAACCGCGACAACCCTTCTCGTAACGGTGCATTCGCCGGGCAGGCAGGCCATGGGCGCGGGCCTCGTCCAGAAAGAGCCGATTGTTCTCCCCCAACGCGTCGTCAGCCACCGCGTGGACGTTCAGCTCGCGCTCGAGAGCCTCGAAGTGCGGCTCGAGCAGCTTCGCCGAGAGCGCGTCGCCCAGACCGAAGTCGGTCGCCCATTCGTCGAGAATGTCCTCCGGCGTTCGGTGCGCGATGGCCGAGTTCATCACCGTGCTTCCGCCCACGCATCGCCCTTGAAGCAGCGGCACGTAAGACCTGCCCTCCATCACTTGGGTTCCCGCGTCGCGGAACATGCGGCGGAATGCGCCCAACACGCCGTCGCCGAACTCGCGAGTCCGCACCCACGGGCCCTCCTCGACGACGCCGACCGAGAATCCTGCGCTCGACAGAGCGTGCGCCGCGACCGCACCCGCCGCGCCGGAGCCGACGACCACGTAGTCGAACGCGTCTTCTGTGTCGTGCGCGAGCCGCTCGCCGTCCACGACCGCCCCCTCGGGGAGGGACTCATCGGGAAAGACAGAAAAACCAACGGGGGGATCGAATGGGTGCATCGGGTACTGCTTGGTCGGCCTCGGAAATCGACGAGAGGCCGGCCCTTCGAGGGGAGAAGCTGTCAGGCGGCGTGTACACGCTTGACGCGGAGCGGAATCATCGAGGGTCTGGGAGGCGCCATGCGCGTTCGAACGCCGTCGTCAGCCGCGTAGAGCAGCGCACCCATCGCCTTCAGAATGAGGACGAGAGAGCGAATCGCATACGACGGACTCGCGACGAGGATGGCGACCATTCGCTCCCGATCCTCGGGCGCGAGCTGCGCAATCGTCGTGAGGCGCCGTAGGACGAACCATGGCGCGAGCGCGACGACCCAGACGGCAATGCGCAGGCCGAGCGCCGCTTTCCATGGGAGATGCATCATGAGTTCGCACAAGAATTTGCCCACGTCCATCGCGCGGATGTCGGAGAGCCCGATGTCGAGCGAGCCGGGGTAGATTGTTTGCATCGCCGCCTCCGCCCAGCGGCTCTCGAAGGGAGCCAACTTCATCGAGCCTTGCCCTTCCGGCCCACGAGCGGCGTTTCGACTTCCGTCGACGGTGGCGGGTGGCGCTGCGCCCACTCCCCGTCCCGGTGCTCGAGGGTGCGCCGGGCGATGGTGCGTGCGGCCTCCCCGTTCCGGGACTTGATGACGTCGATGACGCGAGGATAGAGCGCGACCGAACTTGCGCAGTCGTCGTAGAGCACGGCGACGAGCTGGGGATGCTCGTCGGGCCAGCGAGCGAACGTATTCAGAAGGAGCTCGAGCCCGACGTTGCGCGCGGCCTTGCAGACCGCGCGCATGAACGCGAGGTCCGCGCGCGCGAACGCGACCGGATCGTCGATGTGCTCGCTCAGCACCTGCGCGCACGCGGCGATGGCGTCGATGTCCTCGTCGGTGTGCCGTTCGGCTGCAAACGCAACCGCCTCGGAAGCAAGAATTCGACGGATCTCGAGCGCGCTGCGCACGAGCTCGTGCCAGGCGGGGTCGGCCAGCTTCAACCCCTTGACGAGGGTTCCCAGCATCTCGAGGCCGGCGCGCTCGCGCCAGGACGCGACGATGGTGCCTGCGCCGTGGCGCGTCGTGATGAGCCCGAGCGCTTCGAGCCTTGCGAGCGACGCTCGGAGCGTCAGGCGGTTCACCCCCAGGGCAAGTGAGAGCTCGCGCTCCGAGGGCAACCGGGTGCCTGGGCGCAGCCGCCCGGCCAGGATTTCGCCGCGCAGCCGGTCGGCCACCGCATCGACGACGCTCTGACGCGCCACAGGGGCCAGCACCGCGAGCGTTTGGAGGTCTGCGGGGGGGAGGGACGCGGAAGGGGGGATGGAGTCGTCGGCCATGAGGAGTGCTCTACTGGTTGAACCAGTTGACACGAATGCGAACTGTGCGCAAGTCGGTTCGCTGTAAATTCGTTTACGCACACCCCAACCGACGTCCCCTTCCTGCGCTAACGTACGGCTCCGGTGATTGACCTTCGGAGCGACACGGTGACGCGGCCGACCCCGGCGATGCGCGAAGCGATGGCGCGCGCCGAGGTCGGCGATGACGTATTCGGCGAGGACCCGAGCGTGCGGGCGCTCGAGGACGAAATCGCGGCGATCGCGGGCAAGCCGGCAGCCCTGTTCGTCCCGAGCGGAACGATGGGCAACCAGCTCGCAATTGCAACGCAGACGCGCCCGGGCGACGACGTCATCGTCGGACAATGGGCACACCCTGTCCTCTACGAAGGGGGTGCGGGCGCGGCCCTGAGCGGAGTGCAGTTTACTCCTGTGGGGAGCGGAGGGATGTACACCGCCGACGAAATGCAGGCCGCCGTGCACCCGCGGCTGTACTGGACGCCTCGGACGTCCCTCGTCGCGTTGGAAAATACGCACAACCGGGCGGGGGGACGCGTGTGGCCAAGAGCGCAGGCGCGGGCGGTCGCCGAGCGGGCGCACGCGCTCGGACTCGCGACGCACCTCGACGGGGCGCGCGTGTGGAACGCGAGCGTCGCAAGCGGGACGCCGGTCGCCGAGCTGTGCGCGCCCTTCGACACG
The DNA here is from genome assembly GCA_964628155.1 of uncultured Polyangiaceae bacterium. Taxonomy (GTDB): domain Bacteria; phylum Myxococcota_A; class Polyangia; order Polyangiales; family Polyangiaceae; genus Palsa-1150. The sequence continues at coordinate 4,919 of CAZVPE010000202.1, read as the reverse complement.
GTGAGCGTTTGCTTCTCCAAAGGCCTCGGTGCGCCCGTCGGAAGCGCGTTCTGCGCCACGAGAACGCTGGTCGAAGATGCGCGACGGCTACGCAAGCGATGGGGTGGCGGGATGCGGCAGGCCGGCGTAATCGCGGCGGCGGCGCTGCACGCGCTCGCTCACCATCGAGTACGACTCGCCGACGACCACGCCAACGCGCGGGCGCTCGCCGAGAAAATGGCAGGCGTGACTGGGGTCCGAGTCGACCCCGAGGCGGTGGAGACCAATATTGTGAATCTCGAGCTCGACGTGTCCGCCGAGACCGTGGCCCTCGCGGCGCGCTACGCCGGTCTCCTCATCCACCCGACCGGCCCGAAGTCGCTGCGCGCCGTCACGCACCTAGACGTATCACGTGTCGACGTGGACACGGCCGCGGGTATCTTGGCGGACGCGATTCGAAAGGAAATCGAGGGGCGGGACGTTTCGAGGGGGTGAGACGACGGGGGTGAGACGACAGGGCTCACTCGTCTTCTTCCTTCTCTCCTTCTTCCTCGTCGTCGTCATCTTCGTCCTCGTCGAGGTCCTCGTCCTCCTCGACTTCGTCGTCGTCTTCGAAGTCCGTGGCCTCGTCTTCCTCTTCCTCTTCGTCGGGATCAGCCGCGGTGCGCTTCTCGAACTTGAGATCGATCCCCACGTCGCCGAGCTGCGTGTCGAGGAGCTCCATCAGCTCGTCGGCGTCGTCGCCCGACCATTCGTCGAGTAAATCGGTCAGAAATTCGAAGAAATCGCCCGTGTCGAGCCGCCGCTCGATCTCCTCGACTTGGTCCTCGGTGAACGCTTCGAGAATGTCCTCGCGTAGCGTCTCGATGTCGCCCTCCTCGATTGCGTCCTGCGAGGACAGGCGGATCTGACGAACGGCACGCTTGTCGAGGTAGATCTCCATCGCTTCCGGCCAACCCGAGTATGCGAACCCCCCTCAGGCTGTCAACGTCCGTGTGCGCGGGACCGGGGTGTATGCTCTCGGGATGCCGGGCGAGCTCAGGGTGATGTTGGCCTTCGCGGCCGTCGGGCTCGGGCTCTCCACGACGAAGGCCTGGGCCGCCGACGCACCTGGGAACACCCCGGCCGAATCGGTGGTCGCCCCCCCCCCGAGCAACCTTTCCTTCATCCAGTACGGGGTCGCTCTCGCCGCAGAGATCGTTGCCTTCGCCGGTCCCGCGTGTTCGGACGCGGCAAACCCTTGCATCTTGGGGTCCGGAGGGGGAATCGTCGCGCGCGCAGGTTGGCGGAGTAGCGAGGCCTGGTACGTCGGCGGCGCCTACGAGATGTCCAAACAGGAGCCGCACCAACTCTATCGCCTGGCCCTCCTTCAGCAGGTACGCGCCGAAGTGCGCCGCTACTTCCCAACCGGCCGCGAGACCTCGCCTTTTCTCTTGGTCGGGGGCGGAGTCGTTACCTACGGCAATGAATGGTTTCCCATCGACACGTGGGGACCGAGCGCAACGCTTGGAGGCGGCCTCGAAGTGGAACTCGGCGGCTCGGTGCTGAGCGTTTCCCTCGCCTACCGCCCCATCTACTTGCGCGCCTGGGAAGACTCGAGCCTCCTGTCGCACGAGGCAGGCTTCGCGCACTTCGTAGGGCTCGAGGCGGCTGTGGAGGCACAAGATACATTGTGAGAGCGAGCGGGACCGGCCCCGTCTTCGGTGCCCCCACGACAGCGCCTTGACTCTCGGGCGCGCGCCGGTGTCCCATCAAAGTGCGTGATTTGTACGATGTGCGGCCGGGACAACCCGGGCCACCTCATGTTTTGTCAGGAGTGCGGTCAGAGAATCGCGCCCGTTGCGCCATCTCCGTCGACCGCGGGCGCAGCTACGCCCACGTCACCGCTCGCGGCGACCGCCGCGGTCCCGCTCGCAGGTGGCAGGCAACCGGCGGCGCCCATGCGCACGAGACCGGCCGCTCCGGAAGTCTCGTTCACAAAGCGCATGGAGGCCGAGTTGCCGTCGGCCCCTTCGCTACCGCTCGACCGGACCGGGGTCGACCCGTTCCCCGCCGCGACGTGCCCGCTCTGCGGAACCGCAAACGAACGGGGGGTGCGCTTTTGCGTCACGTGCGGCCAGCCCCTCGCGGAGGCGGCGACCAACTCGAGTCGACTCGGTGCGATCGACCTCAGTCGCACCGTTGCCGACTCGCTGAGGCACGACCGCCCGACGCCGCCGGGCAGCTTCTCGCCGTCCATCGAGCCCGCGCGGGTAATCGAATTGGGATCGACCAAAACCCCCCAAAGCCAAACTCCGCAAAGCCTCGACGGCTGTCCGCGCTGCGGCGGGGCGTGCGAGACCGGCGCTCAGTTCTGTCGGTTCTGTGGGCTGCCGCTCGTAGCGACGACGCAGCCGGGGGCGAGCGCCGTTGCACGACCATTCCCCGCGACCTCGGCCGGCGCGGATTCGGCGGCTGCCCGGCTCGTCTTGATCACGAGAGACGGGAGCGAAGGACCCAGCTATTCGCTTGGGACGACGACGGACCTCGGGCGCACCGAGGGGAGTATCCTCTTTCCCGACGACCAGTTCGTCTCACCCCGACACGCGCGAATCGTATCGCGCGGCGGAGAGTTCTTCGTGCGCGATCTCGAGAGCACGAACGGGGTCTTCGTTCGTATTCCGTTTCGGGTCCGAGGCGACCCCGCCGACGGGGCCGACGGCGCCAACGGCGTCGACGGCGCCAACGCGAAAGCGGACAAATCGACGGTTCGCGGCCACCATACCGAGGCACTTTCCGCGGAGGGCGAGACGCGGCGAGAGCAGCCCTTGTCCGACCAAGAATTGTTCCTGGTCGGACAACAGGTGCTAAGGTTCGAGGTCGTGAAGCCAGCGGAGGAGGCGTTCGGCGCCGCGTCCGAGAACGGGACGCTGCTATTCGGAACACCGGCTGCACCGCGGTACGCTCGACTGAGCCAGCGCACGGTCGAAGGGGTCGTGCGCGACGTCTTTCACGTGCGGCGAACGGAGACCGTCATCGGGCGCGAGTCGGGTGACATCGTCTTTACCGACGATCCGTTTCTGTCGCGCCGTCACGCCGTCTTGCGTATGCAGGGAGGGACGCAAAAAAGACGATTTACTCTTGCGGACCTCGGCTCTTCGAACGGTACGTTCTTGCGGATACGAGACGAAGTCCGCCTGCGCGGCGGCGACCATTTCCGCATCGGACAACAGCTCTTGCGCTTCGACATCGACGCGGGCCGCACCGGCGAATGACGACGGAGACAGCCCCAACGTGACGCAGCCCGACACCCCCCAAGCCGCGCCGGAGCTCGGCGATTCGGCCGAGCCGCTGAGCGAGGCCATCGCTTCGCGCTCTCCGCCCTCTCAAGGCGAAATCCGCATCAAGCTCTTTGCGCGAACCGACGTCGGACAGATCCGAGAGCACAACGAAGACAATTTCCTCGTCGCCGACCTGACCCGAAAGACGCGAGGTCTGCTCGAGACGAATCGCGCCGGAGTGGTGGGCAAGCACGGCTCGCTCTTCGCGGTGTGCGACGGAATGGGAGGGGCAGCGGCCGGCGAGATCGCGAGCCAACTCGCCGTCGACATTCTCTACGAACGGATGACCGAAGCCCTCGACGATTTGCTGCCTCTCTCGCGCGACGAGCTCGCGCGAAGGCTCGTACGAAGCATCGAATCGGCAGGCCTTCGCATCTTCCAAGAAGCCAAGCTGGACAGGACGCGCCGTGGAATGGGCACGACCGTGACCGCGGCCGCGCTCGTCGACGACTACCTCTTTTTCGCTCAAGTGGGGGACTCGCGCGCGTACGTTCTCCGCAACGAGCGCTTGGTGCAGCTGACCCGCGATCAGTCCCTGGTCAACCAGCTCATCGAAGCCGGCCAGCTCACCGAGGAAGAGGCGGAGACGTTCGAACACAACAACATCATCCTGCAAGCTCTCGGCACGGCCGACACGGTTCAAGTCGATTTGACGTTCTGCGAGCTCCGGCGCGGCGACACGCTGCTGCTGTGCTCCGACGGGCTGAGCGGCATGGTCCGTTTCGAGGACATCCGCGAAGTGCTGCAGTCGACACCCGAACCGATCGACGCGTGCCGAGTTCTCACCGACCGCGCGAATCAAGCAGGAGGGCACGACAACATCACGGTCATCGTGGTCCGATTCGACGGCGAGGGACTGAAGGACGCGCGCGCGGACGCCGAGACGCACAAGTATCGCAAGTATGCTCTCCCCGAAGCGCCGGCCGACGCCATCGAGCCGGCCCACCGGACGCTTTCGGAAGCGCGCGGGATCCGGTCTCAACCAAGCCCCCCCGGCGTGGGCTCCGGCGCGCCGCAGGGGCTCGGCTCGACGTTCGCCTTGTCGGCTCCTCCCCGTTCCAGCGTCCCGCCCGAAGCCTTGGGGCACGAGACCCGCTCGAGCGACGTTCCGTATCGTCCGGAAGACGACCAAATCGACATTCCAGGCACCCATGTGCCCGCGTGGGTGGTCGCGGTCCTCGTCATCGGGGTGATGCTGGTGCTGCTCGCTACGGCGTTTCTGTTCTTGCGTTGATCTGGGCGCCGACGCGCAGCGTTGCGAACGACGGGTCTCGCGCTATCGTGCGAGGGCGATGGGCAACCCGACCTCGTCGGATAAAGAGGTGGTGGTCATCGGAACCCACGAGGCGCTCTTCGAACCAGTCGAGTCGACCCGATGCGACGCCTGCGAAGGCCCGATCTACGCCGACGACGAGGGCGCTTGGTACGACGTTCCTGGAAGGGGCGTTTATCTTTGGAAGCACGGCGACGCGGTGGAGCTCGAGATTGCACCGCTCTGCTCTTCATGTGCCTCGGCCATCGGAATGACCGCCCTGGCGCGCTGGGAGATCGAGGAAGAAGAGGGGTAAGGTCCGGGGCTGTCTCTAGTGAAGCTTGCCGGCGCGCCGGAGACTCTCTACC
>CAZVPE010000201.1:0-11285 GCA_964628155.1 uncultured Polyangiaceae bacterium | reverse complement strand
GGCGGCGGGCACAACGCGGGCAACGGCATTTACGAGAATTTCTTCAACTCGGTCGGCGACGGCACCGGCACCGTCGACTCCGTTCAGCTCTATTACGACGGACGGACGACCGTCGGCCCGCTCGACGTCCGGCTCGCGGTCTTCGGCATGTATTCGACCGTGGCCGGCACCGACGCGACGAGCGTCAATTTGCTCACGGGGCTCGCGACGTCCGGCACGCAGAAGCTCAAGTACGGCGCCGATCTGATGGTCAACGCCCTGCCGTGGCTCGGGATCGGCGCGAGGGGCGACTACGTGCAACCGGACTCCCACGACGCGAAAGAATCGTTCGGAGTGCTCTCGCCGAAGATCGTGATTCGCACGGCGTACGTCACGCACGAAGAGGTGACCTTTCAGTATTCGCACTACTGGGACGGCTCCGACGCACTCCCGCAACAGTGGCTTGCTGTCGTGGGCCCCAAGAACATCGCCACGCTCGCCGCCCACGCGACGTCGGGTGGGTATATGAACTTCGCTGGGCCCCCGTACCCGAACGACACGAATGTCTTCGGCGTCCGGGTCTCGATGTGGTGGTGATGGTTTTTTTATCTATGGATTGAAACGCGCAACCGGCCGCACAGTGACCGGTCAAAAAGGGGAAGTCGAATGAAAATAGGTATGAAACGTGTCACGAAGCCTTCCAAAGCGGCTCTCGGCCTCGTCGGAGCCATGGCCATCGCCGGGTGCGGCAGCCACGCGGACCCTGGCCCCGGCGGTCAAGCCGAAGCCCGGGCATCGGACCCCAACGTAGGCATCGAGAGCAACGCTGGCCCGCTCGTTCTGGGCAGGACCACTCGGTTTTTCGTTCCGCCGCCCGACCCGGGCGCTGTCCAGCAGATCGTGGGTCTGCTCGAACAGGCCGACCTGAGGGATGCGTTGAAGCTCGTGGAGATGGTCGGACAGGGTCAAGCCGTCTGGTTCAACGGCGGCACACCCGACGACGTACGCAAGAGTGTGAAACAGACCGTGCGCGAAGCCTCCTCCGATCGCCGCGTTCCCATTCTCGTGGCCTATGACCTCCCGTTCCGCGACTGCGCGCAGTACTCGGCGGGCGGCGCGGCCGACACTCCGTCGTACGAAGCGTGGATCGACGGTTTCGCGGCCGGCATCGGCAGGGGCGCCGCGGTCGTGATTCTCGAGCCGGACGGCCTGGGGATCATCCCCTACAATACGACGATCTACGGCGCGGCCGAATGGTGCAAGCCGACGGTCACCGACGCGCTCGGCAACGTCACACCGGCGCCCGGCGCCGACCCGGCCGACCGCTACGCACAACTTGGCTACGCGCTCGTCAGCCTCGCGAACAAAGCGCCGAACGCGAAAGTCTACGTCGACGGGACGCACAGTGCGTGGCTCGGGGTCGGGGAGGCCGCATATCGCATCCATCAGGTCACGAGCACCGCCAGCCAGACGGCGCTGACTCAGGGCGTTTCCTTCGACCCCCAATCCGTGGGCTTCTTCCTCAACCTCTCGAACTACCAGCCGACCGATCAGTTGACGCAGTTCGGCACCTGGGTCTCGGACTGCATCACGGCGGCGACCGCTGGCGCTTCCTGGGCTGCCGGCCACTTCGACTGGTGCCCCAGCCAGTACGACGCCGCGCTCGATTACGCGGTCGACTACAGCGCGGCGTACGAAGCCACGGTCACCGCCAGCCTGCAGAACATGTTGGGCGGAGCCACGCCGACGACACACTTCCTCATCGACACGGGACGCAACGGTCAGGGCCCCGAGAACACGGCCCCGTACGCTGCGGCGCCGTACAACCAGCCGGCGAGCGTCATCAGCGCGCTCCAGGGCGGCAACTGGTGCAACGCGGCCGGCGCGGGTCTGGGCTTACGGCCCTCGGCTGACACGGGCGTTGCGCTACTCGACGCCTACGTCTGGGTGAAGACCCCCGGCCAGTCGGACGGGAGCTGCGACATCGCGGGCGGCGCGCGCGGATGGGACTACTCGCAATACGATCCCTGGGGCATCACGGGCGACGCGCAGAATCACTTCGACCCGCTCTGGGGAATGGTCGACCCCGCGGCAGGCGCATGGTTCCCCGCGCAAGCCCTGCAGCTCGCGCAGAACGCGAGTCCCCCCCTCGGCCTCTGACGCGCTCTCGACGTGATGGCGGCGCCGTTTCTCTCTACGTTGCCACCCATGGCATCGCCGCCTTCACCGTCCGACGTCGCCTACGCTCGCGTCCGCGAGATTTGCCTCCGCTTCCAAGGTGTTTGCCTACTTTCTCGACAACCATCACGGCGACGGGATGGTGGCCGCATGCGTGAAGGGCGACAAGCGGGAGCACGCGCGCTTGGTCGCCGCGGAGCCCAAGCGCTACTTCCTGCCTGCGTACATCGGAGCGAGGGGATATCTCGGCATCCGGATCGACTCGAAGCGCGTCGACTGGAAGGGGGTCGCCGAGCGCGTCGCGGCCGCGTACCGGCGAGCGGCCGGCACGTAAGGGGCTAAGCCCAAGACAAGAGGGGTGCCCGAGAAGGTGTCGCCACCGTGCGCGAATCCTCGGTGGAAACCTCCTTTTCACGGTGCTACCGTCGTCCGATGCGTGGGGCGGACGTCGTGAAGGACCGGGGTCACGCGCCTGCGTGGAACATGGCACTCGCGCAAGGAGTCGCATGACTGCCCGCAAGCTGCTGAACGCGCTCGGCGACGTACTCGATGCCGTGGAGCTCTGGGCGACGAGCCGCAAGGGTCGCCTGGCGCCCGAGGAAAAGTTACTCCTCGTCGCCTACGAGCGCTACCACACCCAGAGGCAGCGCCCGCGCAGCCTTCCCCCGCCGCGCGCCAAGGGTTTCGCCCCTGACGAACAGCCCACGAGGCAGCGCAAAGCTCCGACTTGAGGAGCGCGCTTTCGTCTGGCCCAATGCGGCCGCATTCCAATTCCTTCGCGAGCAGTCCTGCGGATGGGACTCCGAGCTGAAGTGGTCTTCCGGCCGGCCAGAGGTCGCTGCCGGTGAGCTCACCATGTAGAATGGTCACCATGGAAGTCCCCGCCGGTAAGTTCAAGGCCACATGCCTGAGTCTCATGGAGCGTGTCGCCGCTACAGGCGAGTCGATAGTCATAACCAAGCGAGGCAAGCCCCTCGCGCGACTCGTTCCAATGCCGGACGATCGTACGAACCCGAGATCGGGTTATGGAAGTGGGAAAGGAACCATCCTGTACCTGGCACCCGACAGCGAGGTGCTTGCGCCGTTGCCGGTAACGTGGAATGCGCTCGGGTGAGATACTCCTCCTCGACACCCACGTCTTCCTTTGGTTCTACGCGGGCGTACGTGTGAGCCGGAAGGTCGTGGCGCGTATCGAACGGGCTGCTGCGGCAAGCGCGCTTCACGTCGCTGCGATGACCCCGTGGGAGATCGCGATGGGGGCTCGGGCAGGGCGCATTCGCCTCAGAGGCAACGTGCTCCAGTGGATCGAGACCGCCTTGAAAGCGACCGCGGTCCAGATTGCGCCGATCGCTCCAGCGGTCGCCGTAGACGCCTTCGATCTGCCGGGGAACTGGCACCACGGCGACCCAATCGATCGCCTCATCATAGCGACGGCTCGACACCTCGACGCCCTGCTCGTCACAGCGGACGCCGAGATCCTTGAATATGCGCGAAACGCAAAGGCCGTGCGAACACTCGAACCCTGAGAGCGCGGCCGCTACCTTGGCTTCGTAAAACCATGCACGCGCCCCATCTCCGCCTGGCGTCGATTGGGATCGTCGTTACGTCGGGCGCGATGGTCGTCGCTCGGGGCGGCGCCGAAGAGAGGCCGCTCACCCACGAATGGCGCGAGGTCCGCGCCAATCACTGGCAAATCGTGACCCCCGCGGGCGAGGCGCCGGAGGTAACCGACGCCGCCGAGGGCAACCGCGGCGACTGTCCCGCCGGAATGATCGAGGTCCAGGGCAAGATGCGGATCACCTGGATGGGCGACGAGCTGCAGAAATCGATTTGCTCCAAATGGATCAATCGGAACTTTCCAGAGCGGTGCGCGTCGTTCGACAAAGCAAAATGGGAGGCCATTCGCGACAAGCTCGCGACGAGAGAAATGCATTTCTGCATCGACCGATTCGAGTACCCGAACCGCAAGGGGGAATACCCGGTCATCTACGTCAACTGGTTCGATTCGAACAAGCTCTGCGAAGAAGAGGGCAAGCGCCTCTGCACGGAGGACGAATGGACGTTTGCGTGCGAGGGCGAGGATGCGCTTCCGTATCCGTATGGCTATGACCGGGACGCGGACGCGTGCCTCGTCGACAAGCCATGGCGTTGGTTCGACCCCGCCGCGTACGGAGGAAAGAAAGACGCGATCATTCGCGAACTCGATCGGCTATGGCAAGGCGTTCCGTCCGGAGCGCTCCCGAAGTGCGTGAGTCCGTTCGGAGTCCACGACATGACGGGCAACGTCGACGAGTACACGAAATCGGCATCTCGAACCGGAAGCCCGGCGGCGCTCAAAGGCGGCTACTGGGGCCCGGTGCGAACGCGCTGCCGTCCGACCACGCGCGCGCACGGTCCTCTCCACGCGTTTTACCAGCAGGGTTTCCGCTGTTGTCGAAACGGCCCCAGTACCTCCGATGCGGGGGTCGACGGCAGCTCGGATGGGGGCGTCGACAGCGGCTGGGACGGGGGGGACGACAGTGGCTCGGAAGGCGCTGTCGTGCGGGATGCGGGTCTAGCGAGGTAAGTGCTGCGTATGGCCGCCGTTCCATAGCGAAGGATTTCCGTGTCGTCTCTTACGCTCGCACGAGATAAGTGCGCGAAGGGCGCATTTCATCACGCCAAATCCGCGATGGCTTGGTTGGCCGGACGTGTCACAACGTCTACAAGGGACGAACCATGAGAAGTAACTTCCGACTCGTCGGCATCGCGATCCTGGCCGCCGGCATTGCGGGAGCTTGCTCGCAAGGCAGCAGCGGACCACTCGGCGGAGGCGGCGGGGGGGCCGGCTCATCCGGGGCAGGCGCCGGCGGCACGCCGTCGACGAGCAGCGGGACCGGCACAGGCGGGGCCGTTGGCCCGTCGGCGAGCGGGTCGGGCGGCGCGGCTCCCGGGGCCGCGACGGGCGCCGGCGGCGGTGGTAGCGGCAGTCCGATTGCTTCCGGAAGTAGCAGCGGAGGCGGAAGTTCATCGGGCTCCGCGACCGGATCCGGGGGCTCGAGCGGAGCTCCGGGTGGCACTTCGGGGGCCTCCAGCAGCGGGGGGGGCGCAGGCGCCATGACCGACGCGGGAGGCTCCGGCCGTGGAGGCTCTTCGGGCTCAGGCGGGCCGCCGGCTCAATCCGACGCCGGGAATGGCGTTTCGCCGGGGGCGGGGGGCGCAGCCGTCGCATTTCCCGGTGCGGTCGGCTTTGGAAAGAAGGCGACCGGCGGTCGCGGCAGCGCCGTGTACCACGTGACCAGCTTGAACGATACCGGCGCTGGGTCGTTCCGCGACGCCGTCAGTACGGGGAACCGAATCGTGGTCTTCGACGTCGGCGGGTACGTGAACCTTCAAACGCCGGTGTCCGTCAAGAGCAACCTGACCATCGCGGGTCAGACGGCACCCGGGGACGGCATCGGCTTCATGGGACGCGAAGTCTCGTTCGACGCCTCGTCGAACGTCATCGTCCGCTACGTGCGCTTCCGCCAAGGACTCCTCGACTCGGACGCGAAGAAGAGCGGGATCAACCTGCTCGACGCGACCAATCTCATCTTCGATCACATCTCGATCGAGTTTGCGCAATACAACAACATCGACGCGGTGGGGGCGACGAACATCACCGTTCAAAACTCCATCGACGCCGACCCGACGGGGCAGCAGTTCGGCGCGCACACGGAGATGACGGGCGGGTTTTTCACCTGGTACGGGAACGTCTTCGCCAACGCGCACGGTCGCTGTCCGCTGGCCAAGTCCAACACGCAGTTCGTCAACAACGTGGTCTACAATTACCAGTACGCCTACGCGGCTGGGGACACGAGCGGCCAGTTCTGGCACGACATCGTCCACAACTACTTCATCGCGGGTCCGTCGACGAGCAGCCCCGGCGACTACTTCTATCAAATGAATGCCGGTCAAACCGTTTACGTCAACGGGAACCTCGCGGACACGAACTCGGACGGAACGCTCAACGGCACCGACGCGGGATATCCGGGCGGGACGACCCACGCCGCCGCGGCGTCGTCCGCAGACACGGCGAGCATGCCGACGACGAGCGCTGCGGCCAGCTTTGCCGCCGCGGTGGCCGGCGCCGGCGCTTCGTTGCACCGCGATCAGGTCGATGCGCTGGTGATTGCGGACGTCAACTCGCTCGGAAAAACCGGTTCGCTTTGGACGACCCAAACCGCCACGGGCCTCGGCAACAGCGGTTACGGTACGCTGGCAGGCGGCACGGCGCCGACGGACACCGACCAGGACGGAATGCCCGATGCCTGGGAAACCAAGTACGGCCTGAATCCGAACAGCGCCGCCGACGCGACCGGCGACTTCGACCACACCGGCTATACCAACATCGAGAAGTACATCAACGGACTCGTCGACGGCTCGTACCCGTAGCTAAGCAGGTCCAGCTATTAAACCTCACCCCGGGGGTGAGGTTCTCTGGGGCGCACGGGTCACTCCGAACGAACGCGCCCGCCTATCCGCACTTCGCTGATGCGGGCCGGCGTGTTCGGCGGCAGCCCCGTGAACGTGATTCGGAGGAAGCGCCCCGCGCTGCCCGGCGCGCAGGAGTCGCTGCGCCTCGGACCCTGGTCGCGTGTCTCCGTTTCGTCGACGGCCAGATGCCATGTTCGGCCGTCGTCGGACGTCTCCACCTTGTAACGGTAGTTCCCGGCGGCCGGAAACGTGATGGTCGTCTGCTCGACGATGCACAAGCGCTCCAAATCCATTTCCCAAAAGGCGCCCGGCGCGTCGTTCGGCGCCGACCAGAACGTGTCGTCGCGGCCGTCATTGGCGAGGCGCGCCGGGTGGTCGGGAGCTTCGCCGGAAGCGCGGGCGGGCGCATCTCGTCCGAGGTCAATCGCGGGCGCCGCTTTCCCGGCACCGGAGAAGCGCACGTACCGCCGCGGCGCGACCGCCGGCGTCTCCCCTGCAACGAACCTCGGCGAACCCTCGGTCACCACGGCGAGCGTCGCGTCCTCCAACCCGGATGAGCGCGCACGAATGACCGTCGTCCCCGCGTAGTACGACCGGAGCTCGATGGCTGCCTGACCATCCCGGATGGCCACGTCGCTGTCGGGGCCGAACGTGATGGATGGACCGGTTGGGAATTGTCCTGGACCGCATTCGACGGTCAATGTGACTTCCGGCGAGTTTGTGATCGGTCGGCCGGCCGCGTCGAGCACGGTGACCACGACGTGGGCGTCGTCGAGCGCGTCGGTCCCGGCGATGACCGTCTTGTCCGCCGTCAGCCGAAGCTTGGCCGGCGTGCCCGGAGCAGGCCACGGGGGGGGCGGGACGTGACGGTATTCGCTCCGGTACCAAAACCACTGGCGCTTGGGCAGTCGAAAATAGTCCACCATGCCCATGCTGCCGAAATGCCCGGCGATACTGCCGTGGTCGAAGGCGCACCAGAGCGCCTCGCCGCTCCGCCACGGGAATCGTTCCGTTTGCAGGTCGCCCCATCCGGGCTCGTAGCTCCCGGGCCGGTCGGCGACCGTGGAGCCGTACTCGCTCACGACGTTGGGGACTCCAGGATTCAAGAACAGCCGGGCGCCGTCGCCGTTGTAGCCGGCCACGTCGCCGAGCTTGTCGATCTCTCCCCGCTGGACGCCGCCGACGGCGGCAGGCCGAGTCGGATCCAACCGGTGCGTGAGCGCGACCAACTCTTTCAGGAACCGGCGCACCTCGGGCATCGTCGATGGTTCCGTGAAGAAGACCTCGTTTCCCATGCTCCAGGCGACGATGCTCGGATGGTTGCGATGGATGCGGATCTCGTCCCGGAGGCTGGCTTTCACGCTCTCTTCGAAGGCCGCTCGATGCTCGCGCTCGGGGGGATAGGCGCTGGCGCCCCAGGGGTTCTTGAAGGGGGCGGTGCCCCAAAAGCAGTTCTCGGCCCAGAGCAGCAGCCCGAGACGGTCGCACGCCGCCGAGAACGCCGGAGCGTGGGGGTAATGCGACCCACGAACGAAGTCGAACCCGGCATCCTTGATGAGCCCGAGGTCGCGCTCGAACCCAGCGTCCGTCACCGCGTCGCCCCAGCCAGCGTGATCTTGGTGCGCATTCACCCCTTTGAAGTACAGGTGCTCGCCGTTCAGAAAGAATCCTCGATCCGATGTCCATTCGAACCACCGAAAACCGAAGGTACTTCGATACGTATCGACGAGCGCGCCTCCGTCCAAGACACGCGCCACGACCGAATACAAATTCGGATGGGCTGGCGACCAGAGGCTGGGATGGGGAACGTCCGGGGTGTCCTGGTCGAAGGTCACCGAAGTGCCGGGCGCGACGAGGCGCGACGTCTTCACGGTCGCGACGACTCGACCCTCGGCGTCCGTCACGTCGGACTGGACCGTGCAGGCCTTTTCCTCTCGAGCGTCATTTCGAATCTCGGTCTTCACGTTCACGGCGCCCGAGTCCGCGGAGACTCTGGGGGTGCTCACGAACGTGCCGTACCAGGCCACGTGGAGCGGATCGGTGACCACGAGGCGCACGTTGCGATAGATCCCGCCTGAAAAAACGTGTTCGCCGGCTCGGGGCGCGATCTCCGGATTCCAGGAGTTGTCGACCCGTACGGCCAGGACGTTGGCGCCAGGGCGAAGGAACTCCGTAATGTCGAAGGAGAAGCCCGTGTAGCCTCCTCGATGCGAGCCGACGATTCGGCCGTTCAGAAAGACCTCGGCGACTTGAAACACGCCGTCGAACTCGAGAAAGACACGCTTCTGCGTCCATTCCTGCGGAGCCGTCAGGTGTTTGCGATACCAGCCGTATCCCGTGTAAAATTCGGATGACAAGAAGTACGGAATGCTGAACGAGTGCGGAAGCCCGACGGTGCTCCAATCCGAATCCACAAAACCGGGCGCCTCGGCGCCTTTGAAGTCGCCCAGCGCGAACTTCCACTCCCGGTTGAGGCTCGAGGAAACCCTGGGTGATGCCTCCGAGGTCATGGCGCTCTTTGTATCAGCGTTTGCGCTGTCGCCGCAGCGCGCAGGGCAGGGACGTCCGCTCGCGCAGGTCACCTCCGCCGCGCCGGCGGGCGCGTGGGCGACGTAGGCCGCGGCGCCCGGCGCGGGCTCGTGGGGCTGGCACGCGAGGGCCCACGTCGATAGAAACCAAACGAGCCGACGCACCGGGGGCATTCCTGACGGGAGGTCCGGCGCGTTCCCTCACCACCCGGCGGAGGCCGTGGTCTTCCTGCCTCCGGCGGGGTTCGGGTTGGGCCACCAGCGCTCGCTGGCGCCCTGGCGCATCACCGTCAACCGGAGGAGATCGAGCTCCAGCGCGGCGAAGAACCCCTGGGCCGCGTTACCACCGTCCACGCTCCACAGCTCGGTCCCGATGGCGACTTCGAAGCCCCAAGGAGAGCCCGCGGTCAAGACAGCTTGAAGCGGCCAGTCGCCGTAGTCCCCGTTTCCCCACGAGCGCCAGAGCGCGCCCGCGTCGAGCGCGACCCCCCAGTCGCCCCTGGCGAACCCGCCTGTGGCCAGTCGCACCGCCACGCCGAGGTCGGCACCGAGCCCGAACAACCCGGTCCCTCGAACGAGGCCTCCCACGACGAGCGGCGCCATCGGCGAGGTGCCGACCCCGAGCGTGCCGGTCATCGCAATGGCGACGTTGCGCGTCGCCGACGGCAGACTGCGCTCCGACGCGCCGCCGCCGCCGACCGCAAACCAAGAGCTCACGTCGGCCCGTGCGTCGGCCGGCGCGCTCAGCAGCGTCGCGGTAGCGAGCGGGAGGGCGAACACGAATCGCACGGGGGGCCATGGCTATCACGCGCCGCGCACCGGTACAAAGCGATGCGCCTCGGAGACGGGTCTGCGCGGGTTTACGGGACCACCCGAAACTCGGTCCGTCCCACGAGTTGCCCGTCTTCCGTCTCGACGTCCACCGACCAGGCCCCGACGAGGTCCGGCGGCAGGTCTTTCTCCGTCAGGGATGAACGGAGGCGTACGACGCCCTTCGGTCCCTCGATGCGTGACGTTTCTTCGCTGGACCGATGAACCTCGCGCCGCTCGCGCAGCCAGACGTGCCGGAGCCGGTCGCCTTTGCCGCCGGGGACGACGACGTCGGTGACCGCGATGATCTCCTGGATGACGGAAGGGTGGAGCGTCTTGACCTCCATGGCCAGGCGCCCGTCGGAGAGCTGCTTCGGGCCGACCGCGGCGGAGGAGACGTACATCGGGACGGGCGGGATAGCGGCGCGCGCCGCGTAGACGGCCGCGACGCCGCTCGCCAGGCTGAGCGCAAAGACCGCGATGTACATCTTTTTCCGGAGCACGCGTAGCGTGACGTGGAGCGTCCAGAAGCCGACCACGGTGATCGCCGCGGCGGCGAGGAGGGACCAGAGAGTCCGCGTATCGGGAAAGAGGGCGGGGATGACGAGGTTCAGGCAGCCGAAGAGGGTGATGCCGTGAAACAGCGAGGCGAGGGCGCGCCACCGCATGAGGACGCGATCGAAGACGATATCGAGTGTCGACAGGAGCGCGCACACTGCGAGCAGCACGACGAACCACCCGTTCGCGGCGTCGAGCGTCGTCGACTTCCAGTAGAAGGGGAGCAGAAAAAAGAGCATTCCTTGGTAGAGGTTCTTCAGCGCGTAGGTCATCACGTAGAAGTGAACGCGCGTCTTCGTGTCGGCCGCGTCGAATGCACGCATCTCCCCGCCCGACGCGAACAGGCGAAAGATGAGCACGACGAGCAACCACGCGAGTCCCAGCGTGACCGCGAGCCAGCGCGCGTGCCCGAATCCCTTCTGCGCGAAAATGACGACGCTTGCTCCGAGCGCAAGCGCATACGCGGAGTGAAGCCACCAAAGCTTGCGGCCGTGTCGATGCAAGAAGCCGCGAAGGCGGGTCGCCAAGCCGGGTGGCGCCTCGTCGCGGATACCGTCGCGCGCCTCGGTTGTGGACAAAGCGGGACTGCGGCCGAGTTTCGAAGTGGGCGGAACGTGCTGCGTGGCGGGATTCTACCCTGAAGAGCAGGCACCATCTAACCGGGCGTGGTCGCCGATCTTTTCGTCCAAGGGCCTTCTTCAAGGGTAAGCCGACCGAGGACTATGCGGGTTTCGCCACGTTTCTAAGGACCGATGAAGTCCCCCGGATCAAGGCCGC
>CAZVPE010000200.1:0-11303 GCA_964628155.1 uncultured Polyangiaceae bacterium | reverse complement strand
GGGGAGTGGACGGGCGCGGGCGGAGGGTATTGCGGCGGCGGCCGCGGCCCTGGCCCTCGCGGCGGCGCCGGGGCGGGGGCTGCCTTCGCGCTCGACGAGTCGGGCTTCGGGGGGCCGTCCTTGGGCGATTTCGAAAATAGACTCATCCCCTTTTTTTTACGTTACCAGCTTCGCGCTCGCCCTCCGTCGAAAGCGCGAGGAGCGCCGACGATCGCGTCCACATCGCCGAACGGGGTATGCTAGACGCGCCGATCCCCCCAGCCAGGCGGCAGGCTAGAATGGGCGCCATGAGAGCGATGAGCGTTGCTTTCGCTTTGGGCTTAGGAGGTTGTTCCTCCGACAGCTCCGCGTTCCCGCCGCAGCTCGGCAATTGCGTTCCCCCCCCCGACGCGTCCTGTCCAAGCCCGTCGAGCGGCGGCGGGTCGGCGGCGAATCCCGCCTCGGAGGCTGGCCCGGCGCCGAGTAGCACCGCGACGTCGGGAACGACCTGCGGCGGCGCTGACCTGCTCGTGATGTCGCCCAACCTCTATTGCGGACAGTGCATCACGTCGATGTGCTGCCCGGCGGACATAGCGTGCACGATGGAGTGCCAATCGCTCCTTCAATGCACGCAAGCCTGCATGCAAGGGGACACGGTTTGCGTGGGATCATGCGAAAACAACCCGGCCGTCCAGTCCGGAGTCACTGCGTATCTCGACTTTGCCAGCTGCATCACGGCGGTGTGCGCGGCCTGCCCGACCCTTCAGCACAATTGACTCGACTGCATCGGGTCGCGCGATCCGCCCGCTCCCGCTACGTTGCGTTCCCCGATGGTGCTCGCGGTCGTTCTCGTGCTCGCCCAGGCAGGCCCCGGGGCGTGGCCGAGCGGCCGGCCGCGGGAGTGCGGCGACCGGGCCGATCGAGGGGGCAACGTGTGGGAGCGCGCCAAGTCGCCCGAGCTCAGGCGATACTGCGATCTCGTCGCGAGCGCATCGTCGAAGCTTGCCGGTATCACCGCGACGGCGCAGACCGCCCTCGACGCCGCAAACGAAGCCGACCGAGTCTTACCCGGACACGCCGCGCCCCGCATCCTGGAGGGGCGCGCACTCGCCGCCCTCGGGAGGTACGGCGAAGCACTCACGGCCCTCTCCGACGGCCAATCGCGAGACCCCCGAGCGCTCGCCGATCCCCCCGCACTGCTCGCTTGGGCCCGCGCCCTCGCGCGTACAGGGCGGACGAAAGAGGCGGGGGATGCCTACCGTGCCCTGCTCCCGCGGGCCTCTGCCCTCTCCAGTGCCGACCGCGTCCGTTCGGAGATCGAGGCGGCGCTCGTCGCGATGGCCCGCGGCGCCGGCGGGCTCGACGAGGCCGCGGCGGCGTTGCGGGAGGCGGTGCGCGAAGGTCAGGACGAAGCCCAAGCCGTCGCAGTGCTTGCCCTAGCGCTCGCGCTGGATCGACGCGGAGACCCCGACGAGGCGCTTGCATTGCTGAGCGAGCGAGCGCGCGGCGATCCTCGTGACACGATGGCCACGCCGCGCGCCAAAGATCTGCTCGCCGTCGCGCCGGCGGAAGCGCACGCCCTCTCGGCGCTCGCGCTGGAGTCGACCGACCGGACCGGGGCGCGCGACGAGTGGCAGCGGGCGCTCGACGATGACCCGAGCGGTGTCTGGGCCGGGCAGGCGCGTGCCCATTTGGCGTCGCTCGCATCGAGGCAGACCGGCACCGGGGCGGGACGGAGATGACTGCGTTGGCGAGACTCCGTGCCCCGGTACTCTTGCTCGCACTGGCGGTGCTCCTCGCCGCGGAGCGCGTCGGTTGGGCGGACACGCCGCCGTGCGTGTGGGACCTCGCGAAAGATCCGGCCGAGCGAGACCGGTGGGCTCTCCACGTGCGGGTCGAGCGACTGCTCCATCGCCGCATGGGCGACGACGCGCTGCCATCCGAACAGCGTCGCGACGAGGAGCTGCGCCTCGCCGCGGCGCGAGCCATGCTGGAGGACGCGGGAGCTCCAAAGAGCCCTGACGTGCGCCTCCGGTTCGACCTGGGCATCGTCTACGAGCGGCTCGCGACGCTCCTCGGGCGCGACGACCTTTATCGGCGGGTCGTCGACCTGCTCGTACCCGCCCTCGAGATGGCGCCGGATCATCCCGCCGCTACCGTCGCCCTCGAAGCGTTGGTCGAGACGTACGCCAAGCTCGACCGGCCCCGCGAGGAAGTGGCCGTCTCGCGCCGCTACATGGCGCGATTGTCCGACGATCGATCCCGAGCCCTGACGATGATGAACATGGGCGAGGCCGAAATGCGGCTCGGACGACTGGACGACGCGCTCGGCACGTTTCGAAGCGCGATGCAGATCTGCGGCACCCTGCCAAATTCGAGCAGCCGCAACTCGACCTACGCGCTCACGCTCTGGGATCTCGCCGTGGCTCTCGATCGCGGGGGCGATGCCCACGCCGCCCTCGACGCGGCGGCCAAGGCTTCGCAGCTCACCTGGGACGAAGTCGGTCCCATGGGCCTGCCCCGCAACGTGACGGGGTGGGACGCGATCCGCGATCAACAGAACGTGTTCTTCGTGCCGGACTGGGAACGCGAATGGTATCTCGCGCTCGGAGAGGCCGCTGCGGCGGGGACCGAGCCGGATTCGCGCGGTGCGGCGGCGCGGTGGGCGTCGGCCGAGACCCACTGGGAGACGTACGTGTCGCGCGCCGTGGCCAGCCGGGAAGATCGCTGGCTCGCCATCGGCAGGCTGCGACGGGACCGAGCCCACGCCGAGCGGGTGCGCGCCGAGCAGCGCGCTGCAAGAGAGTCGCTTCATGCGAAGAAGGACGCCGGAGGCCGTGTCGGAGAACCGCCGTGACACGCCCCTCCCCGAGCGGGAACGCCGCGTCAAGGCCGCCCTCGACGCGGTCCGCGTTCGTTGCGACGTAGGCGAACGCCGTGCGGCCGATCCGGTCGGCTTCGTCCACGAATACGTGGACCTGCGCGACCGCGAACTCGTCGCCCTCTTGGCGGCCTGCGTCGCTTTCGGCAACGTCAAGGCGATACGTGCAAAAGTGAGCGAGCTGCTCGGCCGCCTGGGAGACCATCCGGCGCAGCTGGCCGACGGTCCGCCCGCGGAGGTCCGAGCGCGGCTTCGCGGATGGAAGCATCGCGTCTTTCGCGGCGAAGACGTTGCCCGGCTCTTGGTCGGCGCAGGGCGCGTCCAGCAAGCCCACGGCTCACTCGGGGCACTTTTCGAGGCCGAGCTTCGCCGTACCCGATCGCTGCGGGAAGCGCTCGCCAACTGGTGCGACGCCATCCGGGCAGCCGGCGGCCTTCGCCGCGGTGGCCCCCGTCGAGGCCCGGGGCATCTGCTCCCCGATCCGCGTGGAGCGAGTGGCAGCAAGAGGCTCCTCTTGTTCATGCGCTGGATGGTCCGCCCGGCCGACGGCGTCGACCTCGGACTCTGGCGCGTAGACCCCGCCGTGCTCCTCGTCCCGGTCGACGTACATATCCACAAGCTGGCGTTCAACCTCGGCTTCACGCGACGCCGCACCACTTCCTGGCGAACGACCGAAGAAATCACCCGCGCGCTCGCGCGCTTCGATCCGGCGGATCCCACGAAGTACGACTTTTCCCTCTGTCATATGGGAATGCTGCAGCGCTGCCCTTCCCGTCGAGACGCGGCCCGATGCGAAGGGTGCGGTGTCCAGCCGGTTTGCATTCACTGGGCAACGGGGCGAAGCTCGGCCCGACGCGAGCCCGACGGCTGAAAGGGAAAGCCGTGGGGGGGCCCATGTCTGGTATGGGTGAGAAGACGGGACGATGAGCGAAAGCCAGCACCGAGAGCTGAATCTCGACGCAGTTCGCACGGACGGCTGGTTCGAGAGGATCGGCGAGGGGATTGGCTCGTTTCAGGCGCTGTGCGAAATCATCGGCGAGCGCTTCTTCGCTTTTTCCATCATCGTCGGCGCGCGCATCACGGCGCTCACGGTGGACCGGCGCAACCCCGACCTGTCGCTGGTCGACTTCGTCGTCGGCCTGAGCGAATCGGAAGAGGCCCTCGAACCGCAGCGCCTCACGTTGGCCGACTTTCGGCGCCGACTCGCCGGAGCGCTGTTGGTGGAAGACGACAAGCCCGTCACCGCGCCGACCCGCGAAACGGAGATCGAGCCCATCCAGCTCTACATCGGGGTGCGCTATTTGCTCCTCGCTCCGCTGTACGGCTACTCGCTCCAACGATTGGTCCTCGCCGCAAGCACCCCCGCGCAGCTCGTCCTTTTGCACGACGGCGTCCAGGAGACCTACGACCTCGACGCCTTCCGCTTGCGAATCCGAGCGCTGGTCCGCGAAGAGCTCGAGCGCGTCGGCACGACCTCGCGCAGCGCCATCGATCTCTCGAAGGTGAGCGAAGCTGAGGCAGCCGCGCAGCGAAGCGAGTGGGCGCGCGTCGTTCAGCTCCTTGGAAGCTGGCCGGCACCGCTTGCCATTTTTCTTCGCACCCCCGAGGGCCAAATGCTCACGCCCGACGCGCGCGGCCTCATCGCCAAAGGCCTTGGAATCCTCGGAAGCGCCTGCGTGCACCTCGGCCAGACCGAACAGGCCGAGGAAGTCTTGCGAATCGGCATTCAGTACGCCCAGGAGGGCGCCGCCGCGGCCGATCTCTTTCTGCGCCTGGGGGAGGCGCTCCTCGAGAACGACCGCCCGGGCGAGGCCATCGCGCCGCTGAGGCGGTCCCTCGCCTTCGGCGGGTCGCCTGCTGAGGTCAGCTTGCCGCTGGCGCGCGCGTTTCTCCGACGGAAGAAATGGGTCGCGGCGTACGCTTGTCTGCGCGACGCGCTCAAGGCAGGCGTGGGGGAGCGCGAGCTTGTCGCCGAACTCCACGAGGCGGAAAACGCCCTCGGCCTCCCCCTTACCAAATGGAAGGCCGCGGTCGTCACACATGCGAAGAGTTGAGTCGCCGGCCAATTGCCGAGGGGCCGAGGCCGCCGTTGACACTCCGAACCGCGGGGACTAGAAAAACCTCGACTTTTCCGCGCGGTACACGCGCGCGCTCGCAGGCCCAACCGGAAACGAGAGGCAGCGGGCGAACACGAGACCGAGTCCACCCCCACGGGCCGCCATGATCGCCACGTATGCGCCGATGTTCCTGCTCCTCGCGACGGCGTTTTTCATCGCCTCCGCGTTCTGGGGAGCCGCCACGTACCTGGGCCGTCACAAGAAGCCGTCTGCCGCCAAAAACGCCCCGTTCGAGTGCGGCAGCGAGAGCACAGGGGGCCACCTTCGGCTCTCGGTGAAGTTCTATCTGACCGCCATCCTCTTCGTCGTCTTCGACATCGAGGCGGTGTTCGTCTATCCGTGGGCGATCCATTTCCGTGACCTCGGATGGCCTGGGCTCGCCGAGATGGTCAGCTTCTTGAGCGTCATCGTGGTCGCGCTCGTCTACGTGTGGAGAAAAGGAGCGCTCGAATGGGAGACATGACCCGTTCCCTCACCCTCGAGGGCAGCGAACAAGGGTTTGCGACGACACGCGTCGACGCGCTGCTCGGCTGGGCGCGGAAGTATTCGCTTTTCTCGTATCCCTTCGTCACCGCGTGCTGCGGGATGGAGTTCATGGCCCTTACGAGCCCGCGGTTCGACGTCGCACGTTTCGGCGCGGAGGCGCCCCGGTTCTCTCCTCGACAGAGCGATTTGCTGTGGGTCGTCGGCACGATAAGCCAGCGCCAGGGGCCCGTGCTCAAGCGCATCTACGAACAAATGATGGAGCCGAAGTGGGTCTTCGCGTTCGGCACCTGCGCGTCCACCGGAGGCTTTTACGACAACTACACGACCGTGCCGGGGATCGACAAAATCATCCCCACCGACGTGTACATTCCAGGCTGCCCCCCGCGGCCCGAAGCGGTCCTCGACGGGCTCATGCTCCTTCAGGACAAAATCGCTCGAAACGAGCGGCGCCCTGGAGTGGTCAAGCCACGATTCGACCCCGTCCAAACCGCCGCGGGGCTCGTGCAGCTCCGGCGCTCCGCCACCGATGCTCGGGAGCTCGTGCCGGCGCTGAAAGATCGGGAGCGCGACAACGACGGCTCGCGCGCAGGAGGAATGCGGTGAGCCAGCTCGTCTTGGACAAGCTGAAGGAGCGCTTCGGGGCGGCCATCCTCGAGACGCACTCGCAGCACGGGGACGACACTGCGGTCGTCGACCCCGTTCAATGGAAGGACGTCTGCACGTTCTTGCGCAAGGATCCCGCGCTCGACTTCGACTTGCCCGTCGACTTGTGCGGCGTCGATTACCCCGACAGGACGCCGCGCATGGAGGTGGTGATGCACCTCTATTCAATCTCGATGCGCCACCGAATTCGTCTGAAGGCCAGGGTAGGCGACGAGGACATGGCAGGCGCGGAGCTCGACAGCGTCACTTCGATCTGGCCCGGCATGAACTGGCTCGAACGCGAGGTGTACGACATGAGCGGCGTGCGCTTTCGCGGACACCCCGACCTGCGACGCATTCTGATGTACCCGGAGTTCGAGGGGCACCCGCTGCAAAGAACCTATGCCGCGGACCGGACGCAGCCGCTCGTGCCGTACCGAACCGAGGCCGAGGCGGGGATGCCAATCCACAAGCTCGAGCCGTTCGGGCCGGACGAAGGCATGCCGTTCGGCCGCGTCCGGCCGTCGCATCCCGAGGAGCGCGACTGATGGAACCGCTCGACATGGATCTCGAAGAGGGCGAGCTCGAACTCCCCGCGGAGCCGATGCACTTGAACCTGGGGCCCTCGCACCCGGCGATGCACGGGACCGTGCGGATCGTGCTCGAGCTCTCCGGCGAGACGATGGTCAAGGCCGACGTGCAGGTCGGGTACCTGCACCGCGGCTTCGAAAAAATGTGCGAACGGGGGACCTGGGCGCAGGTCTTTCCGTACGTCGATCGGCTGAACTACGTATCGCCGATGCTCAACAACGTCGGCTACGCGCTCGCGGTCGAGAAGCTCTGCGGCCTCGTGGTGCCCGACCGGTGCCAGTGGTATCGGATGGCGCTCGGCGAGCTGGCTCGCATCAGCGACCATTTGACCTGCGACGGCGCGATGGCGATGGAGCTCGGCGCCTTCACGCCGTTTCTATGGTTCGTCAAAGCGCGCGAAATGGTCTGGGACATCCTCGAGGAGGAGACCGGCGCCCGCCTGACGCATTCGTTCGGACGCATCGGCGGGATGGCCCAACCGCCGAGCCGGGACTTCAAGGGTCTGTGCCGCGCGGCGATGCCGAAGATCCTCGATCTCGTCGAAGAAGGCGAGCGGATGCTGCTCAAGAACCGCATCTTCATCGACCGCCTCGAGAACGTGGGTTCGATCAGCGGCGCGGACGCCGTCGCTCTCGGCTGGACGGGGCCGTGCCTGCGCGCAACCGGCGTCGCCTACGACATACGCAAGGCCCACCCGTACCTCAAGTACGACGAGGTCGACTTCGACGTACCGGTCGGAACCAAAGGCGACACGCTCGACCGCTTTCTCGTGCGGCTCGGCGAAATCCGCCAGAGCATGCGGATCGTCGAGCAATCGATCGAGCGCATGGCCGACGATGGTCCTGTCAACTGCGACGAGCCGTCGGTGGTGCTGCCCGACAAGATGTCCGTGTACACGACCATCGAGGCGACGATTCAGCACTTCAAGTTGATCATGGAAGGCGCGAAGATCCCGCCGGGCGAGGTTTACTCGTACACGGAGGGAGGCAACGG
Organism: uncultured Polyangiaceae bacterium; assembly: GCA_964628155.1. Classification (GTDB taxonomy): domain Bacteria; phylum Myxococcota_A; class Polyangia; order Polyangiales; family Polyangiaceae; genus Palsa-1150. The sequence continues at coordinate 3,614 of CAZVPE010000200.1, read as the reverse complement.
CGAACTCGGATATTACTTGGTATCCGACGGGAGCGGGACACCGTACCGCGTGCGAATTCGGCCGCCTTGCTTTCAAATCACCGGCGGCCTTTCGAAACTGCTCGAAGGGCGCATGCTCAGCGACATCGTGCCGACGTTCGGCTCACTGAACATGATCGGCGGCGAGTGCGATCACTAATCTCGAGTTTTCTTGGCCCAGGACGTTCACAAAATGCCCACTTTCAAACTCGACGGAAAGACCATCCCCTTCGAGCCGGGTGACACGATCATCCGGGCCGCGTGGCGCCAAGGGGTCGAGATCCCGCATTATTGCTGGCATCCCGGCCTGTCGGCGCCGGCGAACTGCCGAATGTGCCTCGTGGACATTCAGCCGAAACCAGGCCAGCGCCCGCTCACGCTCGACGTGCTCGAGTGGGATCCGAAGGCCGGCGAATACCTCCCCCGCCAAAAGCCGAAGCTTCAGCCGGCGTGCTACGTGGCGGCGGCCGACGGGATGGAGGTGCTCGCCGACACGAGCGAGAACGTGCGGCGTGCGCGGCACGACGTGCAGGAATTCTTGCTCCTGAATCACCCGGTCGACTGTCCCATCTGCGATCAGTCGGGCGAGTGCAAGCTCCAAGATTATTGGCTGGACTACGGGCGCTACCAGAAGCGCATGCGCGACGAGCCGGTGCACAAACCGAAGGGCGTCGTGTTCGGCCCGACCATCGTCTACGACGGTGAGCGCTGCGTCATGTGCACCCGGTGCATCCGGTTCATGGCGGAAGTCGCCAAGGATCCGGTGCTCGACATGCGCGAGCGGGGGAACCTGAACGAGATCATCGTGTCGCCCGGACGACAGCTCGACGGGCACTACACGTTCATGACCGAGCACGTTTGCCCGGTCGGCGCGCTGACCACGAAGGACTTCCGCTTCAAGGCCCGTGTGTGGTTTCTACGAACGGCGAGCGCGGTCTGCCAAGGATGCGCGACCGGCTGCAACGCGCACCTCGATTACGATCCGCGCAACAACAAAGCGTATCGGTATCGACCGCGCGACAACGAGAAGGTCAACAAGTTCTGGATGTGCGACGAGGGAATGCTCTCGTACAAGCAAGCGCACGACGGGCGCATTCTCGAAGCGAAGGTCCGCGGCGTCGCGACGTCGGTCGGCAAGGCGCTCGACGAAATAAAGACGCTCTTCGCCGGCGTGGCGCCGAGCTCCGTCGCCGTGATGCTGAGCGCGGAGCACTCGCTGGAAGACAACTGGGCGCTCTACGAGCTTGGAACCGTTCTCCTCGGCAGCAAGAACGTTTACGTGACCGGCCGCCGCGACGGCTACCAAGACGACATCCTGATTCATCGTGACAAGAACTCCAATACCGCCGGCGTGCAGCAGATCGCGCCGGGCGCCAAGCCCCTCCGGGCGCTGCTCGACGACGTGACCGGCTCTCGCATCACGCACGTCATTGCCCTCGGAGGCTCCGCTCCGGTCGACCCGGAAGCGCTCGGAGCGGCGACGATGGTCGCGATCGCGGCGCACGAGGGACCTGTTTCCCGTCTCGCGGTCGTGCTGCTCCCGGCGACGTCGTGGGCGGAGCACTCGGGCACGTACGTCAACGCCAAGGGACTGCGTCAATTGAGCGAGAAGGCGATCGAACCGCTGGGGGTCAGCAGGCCCGCATGGCAGGCCATCGCGCAGATCGCGACGGCGCTCGGCTACGAGGCGTCGTGGACGAAGCTCCAGCAAATTCGCGCTCGGATCCCCGCCAAAGCTGTCTCGACGACGGCGAGACCCCCCGCAGCCATACCCGCAGAGTAAGGCACGACCAAACCCCATTGAGTGGGTCGAACCAATGACCGCGATGCAGCTTGTGTGGACGATAATCAAGATCCTCGTCATGGTCGGGTTCGTCCTGAACCTGGCGGCCATCCTGACGTGGGCGGACCGCCGCCAGAGCTCGATGATTCAAGACCGCATCGGCCCGAATCGCGCGGTCATCAAGGTCTTCGGCAAAGAGTTCCGGCTCGCCGGTCTCTTGCACCCGGCGGCCGACGGCTTGAAGTTCTTCACGAAGGAAGACTTCATGCCGCTGCGCGCCGACCGGCTCCTCTTCATGCTCGCGCCGATCATGGCGATGGGGATGGTCTTCACGCTCGTCGGCACGATCCCGTTCGGGGATACCGTGTGTCCGCGGCTGTTCCACCTGCATCTCGTTTCGCACTGGCCGATCATCGAGGGACCGGCCGCGCCGCGCTGGGGCACTTGTTCGCCGGACGTGAAAAACTCGGTCTACCCGCTCGAGCTGGTCGCCGCGCCGCTCGGCGTCGGCATTCTCTACGTGTTCGCGATGTCGGGACAGGGAATCATCGGCGCTGCGATCGCCGGCTGGTCGAGCGACAACAAGTTCAGTTTGTTGGGAGCGCTGCGCGCCGCGAGCCAAATGGTCTCGTACGAGGTGACCCTCGGAATGTCGCTGATCGGCGCGATGATGATCTACGGCACGGTTCGTCTCGACGAGATGGTGCGGTGGCAGGACAACCACGCCTGGGGCATCTTCGTGCAGCCGCTCGCGTTCTTCCTCTTCTTCGCGGCCGCCGTCGCCGAGAACAAGCGCATCCCGTTCGACCTGCCGGAGGCCGAGAGCGAGCTCGTGTCCGGATACTTCACCGAATACGCCGGGATGAAGTTCGGAATGTTCTACTTCGCGGAGTACGCCGAAGTCGTCACCGGCTCGATGCTCCTCGTCACGATTTTTCTGGGCGGCTGGACCCTGCCCTTCCTGCACCGCGACGGGCTCACCATCGAATTCGGCAGCCTGCGTCTTCTGCAAGTGCCCATATCGCACGTATGGATGACGCTCCTCGGCGTGGTCACCTTCTTCGTCAAGGTGATCGTCGTCTGCTGGGTTCAGGTGTTCGTCCGGTGGACTCTGCCCCGCTTTCGATATGACCAGTTGATGAAGCTCGGCTGGCGCGTGCTGCTCCCGGCTTCGCTGGCGAACATCCTCGTCACGGGCGTCGTCTGGCTGGCGCTCGACAAGGCGGGTCCCGAAGTCGGCAGCGCGTTGAGGGTGGCGGGGGACGCCACGCAAGCGATCGTCGCTATCGTGCTCGCCTACCTCATCGGAAGCATGGTCATCGGTTTCTTCGGGCCCATCAAGCACCTGCGAACGCTGCTGGGCTCGTCGGCGGAGACGTCGGCCAAACACGGTGGGACGAAGTCCGAACCGATGCAGGCATGAGAGGTAGCGGCATGGAGAACAAGACTTTTCCCAAGAAACCCCCCGCAAATACGAACGCGAAGGCCGTCCCGTACGCGCCTCGCGGCTTCGAAGTTCGAAGCTATTTGCCGGAGGTTTTCCGCGGCGTCGGCGTGTCGATGAAGCACTTCTTCGACAACACGCGCGAGATGCTCCGCGGGGATCGCCCCGACCCCGTCCTCGACCGCTTCGACGCCGGCATCACGACCATTTCGTATCCGGAGCAGAAACGCCCGTATCCCGAGCGCTTCCGCGGGATTCATCGCCTGACGACGCGCGCGGACGCGAGCGTGCGATGCGTGGCGTGCCTCTGTTGCTCGACGGCGTGCCCCGCGCAGTGCATCCACATCGAAGCGGGCGAGTACCCGGAGG
>CAZVPE010000199.1:0-11328 GCA_964628155.1 uncultured Polyangiaceae bacterium | reverse complement strand
TCGCGAGACCCGCAGACACCCCTCTCCGCTTGCGGAGAGGGGCCGGGGGTGAGGTCTTCCGCAGGTGCCGCAAAGCGCAAAGCGCGAGCCGGTCTTGGTATCGCGAGACCCGCAGACACCCCTCTCCGCTTGCGGTCCGCTTGCGGAGAGGGGCCGGGGGGCGAAGTTTAATAGCTGGACCAGCCGGTTCAAAACACGATTTGACGAATGCTTAGCCCGGGGGGACCTGAGGGGGCCGGCGCACGCCATGCGAGCGAAGCTGCTGTGGGGGCTCACCGGGCAGGGCAGCCACCTAGTCGCGGCTACGCGACGAGTGCCCTGTACGCCTCGCTTATCACGACGAATCGCGCTTCGAGCGCGCGTCGTTCTTCGTCGGTGGCTTGGGGATGGAGATCGGGGTGTACGGTGCGCGCGAGTCGGCGGTACGCGCGCTTGATCTCCGCGACGTCCGTTCCCGGCGGGACTCCGAGAACGTGCCACGCGCTTGGTTCCGCGACCGGTTGCGGCGCGCCGGACCCGACGTCGGAATGGTGGGCTCCCCGTTCGCGCGCCCGGCGACGGCCGTGGAGAAACTCTTTCGGATCGAGCGGCGCTGACTGGAGCGCCCAGCGCGGCTGTCGAACCGCGACGCGGAATGCGATCCGCGCGTCCGCGAGCTCCTCGATGGTCGAGAGGCGAGCGTCGATCTGGCGGCGCAGCGCCCTGCCGACGATGGTCGGCGACAACCGGAAATCGTGCACCAGGACTTCGCCGTGGAGCCGGCGAGAAGCCATCGCACGAAGGAGCGAGCGGCGGAGCAACTCGTCGTCCGCGGCGCGGTCTCGGCGCAGAATCTCGGCGAGCGACAGACCGGCGCCGTCGAGCTCGACGGCAGTGACGAGCCCCTGCGCCAGGTGAATCCGGTGTACCCGCCCGCGATCTTCCGCCAGCTCCAGGGTACCGCTCGCGCGAGCGCGGTGGAGTGCTCCGAGCAAGTCGCCGAGCGTGGTCGATCGCAAGCGGCTGGGGAGGTGCATCGCCCGAGATTGTCGCCGCGGGGGGCCGTTCGGGGCCAACTTCTCGCCCTGCGAGCCGCCCCGCGCTCACTCTCCGACCACCACCCGGACGGAGACCGGAGCCTCGCGAGGCGCGCAGACGGTCCCGCGGCAAACCACCAGCCGTACCCGCCCCTCCACCTCGCCGCTGCCCCGTCCGCGCGCGGCGAGAGCCAGGGCCCATCGCCAAATGTTCGGATCGTGCGTCGTCGCGTCGTGAGGCCCGATGCGGCCTCGGAGCGCGGTGACGAACGGCGGAGTACGAACGATGACGACGTCGCCCTCGACGATGGCTTCGCCTAGACCGACGCGCGCTTCGACTTCGCAGCGCACGCGGCCGGGCCCGTCGGCCCGCTCGCACCGCATCTCGGCCTGGATCGCCCCGGCATCCTCCGTCGGACCCACGGGGTACCCAAGCGGCGCGAGGGTGGCGATCGCGGCGAAAGCCTTCCACACGACCCCGAGTGGTATCAGAATCGCTCGCATGAGCCGCACTGGTTTGATTCTCGGCATCGCCCTCTCGGCCGCGTGCGACAAGCCCGGACCGTCCCCGGACCTCCAAGCGACGGGGACTCCCTCGACCCCCTCGGCCACCCCGGCGACGACTCCGCCGCCCGCCGCAGACACTGCCGCGGCGCCGCCGCCTGTCGCCCAGCGCGTGATGCCGCCGCGTCCCGTGCCCACGACGAGTCCGACGGTCCTCATCACGATGCCCCAGCAGGTGCAGCTTCAGGCCATCCAGTACATGGCCGCGATGCAGGCGCCCCAGCCGAGCGATGCCCCCGCCGACCCCGCCTTCGCCAAGCAGATTGCCGACCAGCTCCGCGCGGTCGGCAAGACCGAGGTGATCTCGAGCGGACGGCGCATCGACATGCAGCTCGAGAAGGGGTGCGATGCGACGCTGCCGCGGGAGACGATCGCGCGGCACTCCGGAGCTTCGCTCACCACGCTGCTCGCCCACGGCGTGCTCGTCGTTCGTTGCGCGGACCGGGCGGTCCAGTGCCTCCAGAGCACGCGCGAGGCTACCGACGTTCTCTGCACCCACAAGTAAGAGGCCTCAGAAGCCTTCCCAAGCTCCGACCCACGCCCTCCCCGCGCGCACGCAGGCGACGTGCGTCGCGCCGCTGCTCACCGCGCAATCGCGCTGTTCGCCGTAGGTGCCGTCGAGCTCCGGGGCGCGGAACAAACGCGCATGCGCGGCGCTGCGCACCAGCAGGCCGGACACGGTGGCGACGACCAGGACGCTGCCGTCGGGAGACCGGGGTCCGCCCGGCGCGGCGGGCTGATCGAAAGACATTCCGTGGAGCGACGCGTGCGCGAGGTCGGGCGAGATGACCACGGGCTCGCCTTCGACGATCGCCTCGATGCCACGCGTCCCCCACGCGATGGGGAGCGTCGTCGCACGAGCCCCGCGGGACCCCACGCACCGCTCGCCCAGAGGCGCCACCGGCAGCGCCACTTCGTGCAGCTCGTCGACGTTGGTAGGCGCCAGCGCCGCGCGCAGCGAGAGTCCGTCACACGGATCGTACGTCTCGATCCACCGCATCGCACCGTCGGGCGACGTGACGGCCGGCTTCCAGTCGGCCACGCCGTCCGCGGCCGATTCGTCGCCGGCGTCGGGATCGACCCGAACCACCCCCGCCCGAGTCCGGACGAGCAGTTTCCCGCTCGGCTCGAAGGCGAGCGACCCCCAGGCGAGGTCGCGGCCCCCGGTCACGATGGGCACGGCCGACACGGCGCGCAGGGCGAGCGCGTTGGCCACGGGCGCCACTTGTGCGATCCACTTTTGGGCCTCCGACAGGCGCGCGGACGGATGCCCTGGAGACGAACGCGCGACTCTATCGACCGCGAGCGCGGCACGCAGCGGATCGCCTGCCGTTGCATACGCATGCGCCTCCGCGAGCCCAAGAGTCTCGAGCGAACGGTTCACGCCACACGGAATCGGGCCGGTGCCCACGCCGCTGACCCGCGGCGCGCCGCCTTCGGCGCACACGGCTCGCCAGAGCGCGCGCACTTGCGCCGCGTACGCGGGGACGCCGGCGGCGTCTTTGTGACGGACGGCCCGCGCGGCTGCCGTCGCGGCCAGCGAGGCAAACGAGGACTCGGTCGTTCCGAGATCGCGACTGAGTCCGGCCGAGCGATCGAGCCAAGCGAAGTTCGCCCCGACGCGCGGGAGCGGTTCGACCGGCCCGCCCCCTTCGAGCGTCATGCGTATTGCGACGTCGTCCAATTGGTCGCCATCGCGGTCGGCGGTGTCGCCATCGACCGAGAGCGTCCCGGCGCCGGGCGGATCGACGATGGTGAGCGCGAGCGCCACCCGGGCTTGCACCCCACCCTGCACGATCGCGACCCAGCGATCGGGTGTGCCCGATGCGTGCGCGAGACACGGCGCCGTTCCGAGCTCTGCCAAGATCGACCGTGGACCTATGGCCATCAGGCGATCGACGGCGGCGCAGCCCGGCTCGGACGCTTGGTTCTCGGGAGGCGCAAACAAGGCGGGCCCCTGGAGCGCGTCCGCGTGCTCTGCCCCGCGATAATAGGCAAGCTCCGCGGGGCCCGCGCCATCGGTCGCGCGCAGGACCGCGAAGGCGTCCTTGATTCCGTCGCCGTCGAAGTCGCGCACCACGGCCGAGACAACGACCTTTCCATCGGGGGCCTGGAGCGTCAGGCCTTCCAAGCTCCAGCGCGACGCGCCCACCGGCGCGACGGTCGCCGGCACCGGGACGAACGCGGTGCGCCCGGCGTCGGGCGTCGCCCCAGACCCCAGCGCGGGAGGCGGGCCGGCGTCGGCCCCGCCAGCCGCCGGGGAGCCGGACGGTTCGATGACGTACGGAACGTAGGGATGACCTTCGTGGCATCCGCGGCAGCCCGCCAGCGCGGAGGCGACGGCGAGCAAGACGGCTGCGCGAACGTTCATTCCGTTGGGGTCCTCTATAGCAGGGGCCGACTCCGGCACATGGACAACGGCCCCCGCGCGTGGAAGCTTTCGGCGCTCTTGTTGCCACTGCCTTCTCTCGCGCTCCTCGTCTGGTCGGTCGGGCTTCCCGCGCCCCGGGCCGTGGCCACGCGCGCTTCGCTCGAGCGCGCGAGCCAATCGCGTCCTTCGCCGCCCGCGGGACGCGACGAGACAAGAGCGAGCCTCGAGCGAGCCGCATCGGCGGGCGGCGCGGACGAAGCGGTCGCCGAGGCGCTCTACCGGCTGGGCGAACTCGACGAAGAAGACGGCGCGTTCGACCGAGCCGTCGCCCACGACCGCGCGTGCGCGGCCGCGGCCCCCGACTCGCGCTGGGCCGTCCGCGCGAACGACCGCATCGAGTGGCTCCAAGCGCGCTCGGAGGGGGGCTTTGTCCCTCTGGCGCGCCTCGAGCACGTCCGCCGCGACCCGGCGCTGGCCGATGACCCGACTGCGCTCGATACCCTCGCGCGGGAAGCCGAGCGATTTCCACCGGGCCTCGTCCGTGTCGAGGCGCGCATGCTCGTCGCCGAAGCGTGGCTCGGTCGCATGGGCCGGCCGCGCGACGCGATGGTGGAGCTTCGCCGGGTCGCCGACGACCCGCGAGCCGGTCCCGTGACCGCTGCCCTCGCGGAGCGCGAGCTCGTCGGAGCGCTGGCGGCGGGGGGCGCCGTTGCCGAGGCTGCCGCCGAGGCCCGATCGCACGCGGGACTTCTCGATCCGCGCTTCTTGCGCGACATCACGCGCCTCGTGCGTCGACGATGGATACGGCGCGGGGCAATCGCGGTGCTCCTCGGATTCGCCGGGCTCGCGGCTCGGGCGCTCGAAGGTGCGCGCCGCCGCCGCGCGCTCGGAGACATTGCGGCCGCGCTGCGCAGCCTCGCGCCCGTTGCACTTTCTTTTGCGGCCTTCGTGGGCCTCGCCGGCGGGCTTCTCGCCTCCCGATACGAATCCGGCAACGCCGCGCCGTTCCTTCTCCTCGGAGCCGGGACGCTGCCGCTCGTCTTCGTCGCCCGGGCGTGGAGCGCTGCCGGATCGGACCGGCCCCCGGCGCGAGTCGCCCGCGCCCTCTTTTGCGGCGCGACGGTCCTGGCGACCGCCCTCGTCCTTCTGGACGCCGCCAGTCCCGACTATCTCGAGGGTTTCGGTCTATGAGCACACCGAGCGCGTCCGACCATCCCGTCCCCGACGAGCGAGACGACGTCCCGCCTTCCCCGCCTCGCCGCGATCCGAAGGCCTTGAGCGACCACGTGCGGGGCGTACGTCTTGGACACGGCGCCAACTGCTCGAGCATCGGCAGCGTCGTCGACACCCTCTTCGCGACGGCCACGGTCGGAGCCGCGGTCTTCGCGGCGGTGGTTGCAGCGCTGGCAAAAGAGCCCGTTCGCCTGTCGACACGACCCCCAACGCGATCGGCGCCGGAGAAGCGCGACGAGCCGCCGCCGTGATCGTCCGATTCGAACCGTGGGGAGCGTGGGTGAAGCTCGAGTCGACCGCGGCGATCGTAGCCCTGGATCGCGACGGCGTGAGCGCCCTCGGGCTGCACGGCGGCGACGTTTGGGCCCGCTCCGCCGGCGCGAGCCCCCCCTTGGAAGTCCACCTGGCGGTCACGGCTCGATGCGGCGCGGGCTGCGAAGGATGCTACATCGACGCGCGGCCCAACGGGCTCGAGCCGTCGCGCGAGGAGATCGAGCGCCGGCTCGACGCCCTGCACGACGCGGGCGTATTCACCGTCGCGTTCGGAGGCGGCGAGCCCACGACGCGCGACGACCTCGACACGCTGGCCGCCGCCGCGGTGGCGCGCGGGATGACGCCCGTGCTCACGACGAGCGGCCTGGGCCTCACGGAAAGTCGCGCCGAGAAGCTGCGCGCCTTCGCTCAGGTGAACGTGAGCTACGACGGAAGCGGCGAGACGTATGCCCGCGTACGCGGCTTCGACGGGAGCTCGTCGGCCGAGCGGGCCATCGAGCGCCTCCGGTCGGCGGGCGTACGCGTCGGCGTCAACGTGGTGCTGACGCGGGGCACCTTCGAAAAGCTGGGCGAGACGCTCGCCCGGGCGCGAAGCCTCGGGGCGTGCGAGGCCCAGCTGCTGCGCTACAAGCCCGCCGGGCGAGCCGCCTCCGTCGAATACTTCGTCCGTCGATTGTCGCCCGACCAAGCGCGCTCGCTCGCCCCGACGCTGCGCGCCTTGACGCGCGACCTGTGCGGGGAAGGCGATTTCCACGTCCGCATCGATTGCGCCCTCGTCCCGTTTCTCTCGGCCGATGAAGCCATGGTGCGCGACCCGGCGCTCCTCGCTCGGTTCGGCGTGATGGGTTGCGAGGCAGCGGGCTCCCTCGCCGCGGTGACGGCCGACGGGCGAGTGGCGCCTTGCAGCTTCGCTCCGGCCACCGACCTGGCGGGCACCGACCTCGTCCGCGACTACGCCGTCGACCCTGAGCTCACGCGCTGGCGGGCCTCCGCCCAGGCCCCGTCCGAGCCTTGCGCTTCATGCCCCCTTCGGGACGTGTGCAAGGGAGGATGCAAGGTCGTCACTTCGTTCATGGGCGCTGGTCTCGGCCCCGACCCCGAGTGTCCGCGCGTCGTCGATTCCAAGGAGGGACGCTCTCCATGAAACGCGCGGGGGAACGCTTCGTCCCGTTCGCCGTTTCGATCGCGTGGGGCCTCGCCGTTGCCGTGGGCGCGTACGCCGTCGTGCGGTCGCTCCAGTTCGTCCTCTACGCCGAGCCGAACCCCGCTTCGGTCGTTTGGAGCGCACACGCCGGCTACTTCTGGCGCGTGTGGACGGTGTGCTACGCGGGAGGCATCGCGGCGTTCGTTGCGCTCTTGGTCGCACGACAGCACGTCGAGCGATGCGCCCGTGCCCTCGGTCCCGCCGTGGCCGTCGCGGCAGCGCTCTTGGCGCTACAAGCCGCGCTCGTCCCATGACCCGCCCACGAGAACCGGCTCGGGCTCGAGGGTCACGCCGAGGATGGCGCGTACCCCGTCTCGAATGGTGCGCGCGAGCGCCAAGAGCTCGGCGGTCGTGCCGCCGCCGCGGTGCACGAGCGCGAGCGCATGCTTGCGCGAAACTCCGACCCGCCCGGGGCCCCACCCTTTGACGAAGCCCGCCCGCTCGACCAACCAGCCCGCGGAAATCTTGTACCGCCCGTCGCCTGCAGGGAAGCTCGGCGGCGCCGCCCCCGCGCGCGCCGCCACGGCGGCGAGCGTCGCGGCGTCGACCACCGGATTGACGAAGAACGATCCGGCGCTGACCGACTCGGGATCGGCCGGGTCGAGCACCATTCCCTTGGCACGGCGCAGCGCGATGACCGCTTCGCGCACGGCAGCCAGGGGCGCGCGCGCCCCTTCGTCGACCGCGAGCGAGCGCGCGAGCTCGGCGTACCGAACCGGCGCCTCGTGTCCGCGCGCGAACGCGAATCGCACCCGGGTGACGATCCATCGCTGGCTTCCTTTGAATACGCTGCTCCGGTATCCGAAACGACACTCGTCCGGCCGCAGTTCGACGAAGCCGCCGCTCGCGCGGTCGTACGCGCGCACCGACGCGATCGTGTCGCGAACCTCCTGGCCGTACGCGCCGACGTTCTGGATCGGCGTCGCGCCCACCCAACCCGGGATGCCGCTCATCGCCTCGATACCGCACCAGCCTTCGCCCACCGCACGGGCCACGAGATCGTCCCAGTCCTCCCCCGCGGCGACGTCCACGAGAACCCGCTCGGGCTCGCTCTGCGGCTCGACGCCGCGGGTCCGGATGCGCAACACCGAGCCGGCGAACCCCTCGTCGGGCACGACCACGTTGCTCCCCGCGCCGAGCACGAACAGCGAGTCACCGCGGGTTCGCGCCTCCCGCGCGGCGTCCGCGATGTCTTGCTCGCACTCAGGCTCGGCCATGCGCGACGCGGCGCCTCCGAGGCGGAGCGTCGTGAGCGGCGCCAGAGGAACATCGGTTTGCAGGCGCATGATTGCCTTAATACAGGAAGGCGAGACCTAGGCGATGCAGCCGCTCCCGATCGACCCGCTTCTTCCGAGCGTCGTCACGTCGCTGCGCGCGCACCCGACGCTGGTCATCGAGGCACCTCCGGGCGCGGGCAAGACGACCCGAATCCCGCGTGCGCTCCTCGACGCTGGCATCGCCGCGGGGGAAATCGTGGTCCTCGAGCCGCGAAGGCTCGCCGCCCGCCTCGCGGCGCGACGGGTCGCGGAAGAGCTCGGGGAGAGCGTGGGAGAGACCGTCGGCTACCAGGTGCGCTTCGAAGACGTGACGAGCGCCCGGACGCGCATCCGCTTCGTCACCGAGGGCGTGCTCGGGCGCAAGCTCCTCAGCGCACCGGACCTCGCGGGCGTCTCGATCGTCGTCCTCGACGAGTTCCACGAGCGACATTTGCAGGGCGACGTGGCCCTCGCGCTCGTCGAGCGCCTCCGGCGCAGCCGGCGACCGGACCTGCGCGTGGTCGTGATGAGCGCCACGCTGGCCACCGAGGCGCTCGCATCCTACCTCGGCGCGCCGGTGCTGCGCTCCGAAGGCCGGCGGTTCGACGTCGCGATCGACCACCTGCCCTCCCCCGACGACCGCCCGCTCGCGTCGCAGATTGCGTCGGCCGTGCGCCGCCTGGTCGTCGAGGGTCTCGAGGGCGACGTGCTCGTGTTCCTGCCCGGTGCAGGCGAGATACGCCGCGCGCGGGAGGCCTGCGAGAAGATCGCCGCGGACGCGAACCTGATGGTCGTGCAGCTGCACGGCGATCTGTCGCCCAAGGAACAGGACCAGGCGCTCCTTCGTGCCGACCGGAGAAAAGTGATCCTGTCGACGAACGTGGCGGAATCGTCGGTGACGATAGAGGGCGTATTCGCAGTGGTCGACTCGGGGCTTGCGCGCGTCGCATCGCAGGCGCCATGGTCGGGCTTGCCGCGCCTGCGTGTCGAGAAGGTCAGTCGAGCGTCGGCCGTGCAACGGGCGGGGCGCGCAGGTCGGACCCGCCCCGGCAAGTGTTTGCGGCTCTACACGCGCGCAGACTTCGACTCGAGGCCGGAGCACGAAGCCCCGGAGATCCGGCGCCTCGACCTCGCCCAAACACGGCTCGAAATCGCGACCCTCGCTCCCGTCGAGACCCACGACCGAACCATCTGGAACGTGCCTTGGCTCGAGCCTCCCCCGGAGCCGCACGTCCGCGCCGCGGAGGAGCTTCTCGTACGACTCGACGCCATCGACGAACGCGGAGCGCTCACCGAAACCGGGCGATCGATGCTCCGTTTCGCCGTCCACCCGCGGATCGCCCGCGTCGTCGTCGAGGGCGAGCGGCGCGGCGTCGCCGGCGACGCATGCATCGCCGCGGCCATCTTGGCCGAAGGCGACATCCGGGCGTCCAGCCGGCAGCGCTTCGGGCCTGGGCGAGTCCAAGACGAGCCGACCGAACGCTCGGACGTCGGGGCGCTGATCGACCGGTTTCGCGAAGTCGAGGAGTCGCGCTTCTCGGCCGGCTCCGTGCGGGCAGCCGACCTCGATGCGGGAGCGACCCACGCCGCGGCGCGCGCGGCGTCCCAGCTTCTGCGCGCGTGCGACCGCCGCCGGGCAAGCGCTCCGGCCAACGCCGACGACGCGCTCGGGATGGCGCTCCTCTCCGGGTACCCCGATCGGGTCGCTCGACGGGTTCGTGCGGGCGGCCGGCAGGTCGCACTCGCCGCGGGTGGGTCGGCAGAGCTGGCCGAGACGAGCGTCGTGCGAGACGCGGAGTGGATAGTGGCGCTCGACGCGGAGGAGCGGTCGCAGAGTGCGCGGGCCGCAGTCGTCGTTCGCCTCGCGAGCGGCATCGAACCCGATTGGCTCATCGATCTCTTTCCGCGCGACGTTCGCGAGGGGCGAGAGATCTCCTGGAACGCACAGAGCCAGCGCGTCCAGGCGCGCGAATCGATCACCTGGGAGGGCTTGGTGCTCCACGAGTCGGACAAGGTCGAGCCGACCTCCGACGAGAGCGCTCGCGTCCTCGCCCAAGCCGCGCTCGACGCGGGAGCCGCAGCGTTCGCGGCGGAAGGAGCGATCGACCGATGGCTCGCCCGGGCGCGATACGCGGCGTCCGTCGATGCGTCGATCCAAGCCCCGGACGACGAGTCGGTGCGGGCGACGCTCGTGGAGCTCTGTCACGGACGCACGACCTTTGCGGAGCTTCGCGAGGCGGGGCTCTTGGAGGCGCTCCGAGCTTCCACGAGCGGCCGCGCGGGCGACATCGACCGCTTCGCCCCGGAGCGCGTCACGCTGGCCGGCGGCCGCTCGGTTTCCGTCGCGTATGAGCCCGGAAAACCGCCGCGCATCGCGTCGCGCCTCCAAGACTTCTTCGGGATGACCGACGGACCGCGTCTCGGCGGCCGCGCGTCCGTCGTGCTGGAGCTCTTGGCCCCGAACGGACGAGCGGTGCAGGTGACCAGCGACCTCGCTGGTTTTTGGCAGCGGCACTACCCCGCCGTACGCAAGGAGCTGATGCGCCGCTACCCGAGGCACTCCTGGCCGGAAGACCCGACCAAGCCTGCGCCCCGGATGCGGCCGAGGTGATCCCTCACACGGAGGGTATCAACGGGGACGAAGCTTCCTGAGCCACGACTTTGCGCCATCGGCATTCAGGGCGGCTTCCCACTCGCGATCCGCTTCCCGCAACCGAGTCTTCGCGTACGCAAGGACGTCCGCTTTCGCGACCACATGGCGTCGCTCGGACAGGTTCGCAGTCAGGTCGCTGATGAAGACCCGAAGCTCATCGACGTCCTGCAAGACGACCTCACGATGATGTTCACGAATGAATGCAAAGGCGGGGTTGCCTTCGGTCTTCCTCGTTGTATTGGCGGCGTCCGTCGCGTCTACTCCGAGCGTCGTACGATCAGGGTCGAACATCGTCGAGTGTTCCGCGCAGGCTTGAACGGTCTGGTCGCGGCTGGCTACTTCGTAGACGGATGGAAAGAGGTCAGGGCCGCCGTCGCGCGCCCTGAACTCCCGCTTTTGGAGTTCGTCGACGGAGAGCGGCTCCTCCCAGTTCGCCAGACGTCGAGCGAAGCGAACGAGCAAATCGTCATCCTTCGTCAGAGACGTCCGTCGCCGCGGTGCGAACGGCCGCGCTCGCATCTGCGCTCGACATCCTTCGCAGCTCAGCGCGGAGCGAGTCGTCGAGATGAGCCGCTAGACCGTAGATTGCTCCCTCGCGGACCACGGCGGCCGAATGCGAGAGAAGCGGTCGCAGTGCCCGCACGACCTTTTCAGAACTGGCAATGTGGCCTGCGATCTCGGCGGCGAACGTCAAGTCTGCCGGCTCGAGCCGACCTTCGACGATCAGCTGGAGAAGACTCTTGGGGTACTTCGCTGCG
>CAZVPE010000198.1:0-11339 GCA_964628155.1 uncultured Polyangiaceae bacterium | reverse complement strand
ATACTCAGATCTGGGTAACGATGAGCCGCTTGCGGAGAGGGGCCGGGGGTGAGGTTCTCTGGGGCCCCGAGGCAAGCAGGGGACGCCCTGGCGTGGGCCTTTTCTCGAAGGCCGAGCGCGATGTGACGAATGATGAGACTTCCCGTACGCGAGCACGCTCGAGGCCGGGATCGCGCCGCTATCGGCGAAAATCGCCGGGCTTCTAGAGTTTGACCCGATGGCCCTGCGGTGAACATACTGCGAGGCGCGGGCGGTACGATGGGTCGTCAGTGGCTGCGAAGCGCGTTCATTGCGCTGATTGTGTTCGGGGAAAGCGTCGTTGGAGCAGCGGAGGGTACGTACCCTGCGCTCGCGTCGCACGGTCGCGCAGCGGCGTCCATTGCAGCTCATCCGGCGGCGACCGAAGTGCGCCTGGCCTTCTCGCCGGACGGACACTTCGGTGCCTGGTTGGTTGCCGGCGCTTTCGAGCGGGCGAACGTGCCCGACGCCGAGGCCCTGTCCCCGCGCTTTGGCGCCCCCATCGGCGAAGCCCGCTGGACGCTCGCGTCGGCCAATAGCGGGCCGATCGATCTCGTCGCGGCGCTCGACGCGCACGAGAGCGACTTGACCGCTTTTGCGGCCGGAGTGCTCCACATCGAGCACGGGGGCAAGCACGTCTTGCTCCTCGGTGCGGACTACGGCGCCGCAGTGCTGGTCGACGGCAAGCGCGTCTTTTCGCGCGACGACCGGCGGCCGCAGCGGGACGACGACGATCTCGTTCCGCTCCAATTGACCCCGGGAGAGCACACGATCGCACTCGTCTTGCACCAGCGCGCGGGCGCCTGGAGCTTCCGCGCCCGGCTGCTCGACTGGGAACTCGAGCCGCCTCGCGGCGCCTGGTGGCGCCTTCCGGGTACGACCGGCGTCGAGGCTCGGACGCTCGCGGGTCGCATGTCGACCGTTTCGTTCGATCGCGGAATGGCCGCCGATGGCTACGTCCCCTCGCTCACGGTACGGTTTGCCGAAGGAGCGCCGCTGGGGGTCGATCTCGACGTGCACGCGCGATTGGGACGCTCTGGAGGCGATGGCGATCCGCTCTTCGACGTCGACGCGGGGCAAGTGGGTGCCGGCGAGCGCTGCGTGAAGGAGCTGTCGGTGCTCCTTCCGCGCGTGTCGGGGGACGAGGTGGAGGACGGCGACTGGACGTTGCATGTGACGGTTGCCGGCCGGTCGCTCGACCTTCCCATGCACCCGCGGCGCGCGGTGCGCGAAGCGGTTGCCCACGCGGACCGCGCGCTCTCGGAGGCGCGCGCCCCCGGCGCCGACTGGCTGGCGCCTGGATCGCTCGAGAGCGCCGTGCATTTGCGCGACCGGCTTTCGGGGTTCGTGACGCGCGGGGACGGCGACCTGACCGCTCAAATCGACGACGCCCGCGAGCTCGACGACATCGCGACGGCGCTCGAATCCAGGCGCGATCCATACGCGGGCCGCACCGGTGCGATGCGCCGCGCCTATCGCTCCCCGGCCGACGGAAAGCTCTCGGAGTTCGCGCTCTACGTTCCTCCCGATTTCGACCCGACGAAGAAGTACCCGCTCATCGTCGCGCTCCACGGAATGAACGGCCGCCCGATGGAGATGCTGATGTGGCTCTTCGGCCACGACGATCCATCGCGCGACGGATTCTGGGAAGACCGCCACCCGCGAAAGAGCCTCGAGCCGCTCGAAGCGATCGTCGTCGCGCCGGACGGTCACTACAACGCGATGTACCGCGATCTCGGAGAAGAGGACGTGATGCGGGTCGTCGGATGGGCCATGGCGACCTATCCGATCAACGACGCCCGCGTGACGGTCACCGGCCCATCGATGGGGGGCATCGGGGCCGCGGCGTGCGCGCTCCATCACCCCGATCGGTTTGCGGCCGCGGAGCCGCTCTGCGGTTACCATAGCTTCTTCGTGCGTGGCGACGCTCCGGGGATGCGTCCCTGGGAGCACTTCCAAGCGGAGGTGCGGTCCAACGTCCTCTGGGCGGAGAACGGCCAGTACCTGCCTCTTTACATCGTGCACGGCACGAAGGATCTGCCCGAGGAGAACAGCGGCGTTCTCATCGATCGATACGAAGAGCTCCACTACGACGTGAAACACGAGCACCCCGAACTCGGGCACAACGTGTGGCAGCCGACCTACGAGGACCTCAAGGGAGCGCAGTGGCTGCTCGACCACCGCCGCCCTTCGCACCCACGCGCGATCCGCTTCAAGACGCCTCGCACCCGCTGGGCCGACGACGCCTGGGTCCACGTGCGCGAGCTGTCGTCGAGCCTCGCCTGGGGAGAGGTCTCCGCCCGAATCGACCGAGACAACGTCGTGCGCGTCGCCACCCACGGCATCGCCGCGCTCGAGCTCGACCGAGACCCGACGCTCATCGACGACGCGGCTCCCGTCGTCGTGTTCGCCGACCAGAGCAAGATCGTGTTTCAAGCGGGCGAGGCGCTCGAGCTGCACAGGGAGCACGGGGCGTGGAAGGCCGGAGCTGCGCCGCACGAAGGCCTCTTCAAGAGCGCGGCGATCACGGGGCCCATCCCCGACGTCTTCCACGAACCGCTGCTCTTCGTGTGGGGGGCGAGCGATCCGGCGCAGGCCCGGGCGAACGAGGAGGTGGCGCGGGCGTGGGCCCGCGTCCGGAGCGGCGTCCGCGTCGACTATCCGGTCATCAGCGACACCGAGTTCTTCGCACGCGGCGAGCCCGTCGCGAACGACCGTGCGCTTTTCCTGGTGGGCAACGCGAAGTCGAACCGCGTTGTGCGCGAGCTCGAGCCGAGCTTGCCCATCCGCATCCAGGGCGACGGAGTCTCGGTCGGCGGGAGGCTGCTCGAGCCCGACGACAGCGGGGCGGAACCATCGCAGCTCGGCGCCGCGTTCATCCAGCCCAACCCGCGCCGGCCGGACCACTACGTCGTCGTGGTCGAAGGAGTCGGGCCGCTTGGCACGTGGCGCTCGCTCTCGCTTCCGGAAATGCTTCCCGACTACGTCGTCTTCGATCGAAACGTCGCGCCCGCCCGCGGCATGCTCGTCCTCGGGACCGCGTCTGTCCGCGCCGCGGGCGAGTTTGGAAGCGACTGGCAACTGCCGGGGAAATAGCCCCTCCTCCATGAAGCCGAACCCGAATTCCTCGCGGACTCTTTCCCACTACGAGGCGAACGCAGCCGACTTCTGGCAGGGGACGAAAGACCACGACGTTTCCCAGAACTACGAGGCCCTCCTCGTCAACCTCGAAGGGCCCGGACCCTTCACAATTCTCGACTTCGGGTGCGGACCGGGCCGCGATTTGTCGCACTTCGCGTCCCTCGGCCACCAAGCCGTGGGCTTGGACGGGTGCTCCACGTTCTGCGCGATGGCGCGTCGGTACTCGGGCTGCCAAGTCCTCGAGCAGGATTTTCTGGCGCTCGCACTTCCGGCAGGCCGGTTTCACGGCGTCTTCGCGAACGCCTCGCTGTTCCACGTTCCCAGCCGCGAGCTGCCGCGCGTGCTCCGAGAACTCCACGCCTCACTGAAAGACCGGGGCGTCCTTTTTTGCTCCAACCCGGTTGGTCATGGCGAAGAGGGTTGGAGCGGCGACCGGTACGGTTGCTATTGGGATTTCGAGCGCTGGCGAGCGATGGTCGAAGGCTCCGGGTTCGAAGAAGTCGCTCATTACTATCGTCCGAAGGACAAGCCACGCCACGAGCAGCCGTGGCTCGCCACCGTCTGGCGAAAAGTCGGCACTTGAGCGATTTCGCCTGCGCTCAGAAGATCCCGGTGACATCGAGTCCGCCTCCGTGATCGAGAACCAAAGGGATCGGGATGGCGATCGCGAACGGTCCACCCGTCTCGCCGACGGTGCCTCCGCCATCCGCCGGAACGGCGTCCCCATGGTTGCGAAGATGCATCACGTACGGCACCCCCCATCCAATGAGGCTACCGATGGCGATGCCCGCGATCTGATCGCTCGCCCAATGGTTGTCCGAAACGGTGCGCAGGATCGCAATCGTGAGGTCGGACGCCAGCGTCGTCGCGCACGTCAGGCCGTCCCAAGGGCCTCCGTAGAGATCCATGTAGAGGTGCTGCGTGCAGGTGAGCACGGAGGCGGCGGTGCTGTTGACGACGTGCCCCCCCGGAAATGATCGCGTGCTCTCGACGTTGCTCAGGCAATTGGTCCCCCCGCGCGAGAGGCAGTCGTAGACGAAGGGACGAGCGCGGCCCGCGAGGTCGCGAAGGCCGAGGTCGACTGCCGCTGCGAAGGTCAGGGTCACGGCGTCTTGCCAGAACAAATCTCGGGCGAGCGCGTGGTCGCCGTGAGCCCACGCGAACGGGACGTCGACGAGCACGGGATACGCGACCTGCACGCCCCAAAGCCCCCAGGTGAGATCTTCGAGCGAGTTCCGGGTGCTGGCGCTCGAGGCTCGGAGGGCATCGCGTACGTCGGCGTCGAAGAGGATGGGCCCCGACCATCGGAGTGGCGGACGGATGGGCTGGAGCGCGAAAGCCTCGACCAACAAAGTGGCCGCGCTGACCGCCGCGACCGAATAGTCCCACGCGCCGGCGTGCGTCCACCCCGCATCCCAGTGCGCGTGGTGCCGGGGCGGTTCGGGCGGCGGTTGCCCGAGGTCGTCCGCGCGGCCCACTCGACCCATGCCGCATACCGACGCGAGCCCCGCGCAAAAACCGAGCATTACGCCATGGCGTCGATGTGCGCGGGGCTCTACGTGCGCCATGGTTCCGTGGGACTCACGTACTCGACCCCCGGCGTCCGCGCACGCGGTACACCGCGCCTTCTTGCGCGCCGATTCCCCCGCCTGTGCCGGTCGTGCGGGTGCGGCCCCCCCGCCCTGCCGGTCTCGCGCCGGGCACCGGTCGATCTTCGTCGCGCTCGCCGCTCGAACCGCGGCGAACGCCGCCGCCCCAATCCTCTCGGGTGGCAATATCCCGCCTTGCCGGCGCGCCGCCGCCGTACCGGGGCCGCCGGTCGCTCGATCGCGGGTCGGAGACCGGTCGCTCCGGCGAGCGGCGTCCAGGTGGCGCGGGTGGTCGCTCCGCGGAGCGTCGTCCAGGTGGCGCGGGCGGTCGCTCCGCGGAGCGTCGTCCAGGTGGCGCGGGTGGTCGCTCCGCGGAGCGTCGTCCAGGTGGCGCGGGCGGCGGGGGGGAAACGACGCGCTTGGGAACGCCGTACTCCTTCTTCAGGGTCGCCAGCTCGTCGGCGGTCAAGTACCGCCATTGGCCCGGGCGAAGCCCCTCGGAAGTGACTCCGGCAAACGCGAGGCGCGCGAGGCGCATGACTCGGAATCCAGTCACCTCGCCCATCCGGCGAACCTGCTGGTTGCGTCCCTCCGTGATTGTCAGCTCAAACCAGGTCTTGCCCCCTTCGTAGCGAAGGAGCTTGGCCTTCGCCGGAAGGGTCTTTCCGTCCTCGAGCTCGACCCCTCGCCGCCAGAGGTCCAAATCTTCGGGCTTCATCTCTCCGTTCACTTTGACGACGTATTTCTTCGGAGCGGCCCGGCGTGGGTGC
This sequence comes from uncultured Polyangiaceae bacterium, assembly GCA_964628155.1. GTDB lineage: Bacteria > Myxococcota_A > Polyangia > Polyangiales > Polyangiaceae > Palsa-1150. The sequence goes on along the minus strand of CAZVPE010000198.1, from coordinate 5,821 downwards.
GCCAAACCCTCTGCGAAGTCGCCGTCGTTGGTCGCAAGGAGGACCCCGCTGGTGTTGAAATCGAGCCGGCCGACCGGAAAGACACGCGTGGATACCGTGGCAAAGAGCTCGCGCACGCTGGGTCGTCCCTCGGGGTCGTTCATCGTGGACACGACGCCCCGGGGCTTGTGCAAGACGATGTAGACGGGTGACTCGGCGATCACGCGTTGTCCGTCGACCTCCAGCCGGTTCACGCGAGGGTTCACTTTCGTCCCAAGCTCGGTGACGACACGTCCGTCGACGCGCACCCGCCCGCGAGCGATGAGCTCCTCGGCGGCGCGCCGCGAAGATATGCCCGCGTGGGCAAGCACTTTCTGGAGGCGAACGCTGGCCATGCCCGGCGTGATATCCTAAACGGACTCGGCATGCGACGCGTCAGCAAGCCCTGGGGCTACGAGATCATTTGGGCGGAGACCGATCGCTACGTCGGCAAGATCTTGCACATCGCGGCCGGCCAGAAGCTCTCGAGGCAGTACCACCTCAAGAAAGACGAGACCTTTCTGGTCGAAACGGGCGAGATGGACCTCGAGATCGGCGAGGGCGCTGACGTCCGGGTCATTCGCATGCGCCAGCGCGAGTCATTTCACTGTCCACCGCGAACCGTGCATCGCATGGTGGCCTTCACCGACGTGGACGTCATCGAGGTATCCACGCCGGAGCTCGACGACGTCGTGCGCATCGAAGATGCCTACGGGCGGGCCGGAACCTAAGAGAAGAAAACCGCCAGGGCCGCCGGGGCCGCTAGGGTCTTCCCATCGTCTGCCGTAGCGCAAACGGGTCACCGCGGCCGCTTGGGCCGGACTCCGCTTCGAGACCCGCCGTCACGAAACGCCCCGGCGTCGCCGAAGTCACCGCCGTCGGAAGGCGATGCGTCCGCGCCCGCGTCGGCGACCTCGACCTGGCCTTGTGCCTCCTCCTGGGCCATGAGCTGGGCGTCGCGGTCCCACCGGTCGACGTGTCCGTCGCACGTCGTGTCGTTGCCGACGCGCTCCAGGCGGTTCTTGAAATAGATCTCCCAGGTGTCGGCCCTGCCGCTGGCGCAATGGGTGTTGCGGCGGACTCGGGAGAGTTCTCCGTTGATATAGAACTTCCACACGTTCGGTCGGCCCGTGGAGAACGTCGTGTCCATGTCCTCCTCTTCGATTCGACCGTCGGCGAAATTCACCCAGTCGTCGATCTTGCCGTCGTAATTGGTGTCCGCTTCCTCGCGAAGAGGTTCGCCCTTTTCATTGAACGTGCGCACCACGTCCTTGATGCCGTCCAAGTTGCTGTCGATTTCTCGGCAAATGAGGACCGAGTGCCGGTCGTCACGGTCGCCAATGACTTTGTAGACGCGCCGAACGTTCGGCCGGACGGAGCCCGGGCCCACCGTCTCGCTGACTTCGAGCTTTGGGTTGCTCTTCCAGTGGACGAACCCCTGGCAGAGCGAGCGGTCGTCCGCCGGCCAGTTTTGCGCATCGTGCGAGCCGCCGGGTGCCGTTTTCGTAACCGGCGCCGGAGGGCCGCCGCACGCTGTGAACGTGATCGAGCCCAATAGGGCTCCCGCACCGAGGATCCGCGCCGCGCGCGCAGCACCAAAGAGGCTCATTGCGCCCCTCCGTCTGTGTTGTCGGCGACGGACGCTTCCATGGATCCGCCATCGTTGCCCGGAGTGGCCTGGGACGGCGCGGGAGTGGCGGTTCCCGCGTCGTCGGCCCCGCCGATCGTGATCGCGGAGTCGGGATCGGGGTGTCCGTCGCCGTTTCGATCCGTGGCGATGGTCACCTTGTCGCCCTGCCATGTCCACCACTGGTCGATGGTCCCGCCGCCGTGGATGTCGCGCTCCCGACGAATCGGGTGCAACGGCCGTCCGGTCTTTGCGTCGACCGGAGCCTGCGGATCGAACCAGTCCCAGGTGTCGATCTTGTGCTGCCCCGTGGTGTCGTACTGCCGCTGGACGAGCTTACCGGCCTCGTAGATCTCGACCGCGTTCACGTCGCCCGTGTCGCCGTAAGAGAATTCGCGGCGACGAATCGCCCCGCTGTCGTCGAAGAACTCGTAGAGATCGGGCTTGCCGTCGTGGTTCAGGTCGGTCACCCGGCATATCTCGTGCTTGGAGCCGTCGTAAACGCGACGAATGTCGGGCTTTCCGTCCCCATTCGTGTCGACCGCCTCCACGTTGCTGCCCGAGACGTCGCATTTCTCGTGCTCGATCTTCTCCGATCGTCCCCTCGGCGCGACCGCGACCGGACCAGGTTTCTCGGTGCCCCCGCACGAAGCGGCGGCGAGTCCGGCGAGGAAAAGGGCAACGCGCGGCGAGTTCAGTGACATCGAACGACGTCTCCCATCTGCGGGTTCCGTCTTGGGTGGCGAGGGGGCACGTCGGTCATCGGACCATCCGGATGGGAAGGGCTGCGCGCTACCGCGGGACAATACGCGCGGACGCCTTGCGGGGGCAAGACGCCCGATTTCACGAGCAATTCTCGGATGCGAGAGCACCGCGGCCCGCTCGCGCTTGAAGGAGCACGTATGTTCACGTAGTGTAACTTCACGGTCCCACTTCTCGGATTGGCCGTTCCTGTCCCCGCGCAGTGCCCCGTCGTTTTTGGGGCGCGGGGTCGCCTACCCTCGCCTCGTACCGTAAGCCCTCGGCATCACGGAGCTATAGTCCCCTCGGGCCCCATGTCCCGCAAGAAGATATCGACCACGATCTACGTGACCCCGGAGCAAAGCGACCGGCTTCGGCTCCTGCACGAGCGCACGAAGGTCCCGGTGGCCGTCTATATTCGGGAGGGCATCGATCTCGTGCTGCGACAATACGACCATCTCCTTCCGGGGCAGCTTCCGCTCGCTTCGGCCCGTGGCGACGACAGCCCGACGCCCGATCTCCCGCGCGGTCCGCACGTCGAAGCGCAGCAAGGCCCTTCCACCTCCGAGGCGAAGCCAGAACGCGCCGCGGCCGGCAAGGGCTGACACGCACGCCTGCGGCCTCGCCGCATCGTGGTACTGGACGGAGCCCCGATGCCAACCCCGCAGCAATCGATCCGAAACTTCTCCATCATTGCCCACATCGACCACGGAAAGTCGACGCTGGCGGACCGCATCCTCGAGATCACGGGCGCGCTCGCCCAGCGCGAGATGCGAGCGCAGTTCCTCGACAAGATGGACCTCGAGCGCGAACGGGGAATCACGATCAAGGCTCAGGCGGTACGCCTTTCGTTCACCTCGTCCGACGGCCAGCAGTACGAGCTCAACTTGATTGACACGCCGGGTCACGTCGACTTCAACTACGAGGTTTCCAGGAGCTTGGCCGCCTGTGAGGGAGCGGTGCTCGTCGTCGATTCGACGCAGGGAGTCGAGGCGCAAACGCTGGCCAACGTGTACCTCGCGCTCGATCAGGGGCTCGAGATCCTGCCCGTCCTCAACAAGATTGATCTCCCGAGCTCCGACGTCGAACGGACCAAGGCCCAGATCGAGCAGGTGGTCGGGCTCGATTGCTCCGAGGCGATCGCGACGAGCGGCAAGACCGGCGCCGGTGTTCGCGAAATCCTCGAGCAGATCGTGCGCAAAGTCCCGGCGCCTTCGGGAAACGCCGCCGGCCGCCTCCGCGCCCTTCTCTTCGACTCTTGGTACGACGCCTATCGGGGCGCCGTCGCGATGGTCCGCGTCGTCGACGGCACGGTCAAGAAGGGCGACAAGATCCGATTCATGGCGACGGGCACCGACTACGAAGTGACCGAGATGGGCATCTTTCAGCCCTTCGTCGCTCCGGTCGACGAGCTCGGTCCCGGAGAAGTCGGCTTCGTCTCGGCGAACATCAAGAGCGTTCACGACGTCAAGCTCGGCGACACGGTCACGCACGCAGTGAGCGCGCCGGGCCGGGGTCCCCATCACATCGGTCCGACGAGCGATCCCCTCCCCGGCTTCAAAGAAGTCAAGCCGATGGTCTTCGCCGGGGTCTACCCGACCGACAGTGCCGATTACCCCCAGCTGCGCGACGCCATCGAGAAGCTGCATCTCAACGACGCGGCGTTCAGCTTCGAGCCCGACACGAGCGAAGCGCTCGGCTTCGGTTTTCGGTGCGGGTTCTTGGGCCTTCTCCACATGGAGATCATCCAGGAGCGCCTGGAGCGCGAGTTCAACCTCGACCTCATCACCACCGCGCCGAGCGTCGTCTACAACGTCTACAAGACCGACGGCGAAGCCGTGCGCGTCGAGAACCCCGCGAAGCTTCCTCCGCCGCAGGTGATCGAGCGCATCGAAGAGCCGCTCGTCACGATGAACATCCACGTGCCAGTCGAGTTCGTCGGCGCGATCCTCGCGCTTTGCCAGGACCGCCGCGGAACACAGAAGGCGATGCAGTACGCCGCCGCGGACCGGGTGATCGTGACCTATGAGCTGCCCTTCGCCGAGGTGCTCTTCGACTTCCACGACCGGCTGAAGAGCGTCTCGCGAGGGTACGCCTCCATGGACTATGAGCTCGTCGGGTACCGCGCCGACTCCCTCGTGAAAGTGGACATCCTGGTCAACGGTGAACCGCTCGACGCACTGTCGATCATCGTCCACAAGGAGAAGTCGTACGCCCGCGGTCGATCGTTGGCCGAGAAGCTGAAAGAGTTCGTCCCGCGCCAGCAGTACGAGGTGGCGATCCAGGCGGCAATCGGCGGAAAGGTCATCGCCCGCGAAACCGTCAAGGCTCTCCGCAAAGACGTCACTGCCAAATGTTACGGGGGAGACATCAGCCGCAAGCGAAAGCTCCTCGAGAAGCAGAAAGAGGGGAAGAAGCGCATGAAGCAAGTGGGGACCGTCGAGATCCCGCAGCAGGCGTTTCTCGCGATCCTGAAGGTGGATTGAGACGATCCCCTTGATACAGGTGGGCTCTCGAAACTACCCTCGGCGTACCAAGGAGATATCTCACATGCGGATCGCAACGATCGCGCTCTTCGCCGCGGCCACAGCGGCATGCGGAGCGAGCTTGCCGCCCCCCAACACGGAGTGGGCCGAAGCGAACAACGACGTCGGCAAGGCCGAGGCCGGCGGAGCGCCGGAAGTGCCCGACGCGAAACTGCATCTGCAGCTCGCGCAGGAAGACCTGCAAAAGTCCAAAGACCTTATCAATCAAGACAACCGTCGGGCGGCCAGCCTCGTCGCGGTTGCGCGCGTCGAAGCGCAGCTGGCGCTCAGTATCGCCAGAGCCCAAAAAGCGCAGACCGCGGCGCGCCAGGCCGAGGACGACCTCCAGAAGGCGAAGAAAGGACCCCAATGATGCGCACCACCACCCAAAGGAGCGCGCTCGTCGTCGCCGGGATCGCGCTCGGCGCGTTCGCCGCTTGCGGGGGCGAGCGACTTCCGCCCAAGCAGCTGACCGATGCACGATCCGAGTTTCAGCAGGCGAAGACCGGCCTGGCGATGCAGCTCGACCCGACCGACGTCCACGTCGCCGATCTCGCCCTGCAGCAGGCCGAGCAAGCCTGGACCAGCGATCCGGACGACCCGAACACGCTCGACCTGGCGATCATCGCCCAGCGCAAGTCGCAAATCGCGGAGGCGGAGGCCGCGGCCCTCAAGGCCCAGCAGGACGCCGACCAGGCCAAGCAACAGCTTCAGGCCACGATGTCTTCGCAGCTCAACCAAACGCAGCAAGCGCTCAACAAGACGCAGCAAACGCTCAATCAAACCCAGACCGAGCTGCAGCGAAAACAGGCCGAAGCGGCCGAGCAGCAGAAGAAGCTCGCGGACCTCGAGGCGAAGCTCAGGGACGCCCGCGACACGATTGCAAAGATCGCAGCGGTCAAGGACGACG
>CAZVPE010000197.1:0-11361 GCA_964628155.1 uncultured Polyangiaceae bacterium | reverse complement strand
GCTCGCTCCGCCCGTGGTGGTGCCGACTCGGATCATCGACGGCGCCGCCGCGGCACGTTCCCGACCCGCGATGCCCGTCATCGCAATCGGGCCGCCCAGCGATCCGCCGACAGCCGCGCCTTCCGAAGCCGCTCTCCTTTCCTCGGCAGCTGCGCCCGCCGCCCCTCTTTTTCCGGTGCCCGCGGCCGCGCCGAAGGCTCAGCCCCCGCCTCCGTCCGGCGCTCGACCGGACGGAACTCCGCTGGGATCCGTTCGGCTGCCCGTGCCGGACCTCACCGGTCAAGAGGGCGCTCAGGTCTCGATCGCCGACACGTTCGAGCGTCTCCTCAGCCTGGAGGACCTCGACGAAGGCTTTGCCAAGATACAGGGCTCTTCGGACGGATTCCGATCGCCGACTCCGGCGATCACCGATCTCGCCGAAGTTCGTGCGCTGTTCGCGCAGCTCGCCGTCAACCATGTGCGCCAAGTTCGCGATTTCATGATCGACCTCCGGTGGCGCGACGCCACGCTCGATTGGGTCGGAATTTGCGAGCCCGCCCTGAGATCGCTCCGGCGCGCGGCCGACAAACTCGAGCTGCGGGAGCTCTGCGATTCGCTCGATCGATTCGCCGAAGCACTCATGGTCGCGCAAGGGGTCGGCGGGGGGCCCATAGACGGCGATCGGCGCGACACGTTGCTCGCGCGGTACGACGAGCTGGCCGCGCTTCTACCGCAAGCCTTCGCGCTCGATCTCGATCGAACGCAGCGCGAGGCGGTCATCCTCCAGTCGCTGTTGCTCCAAGTGCCCGAAGTGAAGAAAGTCACGCTCGACAAGCTTTACGCAGCGGGGCTGACGACGCTCGAAGCGCTGTTTCTGGCGACCCCCGCCGACATCGCCGCGACCACCGGAATCGACGCGGACCTTGCGGCGCGAATCGTCGACCGCTTCCGCACGTACCGTGAACAAGTGAAGTCCGCCGCGCCGGACGCGACGCGCACGAAGGAGCGAGAGCGAGTCGCTCAGCTGACCGCGCGCCTTCGGCGCGAGCACGACGAATACGAACGCCTCGCCCAGGCTTGGACGCGTGAAGCCGAAGAAAAGCGAAAGTCGCTGCGCAAAACGCGCACGCAAACGCTGCTCGATTTGCAGGTCGTGCTCGCGCGCCTCGGAGAGGTGGATCGTCTGAAGGAGCTGGAGCGGCTCCCGTTCGAGCGCAAGGTCGTGCACCTCGAGTCCTTTCTCGAGGAGGCGCGCGAAAAGTACATGGCGCAGTCCTGACGAGGAGGAGGCCCGAACCGATATGCCCGAGCTGACGGCGGACTTAGTCCTGAGAAAAATCAAGAGCGGCGAGAAAGTCGAGCGCGCGGACCTGCGCGGCCTCGCGATGCCCAAGGCCCTTCTCGAAGGGGTCAGCTTTCGCCGGTGCGATCTCGACGGAGCGAACTTCGAAGGGGCGCGCCTCGCGAGAGCGGTGCTCAAGAACGCGAGCCTGCGCGAGGCGTTCCTCGCGACGGCGGATCTGCGGGAAGCGAATTTGGAGAGTGCGGATCTCGAGGGCGCGAATCTCCAAGGAGCAAACCTCGTCGGCGCGAACTTGAGCCGGGCCAACCTCGAGGGGGCCAACCTCCAAGGAGCGGACCTGTCCGGGGCACGCCTCACGCATGCCCAGCTCGAGTCGGCAAAGCTCGGCGGGGCCAAACTCGTCGGCGCACACCTCGCTCATGCCGATCTGGGTGACACCGACCTGTCGACCGCGAAGCTTGACGACGCGGATCTGACCAATGCGAATCTCTGCGGCGCCAACCTCGAAGAAGCGAGCTTGTCGCGGGCGCAGCTTCGGGACGCGCAGTTGCGCGGCGTCAGCGCGAAGGGGGCCCGGTTCCTGGAGGCCGTTCTCGTCAACGCCGCGCTCGCGACCGCCGATCTGACGAACGCGGACTTCACCGGTGCAGACGTGCGGCGCGTCAACCTGGCGGGCGCTCGCCTCGACGGAGCGATCGTGACGGGCGCGCGGGTTCACGGCGTCCTCGGTACGGGAGCGCCCATCCAAGGGCTTCGGGCCGAGTGGGCCGACGACAGCCTCGACGGCACCGGCACCAAGCGAGTGAACGGTGCGGACGTAGCGGCTCTCCTCTCCGGCCAGTCGGCGATTCAAAAGCGCTACTTTGGCCGAGGCGACGTATTGCGCAACGCGCATCTCGAGTTCGAAGCGGGAGCTTCGGTCGAGATCGAGAGCCTCTTCGAGCAGTGCACGATTGCACTCGGCGACGATGCCGAGCTCGTAATCGGCAAGGCAGGCGTGCTTGCCGGCTGCCAGATCCGCGGGGCGGGAAGGATCACCGTCCACGGCAAGTTCGTCGAACGCGAATCGCCGGGCATCCAGGGCCCGACGCAGCTCGTGGTCAGCTCGTGTGGATCGCTGACAGGCGCGGTCGAGCAGCCGGCCGAACTCACGAGGTTCGCATTCGAGCCGGGGTGCATGTTGCGGATGAAGATTCAGCAAGCCAAGAAGGAACGGGCCGCCGAAAAAGCCGTCAAAGGTGGGAGACAGCGATGACAGAGAAGGACGTTACGCCGCGGCGAAAGACCCTGGTGGAGGAAGGGACCCAGTTCAAGGGTTCGCTCTCTTCGGACTGCCCCATCGAAGTGAAGGGGCGAATCGAAGGCGATCTCACGGCGCCGGCCCTGTTGGTCAGCCCGAGCGGCTCCGTGCACGGGCATGTCAAGGTCGGCGAGATGCGCTCCGAGGGCGAGCTCGCGGGCGAGTTCGATGCCGATACGGTGCAGCTCTCGGGGACGGTGAAGGACAACACCGTCATCCGAGCGAAGTCGCTCGAGGTGAAGCTCACCCCGCTCAAGGGGAAGATGCAGGTCATCTTCGGCGAATGCGACCTCGAAGTCGGAGGGGAGCAGGCGCAAAAGAAGGAAGGAACGACACGACCTGCCGACGTCGTCCGGCCGGTAAGCGTGCGCCCGCCGGAGCCGGCTCCGACGAGCGACATCACTCCGCCCGCGAACGGCGCCCACTAGAAGCCCGGCGCTTTTCGCCGATAGCTGCGCGATCCCGGCGTCGAGCGTGCTCGCGTACGGTCGTACGCTCCGCGCGCTCGCCGCCGGCCTCGCTTGCTCTCGACGAAAATCGCCGGGCTTCTAGCGCGACTTGCACCGCAGGGGCGCTCAGCGACCCGCCGGCCGCACGAGCAAACGATCGTCCACGGCCGACACGCCCGCGACCGTGGCCGCGTCGGCTTCTGCGAGGGTACGGTCGTTGACCGAACTGACCCAGCCTTGCAGGACCACGCGCCGGCCGTCGACGATGACGATGATAGAACCGCTGCCCGACAGAAGCGGGTCGCCGAAGAGCTTGGCGCGCACGTCCCGCTCGAGCCGCTCGCCGCTCCGTTCGGGGGGAGGCTGCACTTCCGCTCGCCCCTCGGTCGGAAGCGAGCCACGCTTGCACGCTCCGGTGACGGCAGCCAAGAGGAGGGCGATCCGCGCTGGGTGCACGGTCGAAATGTAGCGCCGGGGTCCCTCGACGTCGCGTCAACCGTCGAAGATTGCCCGCAAGCGTTTTGCGCGGGTCGGCAGCCTGAGCTTGCGTAGCGCCTGAGTTTCGATCTGCCGGATGCGTTCGCGGGTCAGGTCGAACGACTCGCCGATCTCGGCGAGGGTTCGCTCCGCACCGCCGTCGAGGCCGAAGCGCATCCGCAGCACCTGCGCCTCACGCGCAGTCAGCGTGGCCAGGAGCTCGCGAGTCCCTTCGACGAAGCGCTTTCGCACGAGGTTCTCCAGGGCGTCTTCTCGTTCGGTGTCCGCGACGAAGTCGACGAGGCGTGCGCTGTCGTCTTCGCCCGCGGGCGTTTCGAGGCTGACCGGTTCTCGCCGAGCCATCAGGGCCATCTGACCCTTGGCGACGGGCAAGCCCACGTCCACGCAGAGTTCCTCGATGGTCGGCTCTCGACCGGCGGACTGCACGAGTCGCTTGCGCGCGGCGGCGAGGCGATTGCCCGTTTCGACCATGTGCACGGGAGTTCGGATCGTTCGGCCCTGATCGGCGATCGCGCGGGTTATCGATTGCCGGATCCACCATGTCGCGTACGTCGAGAACTTGAATCCCCGCTTGTAGTCGAACTTGTCGACGGCACGCATGAGGCCGATGTTTCCTTCCTGGACGAGATCGGCGACCTGCAACCCCTGCCCCGTATGTCTTTTTGCAATCGATACGACCAGGCGCAAGTTCGCTTCGATGAGCGCGGCCTTCGCCCGATCCGCGTCGCGCTCGCCCGCTCGAACGGCGGTCAGGGTCGCCTCGGGCATTCGACTCTTGCCGCTACCAAGTTGAGCCGTACGGCGAATCGTTCCCACCACGCGTGCGAGCGACGCCCGGGTCAGCCGCATGAGGCAGAGTGCTTCGCTCGCCGCGGTTCGCAGCGCGGCGAGACTCCGTACGCGTTGGGCTACGGCCCGATCAAGCGCGTGGACCGGCTCGAAGAGCTCGAGGAGGCGCGTTCGAGCGGCGATCTCGTCGTCCTCTTCCTCTGCCGGATTCCGAGTCACGTCCCGCGCGCGAAGCTTGCCGGCGCGCAGCTCGTCGCCGATGCGCGAAAGCTCCCGAACGGCCACGGTTGAAGCGACGAGAGCTCGCGCCACGTCCGACTCCGAGCGCTCGATGCGACGCGCGAGTTCGACCTCCCCTTCGCGCGTGAGGAGGGGCACTCTCCCCAATTTCCTGTAATAAGCTCGAATCGAATCCTCGTCGGCCGGTATCTCGGCCTTCGGCGACATCGACGAAGGTTTATTCAATGGGAATCTCGACTTCGACTTTGAGGTTGGCGCGCGGGTACGCGGCTCGACCGCTCTTCGGGAGTAGCCGAGCGCCTGCGCGACCTCTTCTTTCAATAGCGCGCGCCGTACGTCCAGCTCGGCCGCGACGCGACCGCGACGATCGCTGCCACCGCCTGCGACACCGGAGTCTTGGTGCGTGTCGTCGCTAGCGCCACGCGGTGCGCGCGCGCCGCTAGCGCCACGCGATGCGCGCGCGCCGCTAGCGCCACGCGATGCGCGCGCGTCGCCCGATCGGCGTCGTCACTCCGCCCGACTCTTGAGCTCGAGCGACGTTCACGTGTGACGCTTCGGATCGGAGGTGCTCGGCCGATCGCAACTGGATGACGTATCCTCGGACGTACGGCAATAGCGGGTCTCGCATCTGGTATTCAGCCGCAATCGAGACGACGTGTGGGCCAGGGGCGAGTGGGGCGTCGAACGGGCGTCGGTCTTCGCGAACGAGCATACCGTCCACCCACAGCCGCACGCGGCGGAGCTCGTAGGTAGAAGGCAGATCGTTGCGGAATGCGACCGTGGCAGCCATCGCGCGCGGTTGGGCGGCGGCTCGCGGCGCCACAGCCCAGCACAGCGCAACTGCAATCGCGACCGAAAGCCTTTTCATGGCGGCGCACCTCGGGTTTCGAATCAGCAAATCCCCTGCCGCGGTCGGGCAGAGCCAACGAGAACCACAGAGATGGGCGAGATACGAAAGTGAGAATCGAGGAGGAGTCGCGCCGGCACGCTTCGCGCTTCCGCAGCGCACCGGATGCCGGATCCTAGCCGCGAAAAGAAGCGATCGGACGGGCTCGTTTGGCTGAGGTGGGCGATTCCTCTCCTCCTTCTGGCGTTCGTTCTCGCATCTGAGGTGCTCGCCGATCACAGGCCGGCTGCCCCCAGCATCGATTACTCGAGCTTCTACGCGTTGGCGGAGCAGGGCCACCTAGCCCGGGTGACCATCCGCGGGCACGGCGTGGCTGGAACGCTCAAGGAGACGGAAGCAGTCGATGGAAAGTCCGTCCGCGAGTTCTCGACGGTTCTGCCCGTCGAAGAAGACCAAGACCTCCTTCCGCTTCTCCGGCGGCAGCGCGTGGAAGTCCGGGCCGAATCCGAGCAAGCCTCGTTCTGGGCGCCGCTCCTCGTCACGCTTCTTCCCTGGGTGCTCGTGCTCGCCGCATGGACCTGGCTCGCGCGCCGCGCCCGGAGCGCGATTGGCGGCGTGGCTCCGCCGCTCCAGAGCATTCTAAAAGGGCGCCCCCACCGTTTCGAGCGTCAGGACCACGTCCGCGTTCGTTTCGACGATGTCGCCGGGCTCGCCAGCGCAAAGCGTGATTTGCAGGAAGTCGTCGAGTTCTTGCGCACTCCGGAACGATTCCAGCGCCTCGGTGGCAAGCTGCCGCGCGGGATCCTGCTCGTGGGGCCGCCAGGTACCGGCAAGACACTCTTGGCGCGAGCCGTCGCAGGTGAGGCGGAGGTTCCCTTCTTCTACGTGAACGGCTCGGAGTTCATCCAGTTGTTCGTCGGCGTGGGCGCCGCGCGGGTACGCGAGCTCTTCGACGAAGCAAAGACGGCGGCGCCAGCCATCGTCTTCATCGACGAAGTCGATGCCGTGGGGAGGTCGCGCGGCGCCGGCCTCGGCGGCGGAAACGACGAGCGCGAGCAGACGTTGAACCAGCTTCTGTCGGAGATGGACGGTTTTACCCCGAACGACCACACGGTCGTGATCGCAGCGACCAACCGCCCGGACGTGCTCGACCCGGCGCTCTTGCGTCCAGGTCGCTTCGACCGGCGCGTCATCGTCGACCGCCCCGAGTGCGAGGCCAGGCTTGCCATCCTTCGCGTGCACACGCGCCACAAGCCGCTCTCGCCCGACGTTTCCCTGCCGGATCTGGCGCGCGCGACCCCTGGCCTGTGCGGTGCCGACCTCGCGAACCTCTGCAACGAGGCGGCGCTGACCGCGGTCCGGCGCGGCGTGGACGCTCTCGCGCAGCGCGATTTCTCCGCATCGATGGACAAGATCCTGCTCGGCGACCCGCGCGAGACGCTCCTCGACCCGGACGAGCGCCGGCGCGTGGCGACCCACGAGGCGGGGCACGCCATCGTCGCGCATTTCAGCCAGCACTCCGAGCCGCTGCGCCGGGTGTCGATCTTACCGCGAGGCCTGTCGCTCGGCGCGACGCAGCAGTGGGCGAACGGTGACCGGCACATCGTGACCGAGCCCGAGCTCGAAGCGAAGCTGCGCGTCCTGATGGGCGGATACGCGGCCGAGACGACGATTTACGGAAACCTGTCGAGCGGTTCCGAGCAGGATTTGCGGCAGGCGACCGACTTCGCGTTCCGCATGGTCGCCCACTACGGTATGAGCGAGCGAGTCGGACCGATGTTCCACGAGCAGCGGGTCGAGCACCCGTTCTTGGGTCAGCGACTGGCAACCGAGACGGGGCTCAGCGATGAGACCGCGCACGAGATCGAACAGGAGGCCAGGCGCAAGCTCTCGGAGGCGGTGGAAGCTGCCAAGAGCGTCGTTGCAAGCAAGCGCGCCACCCTCGAGCGGCTCATCGCGGCTCTCCTCGAGCACGAGACGCTCGAGAAACCCGAGCTCGAGAGGTTGCTCGGAACGGCGCAGGCAGCTCCCGCCTGATATGCCAGGTTCCCCCCGGCCCGCGGGCCGCGGTGGCCGAGCGCGCTCGGGCCGGCCCCTCGAATGGCAGCGCCGCAAGAGCTCGTCTTTCGGGGGTAGCCCCTTGCAGGGCGGTCGCGGCCGGCTACGGTTCTTATGCAATGACCTCTCGTTTGTACGTGGGCAATCTCCCCCACGACACGACTGCCGAAACACTGCGCGCTGTCTTTGCGGAGTTCGGTGAGGTGGCGAACGTGCAGCTGGTCATCGATCGATACAGCGGTCGCCCGCGAGGCTTTGCCTTCGTTACGATGGCTACGCCCGAGCAAGCGACGCGGGCGGCCGCGAAAATGAACGGTGTGGCGATCGACGGACGCCCGGTACGCGTCAACGAGGCCGAGCCCCGGCGTTTCGTCAGCGGAAGTCCCGGGGGCGGACCCCGGAGATGAGTCCCGAATCAAATCCGTAATCTGAGCGCTCCCGGGACGAGCTGAACCTCCAGCGGTAGACCCCCCAAGGGCTCTCCGTCGACGTCGAGCAGGAATCGATCGCGCGCCTCCTCGTTTTCGAGGTCGATGGAGATGCGGTCGCACGCGAAGTGTTCGGTGCCCGGGGCGGTCAAGTGGGCTCCTCGATAGATTCTTCTCGCGGCTATCGCGAACGCGATCTTGTTCGGTGCGTCCATCGAGACGACTTCGAAACGTCCGTCGTCGAGCTGTGCCATCGGGGCCACGTGCATACCGCTTCCGAAGTAGCGGCCGTTGCAAACGGCGAGCATGAGCGAATCGACGCGCCTCTCCTGTCGGTCGCCGCCGAGGGTCACGCCACATCGGAGTCGACCTCGTCGGCAATGAACCAGGGCGCGCGCGCTCGCCCAGAAGTACGCCGCCTTGCCGCCGAGCGCCTTGGTGGTGTCCGACACGTAGGCATCGACGAGTCCCCCCATGCCGACGGAGGCAATGTTCACGAACCAGCGAGTTCTCTCGGTCCCATCGGGGGCAAGGTAGCGGATCCGACCCGCGTCGACGCGTCGCTCGCGCCCGCTCGCGATGGCCTCCGTGTAGGCGTCGAGGCGGTGGTCGACGCCGAGCGAACGGCGAAAATCGCCGCCAGTTCCCTGGCCGACATAACCCACCGCCGCGCCCCCGCCCGCGTCGAGTACGCCATTGGCCACTTCGTGGAGCGTGCCGTCGCCGCCCACGGCGATGAGGAGCGCCCGCCCTCGGGCTACCGCTTCGCGTGCGATGTCGATCGCGTGGGCACGACCTTCGGTCATCGCCAAGTCTACCGGTCCGAGGCGTCGCTCGAGGACGCTTCGCACTTGGGATGCGGTGCGGCCCGCCCGGCCGCCGCCCGAAATGGGATTCACGATCACGAGTGGCCGGTCCGAGATGCTCACGAGCTCGACAATGTAGCGCGACCCAGCCTTGTCCAGGGGTTCGCGTCGGCGCACTCCCCTTAGTAGAGTCCGTCGACCGTGCGCCCAACCCGCTTGCTTCCGCTGCCCGTCGCGCTCGTCGCGTCTCTCTTGGCGGGCGCGCCAGCCCGCTCTGCCCCCGAGTCTGCGGCGCAGCGCTGGACCGACCGGACCCCGGACGCGATGGTGGAAGACGCGGCCAGCCGCGCGCTCGCGCTGGGAAGCTCCGAAGGCGCCCGGATGGCTGCCGTTGCGACGATCTCCGCTCTCGCCGGGCGCGCGGGCGGCGATGCGGCGAAGCGCGCGCTCGAGCGCATAGGCGCGGCCGCGAACGCCGGTGTCGACCTGCGGGGGGACGCCGCACTTGTCGCGCGCGGACTCGCCAGCGACGAAGGGTCGGAGTCCGGCACGCAGGCCGATCACGCGCTGGGCGTGGTCGATGCCCTCGCCATTCTCGGGCCATTTCGGGACACGGGGGGAGGCCTGGACGCCCGGGACGGACCCGAATCCGGCGACGCGTTCGACGGTTCCGCGGAGTATTCCTGGGGTAGTTACGAGGTGGCGTGGCGGGAAGTTCCCCGACCTTTCGCCGATGCTCGGGGTGTCCCCCTCGATCTTTTCGTCTTTCCGCGCAAGGAGAGCTGCACTTGGTTGGCCACGCGGCTGACCGTCGCCGCCCCGCAGACGCTGACGGTGCGCGTTGCCGCCGCCGGACAGGTGCGCCTCGTGTTCGACGGAGCCCTCGTCGCCCGCGACGAGGCCGTGAACGCGGCGGCCCGGTTCGACCGAGCCGCGGCGAGGGTGGAGGCCGCCGCCGGAGAACACCTGCTGGCGGCGAAGGTCTGCTCGGGCGCGCTCGACGACGATGGCCGGGTGCGGCTGCGTGTCACCGACGACGCCGGCCGATGGCCTTCGGGTGTTCAGGCCAGCGCGGGCCTCTGGCAGAGGGGGCGCGCTCTCCCGAAGCGCAGTGCGATCACCGCAGCTACGACGCCGCTCGGTCGAACGATTGGAAACATGGGTCTGGACGTCGATGCGCGCATCGATGCAGCGATCTTGCGGACGCTCGGCGGAGCCGACGACCTTCGCAGTCCCCGCGCTCCCGGCCTCCTCGCAGCGCTTGCCGAGGGCGGGCTCGATCCGGACCGTCTCGCGATGGTCGCTTGGATCGCGCCGAGTGGCGCGAACCGCGGTGCATGGCTCAGCCGCGCGCGCGAACACGCCGACGCCGTCACACGAGCGTTCATCGATCGGCGTCTCGTCGAGAGGCACCTCGAGGCGCAGCTCGCCGACTGGGCGATTGCCACTCTGCGCGGAATCGAGGTCGAAGGCGACCGCGACTTCGACATGCGGCTGCTCGAGGCGCGGGCCGATGTCGGCCTCGGCACGGACGCGCTTCGCGTTCGCGCCATGCGTGTTCTGGAAGCTGAGACGCGGAGTTCTGCCGAGAGCGCGTCCACCGATTCCCTCACGCTCCTCGCTCAGCTCTCGGAAGCGATCGACCCGCGCCTCGCGCTGTCGACGAGGGAGCGACTCGCTGCCCGCGGAAGGAGGGGCGCCGACTATGTGCGCGTCGTCGCGTCGACCAAGGGCCGCGCGGAGGCGGTGAGCGCTGCGCTGCAGTCCTTCGCCTCTGGGAGCTTCGACGATGCGGACGAGGCGCTCGCCGCAGCGGAGGCGGTCGGCCGTACCGGAGCCCACGGCGACGCGCTGGGGCTCTACCGCCGGCTCGCGAGCTGGGCGCCCAATCGAGCGGCGGTTTGGGCCGGGATGGCGCGAGAAGTGGGCGCGAGCGCGGATGCGGACCGCGAGGGGATCATCGGTACGGCGCTTCGTCGTGCCCGAGAGCTCGAGCCGGGTGAGGCGCGCTATCGCGCGGAGCTGGCACTGCGCGCCCGCGCTCCGATGCTCGGCGGCGAGTCGCGCGATGACGAGAAGTACCTCGTGTCGTCGCAGGCGATCCTTGCGCGCCGCCAGAATCTACCCCCGACCTCGGGCGCCTCGAGCGACGTTCGCGACGTCGCCGACCGAGAGCTGCATTGGCTTCGCGCCGTCGTGATGCACCCGGACCGACGAATCTCCGAAATGGTCCACTATGCGCGCGAGATCGTGATCCCGCCCCGCACGGAAGACGAGCTTTACGAAGACATTCCGGCGGAAGGAGACCTGACCGAGATCCTGCGCGCGCGCGTGCACCGCAAAGACGGGTCCACGGCATTCCCAGTCGAGGAGTCGAACGAGAACGCACGTCCGCGCATCCGCTGGCCCGAACTCGCGGGCGGCGACGTGGTTGAAGTGGCCTTTCGCTCGTGGACGGCCGGACCCGTAGGCGGGCGCGGCGATCCTCCCTTTTATCGACTCGATTACGCCGGCGCACTGTCGACGCACCCTGTGCTTTACAACGAAGTCGTCGTCGAATCGCCGCACGATCGGCCCATCTACGTCGACGTCGTCAACGGAAAGGCCGATCGACGCGAAGAGCGAGACACCGACGACCGGCACGTGTCGCGGCTCGTATGGGAA
>CAZVPE010000196.1:0-11366 GCA_964628155.1 uncultured Polyangiaceae bacterium | reverse complement strand
CCCCGAGGCGGATTTCGTCGAGGTCCCGGCGCCGCCTCCTCCTGCGCGGGTCGAGATCGTGTCCTCACAGCCGAACGGCGCGCGCTTCTGGATCGACGGCTCCTGGATGTGGGAAGGGTCGCGCTGGAAGTGGGCGCCCGGCGGATGGTTCGCGCCGCCGGCCGGCATTCAGTACGTCGACTGGCGGGTGATACGGCGCGACGATGGGACTCTTCTCTACGCGAACGCCATGTGGCTGGATGCGCACGGCGCGCCCACGAACGCGCCTGCGCCGATCATCAGGTCTCCCCCCATCGGCGGAGGCTCTGACGAGCAGAAGCCGCCGCCCACGGGTGAGGGGGCCGACCAGAAGCCTCCGCCTCCGGGGCAACCGACGGAGCCGTCCAAGCCGAACCAGGTGCTAGGCAGCGACAACCCCGACAACGGAGGCAACGGAAAGAAGCCATGAATAGGGGCGACGTCGTCGTTCTTTCCGTGCTGTTGTTCGGCTTCGCCGCGCTCGCGACCGTGCATGTGACCATCACGGTCGGGCTCCTGCGGCGACGGCCCCGGTGGCATGCGCTCGTCGCCTTCGTCTTCGTGCCTCTCGCGCCGTACTATGCCGCACGCGAGCACATGCGTGCCCGCGCTTTCGCCTGGGTCGCCGCCCTCGCTATTTACGGTACGGCGCTGGCTCTGGCAACGCACTAGGCCCTCCAACTTAGCGACGGACCGAACGCCATGCTCCTTCGAGCTTCCCTGGTCATCGTCTCGACGGCGGCAGAAGACCAGCGACTATTTCGATAGCACGGCAAAACATCCGCACTGGCTCGAAGACGCGAAGACTTGATCGCGAGCGCGATCTTGCTTTGGGCCTCAGGCACCTGGCTGAATTATTTCATTGGCTCAGCCCTTGCTTTCTTTGCAGTGGACCTCGCGAATCGTCCTAGCGAGTAAAAAAGGAGACATTCCATGCGTCGTCACGCCATACCATTCGCACTCGTGGCACTTCTTTCCGCTTCGCTTTTTGCCTGCGACAAGCCAGGGGCAACAGAGCAGCAGAAGGAGGACAAGGCGAACGAACAGGCCGCGAACGCGAGGAACGAAGCGATGCAAAAGGCGGAAAGCGCGCAGGCATCTGCCCAGAAGGACATTGCCGCGGCCCAAGCCCAGTTCGAAAAGAGCCGCGAGGACTATCGGCATACCCGCCGCATGGATCTTGCGGACCTTGACAAGAAGGTAGTCGACCTCGAAACAGAACAACGAACTGCCACGGGGAAGACGAAGGCCAATCTTGCGGCGAACGTGCCCGCCATTCGCGCGCAGCGGGATGCTTATGTGCGGGACCTGCAAGCGTTGGACGCGGCGGCTCCGGCCACGTGGGACTCGGCCAAGGCGAACCTCGACAAGGAATGGGATGCCCTGAAAGAGGCCGTCGACCACGCGCGATGATTAACGCGCGAGCCCTGCTTGGCTTGGGCCGAGGAGCGGAGGCGCCCTCCTAGCGGGACGGCCTCTTAAACGCCTCTCATGCACCTTCGACGGCACGTACGACCGCCTCCAAGTCGACGGGCTTGACGAGGTGCCCGTCGAAACCGGCATCCTGCGAACGTCCATGGTCGGCCTCCTGGCCGTAGCCGGTGACCGCGAAGAGCCGCGCTCTCGCAGTGGACGAAGCGGCTCGGAGTCTTCGCGCGACCTCGTACCCGTCCATCGCGGGCAGTCCGATGTCAAGCAGCACGACTTGTGGAGTGAACCGCTCGGCCATGACAAGCGCGCATGGCCCGTCGTCCGCGATTTCCGTGACGTGACCGATGACCCCAAGCATCTCGGCGAGCATCTCGGCCGAGTCATGGTTGTCGTCGACGATGAGAACGCGCCGCGCGTCGGAGCGTGACGCAGCCGCGAATGGTTGTGTGGCCGCTTCCTGCGCTGCGTCCGGCATGGTCTCGGAGAGCGGTAGGCGCACCGTGAACGTCGCACCCTTTCCGCGTCCCTCGCTCTCGGCCGTCACTTTTCCGCCGTGCATCCGAACCAGGTTCCGTACGATGGCGAGCCCCAGTCCCAGCCCACCTCGGGATCGGTCCAACGATTGGCGCTCTTGCGTGAACAAATCGAAGACGCTCGCGAGCATTCCCGCCTCGATTCCGATGCCCGTGTCGCGCACACGGAGCACAGCATCCCCTCCTTCGGTGCCCGCCTCTATGCGGATTTCGCCGCCGGCGTCCGTGTACTTGCAGGCATTCGTCAGCAGGTTGGACAGGACCTGCGTCATCCGCTCGACGTCCACGCGCACCGGGAGCCCAGGGCGCGGCACGCGGACTCGGAGTCGGTGCCTCCGCTCCTCGAGCATCGGGCTCGCCACCTCGATCGCGCTTGCGACTACATCGGCCACCTCGACGACTTTCGTCGCGAGGGGCACCTTGCCGTTGGCGATGCGCGAGACGTCCAGCAGATCGTCGACGACCCGCGTCAGGTGCTCGACTTGGCGCCCGATCACCGCGCGCTCTCGCTCTCCGCCCTGCAGGCCGCGCAGCTCCATCACGCGCAGCGCCGTGATAATTGGGGAGAGCGGGTTACGGAGCTCGTGGGAGACGATGGCCAGGAACTCGTCCTTCGCGCGGTTCGCCGCTTCGGCGGCCGAGCGCAAGCGCGACTCGCGGAGACGCGCGTCGACTTTGTCGGTCACGTCGTGGATGACGGCGAGGACGCCCGCGGCCGCGCCGGCGAAATCGCGCCACGCGTAGTAGCCAACGTCGATGAAGCGATCGCGCACCACGCCGCTTGCATCGGGGAGCCGCAGCGCCGCTTCTTGTAGGATGAGGGGCTCGCCTGTCGCGAACACGCGATCGAGGTGCGGCAGATAATAGCCGACCTCTTCTTGACTGAACGCTTCGCGGAGCGTGCGCCCGTCGACCTCGCGCCCGACGAGCGCGCGGTAGGGTCCGTTTACAAGAATGAAGCGGTGCTCCGCGCCACGCAGGAGCGCGATCGGAAACGGCGCCTGCATGAAGATGCCGTGAAGCTCGGCGCGCGCGAGCTCCGCCTCGGCCTTCGCCGCTTCGAGCTGCTTGCGAGCGCGAACAGCGGCGGTGGTCTCGGTCGCGACGACGAGGATGCCGGCGAGCTGCCCATCGTCGTCAAACAGCGGCGAGTAGCTGTAATTCCACCACGCGTCCTCGAGCCGCCCGCCGCGAACGATCGGCACGAGCGCCTCCTCGAAGAGGACCGCTTCGCCGCGCGTGAGCACCCTCTCCAGGAGCTCGCCGACGACGGGCCACGCGTCGCTCCACACCTGGCGCGCGCTCTGCCCCATCGCGGCGGGGTGCTTCCCGCCGAGCAGCGGCACGAAGCCGTCGTTGTAGATGTTCACGTACTCCGAGCCCCAAAAGATGCTCGTCGCCTGGCGTGTGTGGAGCATCGTGCGCACAGCGCTGCGGAGCGCGTGCGGCCACGTCGTCGGGGACCCGAGCGCCGTCCGCGACCAGTCGAGCGCACGCGCGGTCGCGGCGGCGATCTCACCGCCGGCAAAAATCGAGTCGGCGACCGGATCGGGCGCCGGCATTACAGCGCCTCCTTCTGGCCGGCCTGATCGCGCTGCTCCATGGCGTGTCGCTCCGCGTGCGCTGCACGCTTGGCCGTGAGATGTGACAACGTGCCCCGTCGCATCGAGCATGTAGATCGCGTAGTTGCTGCGCCGAAACAACCGGTACCCACGCGGGGTCCGAATCGCTTCAAGCTGTCGCTTGGCGTGCAGCACGCGAACATCCCGACCGACAACCGCAGGATGTCGGCCGCATCGCCGACGGTCAGAAGCTCATCGGTTTGGGCCCTGGAAGCCATTGTAGGGTTCTCTAATACCCTCGATGTGAGGCGAATCCAGCAGCACTTTCGTTCAGTCCCGGGGAACGCTTCTTCCCTGCTCGGAGTCGGTCCTGGAGTCCGAGAAAGGGCCAGACCGCGCCGCCTACCCCGGTCTGGCGATCGTGCGGCGAGAACGGGCGTTTTTCGCGGTTGGAGCTGGCGCCAAGCGGACCGCCGCGGGCACGTTCTCGAACGAGAAGCTGGATATCCTCGATGCGACTGGCTGGCGTCGAGTTCGCTTGTAGCCTTGGCCGCTTTTCCTCTGGCGACCAGGCGAGGTCGGCCGGAAGCACGAAGGACGGACCCACTCTCCGGTGCACATTGTCACAATCGGCCTTCCGCATGCGCAAGCTGCCACAATCCGGCGACCACGCGCCAGAAATAGACTTCGATCACTCGATGGCATCCCTAGGGAACGCTACTTGCTGGCCGGAACCTCGATTGCGCGCGCGTGTACACGTGATTGCTGGGCCCATCGCCGGATTCATAGCAAACAAGAATCTCAAAAAGAACAAGTGAGTGGATGATTCTGACATCGTTCTTGCGCCGTCGCCGCGATCCTCGAGGCTTTTCTCCAAGCTGGCCGGGCGCGTTGGAATGGACACCATATTCGGGTCATCTCTGTTGCGATTGGGGTGCTTGTCCTGAAGCACGCACTGCTGAAAAACGGTGTTCGCGTCCTGCCGCCGACGCGGTGGCTCGTCGATTGCACAATCCTAGGTGATGCCAAACAAGCTCGAGCTTCCGCTTACGGTTTCTCTGTTCTCATTGGTGGTGGCGAGCACACCGTCTATCGCCAAGGCCGACGTCGTCGTTCGCGTGGAAGGCGGCTCCCGCTTCAACGACGAACGTGCTGAATATCCTATCGAAATAGAACCCCATTTTACATTTGGCCCGGACAATGTCTACGGTGCCGCAGGCTATGGGGGGGGCGTGCGCCTGGGGGTGCCGCTGCTCGTCGGTCATCTTGGTCCGGTCTCAGACAGCCTGGCAATCAGCTTCGGCGGCGACGTCGTGCACTATGAAAACTGCTATTTCGGCAGCGAATGCGGCGCCAATTACCTTATTTTACCGGTCGCCGCCCAGTTCAATATCTTCGTGTTTCACAGCTTCAGCTTCTTTGGCGAAGGCGGGGCCTATCTTTACAAGGGGTGGTTCGACGGATGTACTCCAGTTGATGGCACGGGGTGCTCGGCCCCCTCCGACTTGGGAATTCTTCCTACGCTCGCGATTGGTGGTCGGCTTCACCTCGGCGCCTTTTCCGCGATAACCCTTCGCCTCGGGTATCCCACGACGACCTTGGGCCTGTCGTTCCTCTAAAAAAATCATCGGCCACCTCAGGGTTGCCCGAATTTGCGAAGGCGATCGCGAAGCATCGCCATTTTGAGCGGGAGATGGATCCGCCCGCGGTGTGACCGCGGTCATGCAGGGAACGATGGAAGGGAGACAGAAAATGAAGATGAAGCAGGTCGAAGAGCTCGTGCTGCAGTCACTGGAGCACGAGATGGGCGGCGTGAAGGTCTATGTGACGGCGGTCACGTGCGCGCAGAACGCGGGACTGAAGGAGGAGTGGGAAAAGTATCTTGGGGAGACGCGTAAGCACGTGAGGGCGCTCGAGACCGTCTGCCAAGCGATGCATATTGACCCCGGGAAGGAAACGCCGGGACGAGCCGTCGTCCGCCACAATGGCGGCGCCTTGGTCGAGGCGATGAAGATGGCACTCGCGGCCGGAGATCCCGCCGGGGCCGAGCTCGTCGCGTGCGAGTGCGTGCTGCTCGCGGAGACAAAGGATCACGCCGACTGGGAGCTTCTTGCAAAATGTTCCGAGCACCTCGCTGGGCCGTCGGGCGAAGCGCTGAAGACCGCGTGCGCAACGATCGAGGATCAGGAAGACGAGCACCTCTACCATACCAAGGGATGGTGCCGTGAGCTTTGGATTCACTCCTTGGGTATGAAGGCCGTGCTGCCGCCACCTGAGGAGCAGAAGCATGTGAAGACGGCTATCGGCGCGGCGCGCGCAGAGAAAGCCGCCGACGCGAAGCGGTAGGACCTTGCCCCCGTCCTCGCGGGCGCTCCGAGCGGGATTGCGCTTCGCGTACGCCCAGCCGACGGTCGTGGATGCGCTACATGTTCCGTCCCACGCCCCGAGCCGTACTCGCTCGAGGCGATGAGGGGTGCGGACGCAAGTCGAACTTGCGTGCTACAGCGTGTCGCGAGGTTCACCGCTCCGACGATGGCCGCGCGCGTGTCAGCTTCTCGACTTCGTGGCGTCGAAAGCCCGAGGGGTAGGCCTTCAAGTACTCTTCGGCGGTATTCTTCGCTTCTGCCTCGTGCCCGGCTCTGTGAAGCGCGACGATCCTCAGGTACACGGCGTCTTCGACTCGCGCATCGGCCGGTTGATGGGAACAGAAATCGAGGAGCTGGCTCGCGGCGCTGTCGAAGCGACCGTGGTTCAGTGCATCCACGGCCTCGCGGAACACCTTGGATGCAGCGTCCGTCCGCGAGAGAGGCTTGGGAGCATGGGGTCGCTTGGTTTCCGCAGCTGGAAGTTGGGGCGCTACAGGGCTCGCGGCCGCGGTGGGCGCCGCTGATGTCAGGGCGGACGGCGCGGGCGCTACCTCCCACGACTGTCCGCTCGCCAGCGCGACGGGCACCTGGTCTCGCAGCGTGAGCACGACCATGCCCTCAGTGACGGTCACCGCTCGCGTCACGTGGCCCTCTACACGCACCTCGAACACCGTCCCGATGTCCTGAATCTCGCCGTCCGGAAGCGTCACCACAAGTCTCGCCGAAGGGTCGGAGTGGTCGACCCGCAGCTGGACGTCGCCATCTTCCAGCCGGACGCGCGTGAGCGCGCCGTCACGCAAGCGTGTCCACGACGCGGCTCCATTGGACGTCACAATGACGGCATCTGCGCCGTTGCCGCGCCCGTGCGATCGGAGACCACGCACCGAAGCCACCAGCAGGAGCGCACAGGTCACACCGGCAACAAGCCAGGGCACCCGGCGGCGGGATACAGGCTCCCCCAAGCCGGCCACGATGCTCTCGCTGTACGAGGCGAGAAGTCGCTGACGCTTTCGGCGAAATTCGAGCTCGCCATCCGTCGCTGCGGGCAGCGCACGCAGCGCGAGAGCGACGGTCTCCAGCGACTTCGTCTCGGCTCGACACGCCGCGCACGTTCGCAGGTGCCGCTCGAACCGTGTGCGAGCATCCCCGCTCAATCGCCCATCGCGGAGGGCTTCAGGGTCGAACCTCATTTCGCAGCCCAGGCGCTGCTTCATGGCTCCTCCGGCTCGATGCTTGCTCGTAGCTCTCGGCGCGCCGCGTGCAGCCGAGTCCAGACCGTTCCGAGCGGGATCTGGAGCGCCGCCGCGATCTCGGGGCCGGTCATCCCCTCGACTTCACTCATCAAGACCACAAGGCGCTTGGCCAGAGACATGCGTGCGAGCGCAGCTTGCACACGGTCCAGCGCGTTCCGAGCCTCAAGCTGACGCTGCGGCTCGAGGCTGGGCCGGCAAACCATGGCCCATTGTCCGAGGAGACGCGCCATCTGGCCTAGGCGTCGTCCGCGACGCTGGATGAGACGTCCGGCGATCCCCAGGAGCCAGGGACGCGCGCTGGTCCGCCCGTCGTAGCGCGGCGCAAGCTTCGCGGCGATCAGGAACACGTTCTGCGCGACGTCGTCGACGTCTTCTGCTCCGCTCGTCGCGCGTGTGACGAAGCGCTGCACGGCGGCGAAGTGCCGATCGTAGAGCGCCCCAAGCGCACCGACGTCTCCCGCGGCCAGCTGCGAGAACAGGAGGGCGTCCGACGCCGAGGTCTCGAGGGCTCCGCTCGGACGCGCTTTTCGTTGCGTCTTCATGGCCAAATTTGTGCCTGAAGTCCCAGGGCCATGCCCGCGCTCCACGTCGGGAGCAGCGCGGAGCTCACGGGGAGATTGTTGGCGGAGTCCGTCGCGACGTCGAGGCTCGCATCCGCGGCGACGAACGGCTGTAAGGTCGACCCGTCTCGCACGTCGAGCCGCGCCGCCGCGCCGACGCGCGCAACACGGGCGTTGCGCAGAGGCTGTGCGTTGTTCGGCGCGAGCGCGTCCTGGGCGACGGACGCGATGCTGGCGTCCCCGACCAGGGCGAGCGCGACCTTGCGCCCAAACTCGAACCGCCTTCCCAACTCAACCCCGAGGTCCACCGTCGTGACGCTGTAGGCAGGCGTCCGGGCGCTCGACGACGCACCGCCGGTCGATTCCCATCGGCCAGCCACGCCGATGATCCAATGACCCACAGTGACCTCGGCGGCGCCTCCGGCGCCCACTCCCGGCTTACCGCTGAAACGTGCGCCGCCGCTGGCGGCGACATCGAAGCGGAGTGGCGCACCGGCATTCGACGCCGGACGCGGGAGCCGGTCCGGTGTAGCCAATCGAGGCGCAGCCTCGGCAGGAGCGGCGAGAAGGACGGCCGGGGGGGATGGCCATGCCCGCTTGGGGTCCGATGACGCCGACGCGGCAGCCTTGGCCCCCGCGCTCGCACGATCCTCCTTGGAGGTCGAGTCGAGGCCGTCCGACGGCACGATCACAAGCGACAAGACGACGACGGGAAGTTCGGCCGATGCCGCAACGCGCCGCGAAGTCGAACGACCATCTTCGAGGACGATGTCGACTCGAGCCCCCGTGGGTGTGCGACTGACCTCGATGCGGGCGCACCGGTCGATGCCAGGGCGGTTTTCCAGCTCGTTGCGGAGCTGCCTGAGCGACTCGTCCCAGGCGGGGGGCAAGTCCACTCCGCGAAGCTCGATGGCGCAAGGATCGGCCGTTGCCTCAGAAGAAGAAAGGACGATCGATGCCCCCGCGGCCAGCGCTCTGAGAGACAAGATACGCCGTCGGAACGCGGCTAGGGGCAGGGGTCGCATCTCTTTCAGTCTATTCGCCCGCCGAGCACCTACCCTTCAGAACAATCTTCCTCTCGTGGCCGTGACCGCGTTCCCGTCTCGCGTGGAGGGGGTCAGAAAGCCCCTTCCAAGCCAACACTCGGGATCGTGATGGGTCCGTTGAAGGCGACGTTGCACTTGTCCGGCATCGATCTCGTTGCGGGGTTGCTCATCGATTCGCACGCTAGCGAGTTCGCCTCACGCGTGAGCGTCACGTTCTGCACCTCGAACACGACGGACAGGTGCGATTCCTCCCCAAGGATCCATCGTTTTTCGAGTCGCACGTCCGCGCGATAAAAGTCCGGGTAGCGGAACGCGTTAATCGGCGGAACGGGGTTGCCGCCGGACATGGCCGAATACGGCGAGCCCGTATAGAACACGAATCGCGCGCCTGCCCGCCAGCGCGCGCCCAGGTCGTAGGCCGCGATAGCGCTGAGCACGTGCGTGCGATCGTACTCGCTCACGACCTTCACGACGTTGTCGACTCCGTTGTTGGAGTAGTGGGCCTCGCGCGTGCTGCGAGAGATGGTGTACGAGAGCCACCCAGCGATGTTCTTGGTGAGCGATCTGCGTGCCCAGAGCTCGACGCCGTACGCCTCGCCGTCCACCGCGTGGTCCCTGCAGGTGTACACGATGGGAGCGTTCATCGTCGCCAATCCCAATGCGCCCGTCCCCGTGCTGCTCGAGCTGCATGCCGCTGTAAGGTCCGTCATCCCGTGGGTTACGCTTCCGAACACGTTCGCCGTCACGACGATGTCGGCAGGGAGGCGAAGCTCGACCCCCTGGCTTCCCTGCGCGCTGGTTTGCAAGCGGACGCTCCCCGCCGAGAATCCGGGTACCGACAGCGTGTCACCGGGCGCCACACCAACACGAAGGGCGGGGTACTGATGCGCGAGCCCAAACGCTGAAAGCCAGTCGAGGAATGGAGTCAGCCCTATGCGGGCGGAGATCCTCGGCTCCGCGGCCGGGACGCTGCCCGTCGCGGCGCTGCGCGATGAAGCGAAGACGTCGAATCGCGCGCCGGAAACAACCTCGACCCGCTCGGCAGGCCTCCAGACGGTGTCTGCATACGCACCTGCCGTAGCGTTCCTGGGCGGCGGGCTTGCGCTTGCCGGCACTCCGCTGGCGGCGATGGTCGCTGCGGAAGTCGAGAGCGAGTACAAGTCGAACTGCCCCTGCGCGCCCGTCCGGAGCCGGAAGGCCCCGTCTATTCGGAAGTCCGCCTCGAGCCGCGTCGCCACCATCCAGTCATCCACGTACAACGGCGACGCCCCGACCGACGACCAGCCGGCGGTCGACGCGACGCGGACACGACTTCCTCCGCCGAGGTCATGGTCGTACCGCGCATCGAGCCGATGAAAGTCGGCGGAGAGGTCCTCGACGACGCTATCGGTCGGCGGTTCGACGTGGGCCAGGTAGTCATGGCTTCCGAACGCGAAGAGACCCACTTCATCGCGCTCGCCGAACTTCCACGTGGCCCGCGTCTGATAGTCCCAGTACCCCATCTTCTGATTAGGCGACACGAGCCCGAGCACCAGCCAGGGGAATCCGTAACGACCCGCGACGAGCGCGTTCCCACGACCCTCCGCGAACGGCGATTCCAAGAGAGCGCCGGCGTCGAAGAGGCGCACGTTGCCCTCGCCATGTGGCCGGGCGGCTGGTTCGCGCGTGGCACCGGCAATGATCCCGCCCGCAAAGCCTCCGTACTGAGCGGGCGAAGCGCTCGGATAGAAGTCCACGTGATCTATCAAGCCGGGATGGATGACGCTCGGGCCGAGGCTCGAGTGGAAGAGCAACGGGACTCGCACGCCGTCGATGAAGTAGCCGTTGCTCGTGGGCGGCGCGCCGCGCACGTAGAAGTACGGCACGCCGCTCGTGATCGGCGTCATGCCTGGCAGCGCGTCAATGGCGCGCAAGGGATCGCCGAGGGCGCCAGGAATTTCACGAGCCACGGCTTCCGACAGGCGTACGACCGTCGGCTCGGTTTTGATCCCGAGTACCCGAACCTCTTCTGGCCTTCCCTGTGCAGCCAGCACAGTTTTGCCGGAGCTCGCGGCAGGGGAGCTCGGTAGCGGAGCGGGCGGCGCATTTTCCGGTGCAGAGGGAGTTGGGGCGTCGCGCTCCGGGTGAAACGCCAGGTCCACGCGAATGCGCGCGCTGACGGCCATGCCATCGCTCCGGGCGGCTTCGAACGTCCAGCCCTTCGCCGCGCTCGTCGCGGCACTCGCGAACGGCTCACGTCCCCGAAGCACGAAGACGAACGTGACGCGGCCCGTCGCGTTGATGGTGAGCTCCAAGAGCACGCGCTCGTCCCCGCTTCCACCCGTGGGGTACGGCACATCCAGCGTGGACACCGGCTTCGGGGGCTCTAGGTTCGGGCGCTCCGCATAGGACGGTAAGGACCGCGACAGCGCGGCTACGAGCAATAGCAAACCCGCTGGGCGCGCCGGCGCCGGCAATCTTCTCATCGACCCTCTTCCGGGTCCACCGATGGCAGGCCCTATATGCGGGTTCGCGGCCGCTCGCTTGAACCTTCATCGCGACACGCGTGTGCGGGGTCCTCTCGATTTGCGTGCGATTTGCGTGAAGGGTTTCACGCG
>CAZVPE010000195.1:0-11563 GCA_964628155.1 uncultured Polyangiaceae bacterium | reverse complement strand
TCCGCAAGCGGAGAGGGGTGTCTGCGGGTATCGCGATAACCGGAGCTGCTCCCCCTCTCCGCAAGCGGTCCGCAAGCGGAGAGGGGACCGGGGGGTGAGGTTTAATAGTGGACCAGCCGGTTCACAATACGATGCGACGAATGCTTAGACGCGATGCTCGTCGACCGAAATGGGTCCAGTCCTCTCGAGGACACGCTTGGCGGTGCTCACGTCGTCGAGGCTGCCATTTGCGACGACGACGAACTGGTCGGCCTTGAGCGCCGTCTCGTACTTCAAGATGCTGTCTTTGGGGATTCCGATGCTGTAGAGCCCTGCACCGAGAGCGGTGATACCGCCGATGACGGCGCCTTCGCCCAGTGCGCCGACAATCCATCCCACGAGTGGGCCCAACACGATGAGGTGACCGACGCCAGGGATGAGAAAGAGGGCGGAACCGAAGAGCATTCCCCAGAAGGTGCCCCAAAAGGCGCCCCGCTTCCCCCAGAATTTCATTCGATCGCCTGCGTTGTAGAAGCCGACGACATGCTCCTCCGTGTGGTAGTCCTTCCCGACGATCGACAGCTTCTTCAGGTCGAAGCCGGTGCTCTGGAGAGCACGAACCGCTTCTTCTGCTTGCGGATGCGTACCGTACACGGCTACCACGGTGTTTACTTTCTGCATGCTCTCGCTGCGTGCAGGATCCGAACCGCTCGTCGGAGCTCTCCGTTCACGACCTACATTCGAGCGGTGGCAATGGGGGATTGCCTCGGGAGGTCGATCGTGAAGACGCAACCCTTGCCGGGTACGTCGAGAACCCGAAGATCTCCTCGCATCGCCTTGACGGCTTTGAGGCAAATAGAAAGGCCGAGGCCAAGGCCGGTGCGATCTTTCCCTCGCTGCGCGAACGGCCGAAATAGCTCTTCGACCTTCCCCGGCGGAAGGCCGCCGCATTCGTCCTCGATGTCGATGAGAACGCGGTCCGCGGTCGTGTGGGCGATGAGCGAAACGTGGCCCTTTTTCGGCGTGAACTTGAAGGCGTTGTGAAGCAAGTTGGCGACGGCCGCCGAGAGGATTTGTCGATCGGCCTCGACGGCGACGGTCGCGTCGACCGAAGTGATCGCGAGCGCAATCTCCCGGGATTTCGCCTGCGCCGAGGCGCCGATCTCGACCTCTTCGACGATCTCGGCCACGAGAACCCGTTCGAGCGCCGGTATCCCTACGTCGAGGCGCACGTCCGCGAGGGAGCGATCGACGAGCCGTTGAAGGCCCATCAGGCTTCGAGCGAGCAGCATGCTCGTGCTGCCACCGGGCGCGACGATCCCCTTCTTGATACTGTCGAATGAAAGCATCGCGGAACCGAGTAGGTTCCGGAGCTCGTGGGCCAGACTGCCGAGCCTTTCGATGCCTTCGTCCCGGACCGTTCGCTCCCGCTGGCGACCCTCGTCCCGGATCGAACGCTCCCGCTCCTCGGAATACTCCGTGACCGCCCCCGCAATCGCGTCGTCGAGGCAAAGGTTCAGGGTACGAAACTCTGCCGTCGAAACACTGGCGTTTTGCTCCACCGCCAGTTCCGTAATCACCTGGCAGAGATCTCCGTAGTCGTGGACCACTTGCGCCACTGTAAACCCCTGATGCAAAAGGTTCATCCCATGCTGCCGGGCAGTCTTCGTAATGGAATCGTGATTGACATCTCGGCTTGACACCGCGAGACGCAGTGCCTCCACCAGTTGGTCCAAGAACATCGGGAGGCCCGCGTTCAGCTCTGCTTCGGTCGCCACCGGCGCGCTTCTCATGGCGACGCGCTTCCGAGCCCGCGCCAGCGTCTCCTCGGAATTGGCCAAGAGAAAATCGTAGAGCATCACGGCAGCGTAGACCCTCTGACGCGGGGCGCAATGCAGGGCGCGTGCCAGGCCTCTCGAAGCCCCGCGCCCTTTCTCGCGGATCGGCAAGCGGAGCAGAAGTGCATCCGAATGCGAAAGCACGGACTCCGGGGCCCGCGTCTCTACCCTCCCATTTTCGCAATCTGCATGACCACACTTTGCCGAATGCAACCGATTGCCCGAGGTGGCCATCCGCGCGGCTATGATGGCTCCACGTTGGACCGGAGTTCTTCGCGCCTCCCACGCGCGAACGAGTACGGTTTTCGTTGCCGATGGCAGCCTGGCTGGCGTCCACCGTTCGTTCGCGGGCATGAACGGTGCTTGGGGCTTTATTCCCTACGGGCTCTAAAGCGCCACCAACGCTCCCGAGCGGCCGCCCTGGCGCTTCGATGACAAAGACCCGCACCGCAGCAGCACCCGATTCTAGCGCCTCGGTCCAACCCGGCAAAGCGCCCACCGGCATCGCGGGCCTCGACGAGTTGACCTCCGGCGGCCTGCCCCGCGGCCGCCCGACGCTGGTGTGCGGCGGCGCTGGCTGCGGAAAGACGGTCTTGGGGCTGGAGATCCTCGTCCGCGGCGCCACCCAATACGGCGAACCAGGCGCGATCTTCACATTCGAGGAGAGCAGCGACGAGTTGGCGGCAAACGTGGCGTCGTTCGGATTCGACCTGCCTGGCCTCATCGCACAAAAAAAACTGATCGTGGACCACGTGCTGATCGAGCCCTCGGAGTTCGAGGAGGCGGGCGACTACAACTTGGACGGTCTTTTCATCCGGCTCGCCCACGCGATCGACGCCGTCGGCGCCAAACGGGTTTTGCTCGACACGATCGAGGTCCTCTTCGCGGGACTCGGCAACAAAGACATTTTGCGCTCCGAGCTGCGCCGGCTCTTTCGGTGGTTGAAGGACAAGGGGGTGACCGCCGTCGTCACCGCCGAGCGCGGCGAGAGGTCGCTCACGCGCAACGGCCTGGAGGAGTACGTGTCCGACTGCGTGATCCTCCTCGACCTGCGAGTCGAAGATCAGATTTCGACCAGGCGCATGCGCGTCGTGAAGTACCGGGGCGCTCGGCACGGCAGCGATGAATACCCGTTCCTCATCGGCGATTACGGGTTTTCGGTCCTCCCGCTTTCGTCCCTCGAGCTCGTTCACGAGGCCTCGACGGAGCGCATATCCAGCGGCAACCGCGAGCTCGACCAGATGCTCGGGGGCGGCTACCACCGCGGCTCGAGTATTTTGGTAGCCGGCGGCTCCGGTACGGGAAAGACGAGCGTCGCGGCGCTCTTCGCAGCCACGTGCAGCCGCGAACGGCCCGCGCTCTTCTTCTCCTTCGAGGAGTCGCCGGCGCAGCTCATCCGCAATATGAACTCGATCGGGCTCAACTTGGCGGGAATGGAAAAAAAGAAAATCCTCCGCATCATCTCCACACGACCGTCGGGTTTCGGACTCGAGAGGCACCTCTTTAGGATTTATCAGAGCATCGAGGAGTTCGAGCCGGCGACCGTCATCCTCGATCCCGTCACCGACTTCGGCGCGGTGGGCAACAAGAGCGCAATCCGCGCGATGATGACCCGCCTCGTGGATCACTTGAAGACCAAGGGCATCACTGCCCTCCTTACGAGCGCGCAAGGGACCCTCGCGGCCGACGGATCGCACGCGGACTCCGACGCGGGGGTCTCGTCCTTGATTGACACATGGATCGTGCTCCAGAGCTTCGAGGTGGCCGGCGAGCGGAATCGGGCGATTAGCGTCCGCAAGTCGCGAGGCACGGCACACTCGAACCAAATCCGGGAGTTTGTCATCACCGATGGGGGCCTCATGCTGGTCGGCGTCTATCGCGACGCCGCGGGGTTCGTCACCGGGTCCGCTCGTGAGGCACAACAGCGACACGACGCAGCCAACGGCGGAGGCGTCGCCAACAACGGCGCCCGCGTCCCCAACAACGGCGCCCGCGCCCCCAAGACGTCTAGCAGACGCCCTGGCGCCGCATGAGCCGCTTGAAAGAGCAATCGCTCTCCACCTGCCGGGACCCTATGGCCCTGCCGGCGGGCGGTGGGAGTGCTCTGGCGGACGGCGACGCGCGCGACTTCTGGGAGCTGCGCCTTTACGTGGCCGGCAAGACCCCGCGCGGCGGGGTGGCACTGGCCAACCTCAAACGCGCCTGCGAGGTTCATCTGCGCGGCCGCTATTCCATCACCATCGTGGACCTTCTGGCCGATCCCCGGCGTGCCAGCGCCGATCAAATCGTCGCGCTGCCCACGCTGGTTCGGCGGCTGCCGGTGCCCATCAAGAAGATCATCGGCGATCTCTCGAATCTCGAACGCGTGCTCGTGGGTCTCGAGCTCAAGTCCCGCCCGGTGCAGGGATGACCGCCGCATCACGAGCGTTTGCGGACGAGATGCCGCCGACCGATCCCGAGTATGTGCTGCGACTCTTCATCTCCGGTTTCACACCGCGCTCGCAACGGGCGATCGCGAATCTGAAGGACATCTGCGACCGATACCTGGCAGGCCGGTATCGGATCGAAGTGGTCGACCTCTACCAGTCACCGGGGCTCGCTCACGAAGAGCAGATCGTCGCCGTCCCGACGCTGCTGAGGATCTCGCCTATCCCGCGGCGGCGAATCATCGGGGACCTGGCTCAAGTGGACAAGGTGCTGCACGCTCTCGATATTCATGGGGGTTGAGGAATGACGAAGCTCGTCGAACGGGCTACCGCGCCCACACGCGCGCGGAGAGGGACGCCTGCAAGTCGAACGCTGCGTGCCCGACTCGAAGAGGCCGAGCAGTCCCTCGCCGCGATCCGTGCCGGCGAAGTGGACGCTGTCGTGGTCGGAGGGCCGGCGGGCGATCGGGTCTTTACGCTCGAAGGAGCCGAGCACGGCTACCGGGTGTTGATGGAAGCGATGAGCGAGG
The DNA here is from genome assembly GCA_964628155.1 of uncultured Polyangiaceae bacterium. Taxonomy (GTDB): domain Bacteria; phylum Myxococcota_A; class Polyangia; order Polyangiales; family Polyangiaceae; genus Palsa-1150. Next base: position 6,790 of record CAZVPE010000195.1, on the reverse strand, counting down.
GCGTTGCGACCGTCACCGACAAGGGGATTGTTACGTATTGCAACGCGCGATTCGCCGCGATCCTCGGCGCCCGAATAGAATTGACCATCGGAAATCCCATCTCTCGCTTCGTGCACGAGGGGAACTGGGGGTGTCTTCAGGCGCTGATCGCCTCGGGGACCGATAGCCGCAGCGAGGGTGAGATCTGGCTGAAGGCGCCTTGCGGCAAAGAGCCCGCTCTCGTGAGACTCGCCGTGGTGGCCTTGAAGTGGGAAGGCGGTCTCACACACTGCCTCGTGATGACCGACTTGACCGAGCAGCGCCGAGAGAGCGCCGCGATCGCCGTGGAGCGAGCGCAAATGCAGGCCCGACTGCTCCTCGCCGACCGCATGTCGTCGCTCGGAACGCTGGCCGCAGGCGTTGCGCACGAGATCAACAATCCCCTCGCATACGTCATGACGAGCCTCGATCTCTTGAACGCCCGCTTGCAGCACCCGCTCGGGGAGGGCGAAGAGAAGGATCGCGAGCGGACGGACTGGTTGTGCCGCCAAGTGGCGCGCGCGCACGAGGGGGTCGAGCGCGTGCGGCTCATCGTGCGGGATTTGAAGGCATTCTCTCGAGCCGACGACGAGACCATTGGCGTCGTCGATCCGAGGCGGGCCCTCGACACGGCGATTGCGCTGGCTTCGAACGAAATCCGCCACCGGGCGCTGCTCCTGAAAGACTATGACGCCCTTCCGCCGGTTTGGGCCAATGAGGCGCGGCTCGGGCAAATGTTTCTGAATCTGCTGCTCAATGCCATCCAGGCGATTGCGCCCGGCGCCGCTGCGGAGAACGCGATTCGTATCTCGGGTCACACCGATTGCGAGGGACGCGCGGTCATCGAGATCCGCGACACGGGCTCGGGGATTGACGCGGCGCACTTGGCTTTCGTTTTCGACCCGTTCTTCACCACCAAGCCACTGAACGAAGGCACGGGGCTCGGCCTCTCGTTGTGCCACTCCATCGTGGCCTCGCTCGATGGGCAAATCACCGTGCAAAGCGAACCGGGGAAAGGAAGCACGTTTCGTGTCGTGCTTCCCGGCGTCGTGCGCCCGACATCGAACGGCGCGCCGGCCTTGGCGGTGACGGAGCCCGCGTTCAAGCAGAGGGGCCGTCTCCTGATCATCGACGACGAGCCCGACATCTGTCTGGCGCTGGAGGAGGCTCTTCAAGCGCAACACGACGTCGTGGGCCTTACGGAGGCTCTTGAAGCGCTCGACCGGCTCGCCGCCGGCCAGTGCTTTGACCTCATCCTCTGCGACGTCCGGATGCCCAGGATGACGGGCGTCGCTTTTCACGCCCGTCTGAGCGCCCGCGACCCAGCCCAGGCCAGCCGCGTCATCTTGATGAGCGGCGATTTCTCCCGTCGACCGGGGGATCCCGAGGTGGTTCTGCCGGTCCCCGTCCTCGAGAAGCCGTTCGGCGTCGAACGGGTCGTGTCGTTGCTGCACGAGGCCATGGCGCGCGAGCCGCCCTGAGAGAATTTGGCGACGGAAGAGGCTTCAGCCGACCGTTTCCCCGTCTCGACGACCATCGCGCCCACGCGCGACCCACTGTTCGAGGCGGCGCTCGGCTTCGTCGAAGGCAATGTCGGCCGCGGCATACGCAGTGGAGGCCTCCCGGTCCTCCAGCGGCGCATGGTTCACCATCAACTCGTGGCCGGGAAGGCCGAGGTGAATCGAAACATGAAAACGATCGCCGTGGCGATGGTGGTGGCCCGCCAACTCGATGACCACATGGCATGAGACGATTCGATCGGAAATACGGTCCAGCCTGTCGCCGCGCTGCCGGAGATGCAGCGCCAGCGCGTCCGACTGGGTCATGGCTCGGAAAGTGATCTGAAGCGGCGTTTGCATCGGTATGTGGCCTCGCCCTGCTTCATGCAGCCTTCGTGCGAGCCCTGCCTGGTCCGATCGGGTAGTTTAGGACTTCGGAAACGGTTCGCGCGTCGCGCTTGGCGGATTCGATGGGTCTGTCCCCCCGGCGAACTCGGTTTCGCCGGTCGTCACGACGAACGGCCCTCCGAACTCCTCGGTGACGGCGGCGTCGTCCTCGCCGTCGTCTTCGCCACTGAGCGCAACTCGCACGAAGCTCTCGCCCATTTCTTCGGCGAGCGGATCCGCGCTCGACATGCCATGAAGGAATGCGTCTGGATTCGGCGCTTCCGCAGGCTCGGTTTCTCGTTCGACGGCGCGTAGTCCGGCCGCATATACCGGGTCCAGATGTCCGGTCGCGTCGCGGCGACGAAAGGCGGCCGGGTGGGCCTCACGCGCAATGGCGGAGGCCGAGTCGAGGGCAGGCGCGGCGGCATTCGGGGTCGTTCGGTGTTTGTTCTGCATTCGGAACCTCTGAACTTGTCGGTGCAACTGCGGTGCCGGAGAGCCAAACATTGGACGCGCAATATCTTCGACCGTCCTCCATCGCTCAATCGATTTGACAGATTGATGGGTCGGCCCAAAGTTAGAGCGATGGCCGATAGGACCCCCCTCTACTTGAAACTGGCTTACCAAGAGTGGTTCGACGAGCATCCGGAGGCTCGGACGGAGATCGCGACCACCACCGTGCGCGAGCAAAGGGTGCCCGGCAGTCCGGCGGCCTACGTAAAGAATACGCCCCGCGGCGAGGTGCAGATCACGAAGGAAGAATTCGACGCCCGTTATTGGGCCCGCGAGTATGGGGCGGTGGTTTGAACGGGACCTGCGAACCTGCTCGCGCTCTGCGCTTTGCAGCACCTGCGGAAGACCTCACCCCCGGCCCCTCTCCGCAAGCGGAGAGGGGTGTCTGCGGGTCAATGAAAGGGTAGCGTCCATGAAGATGAGAAAGAGGACCGCAGCGCAGAAGCACCACCTTGAGCACGAGATCGAAGGGGGCGCGGCGGCCGCGGTTGCCGGGGCGGCGCTTGGCTCCGTGGCCGGGGCCCCTGGTCTGATTGCGGGGGCGATCGCCGGGGGTGCGTTCGGAATCGCGAGTGCCGCGCTTCTCGAGGAAAATATGGTTTCGAAAGCCGGGTCGGGACCGATGCCCGAAGAGGCGATTCCCGGCGCAAAAGCATCGTAATGACCGGGCGAACATGACGTTCGCCTCGGTCAGGGGGTTCGTCGTCGGTTTCAGGGATAGTACGGGTAGGGTGGATAGACGTAGCCGGTCCCCCAGTAAGGCGCCCAGCCGTAGTAGCCGTACAGGCTGTCGTAATATCGATCGTCTACGAGCGAAGGATCGTAGAGGGGCGCGCCCACTACGCGTTCGCGCGTCTGGTTGACGGTGACCACCTTGTCGCCGATCTTCGTGATGGCTTCGACGGGAATCAGCGACTTCTTCTCGCCGATTCCCAAAAACCCGCCGAATTCCACGCGGAGAAAGCGGACCTTTTCCTCCTGGTCGTCGACGAGCAGGCCGTCGATCTTTCCGAGAGATTGGCCATCGGAATCCACGACTCTGCGCGAGCGGATGTCCTGGGCCGGGTCGGTGGGGGTCATGCGCATTTCCTTCAGCGTATGAAGCGTCTCTTTTGCGGATGTCATTCGATTTTATCGCCTTTCTTCGTGAATGCGTCGCTGCTTTCGTGATGCGCGTCGCCCCGCTCGCGCGCACGTCTTCGACGTCCTTCGCCTTGTCGCTAGCGGCGAGCTTGGTGGTTCTCCTGGACGCCGGCGGTCCCGCTCATCGCGATTTGCGTCACGTCTCGCAGGCGCACTGCCAAAGCGTGGACGTCGAGATCATTGAGATCCTTGTCGACGGTCGCCGCCAGGTGCTTCTCGAGCTCGACCGTGAGCTCCTTCTTCATCAGACCTAGGAAGTGCGGTGGCGCTACCAGGATCCATTTCTCGAACCGCGCCGCGCGCATGGCCTGGTCGAGCGTCATCACCAGCGAATGGGCGAAGTGCTCCTTCTCGTTTTCTTTGGGCGAAGAGCCCGGCGCGAGTGCGTTGTGGTGCACCGACGCGCCCTCCGAGGAGCGGCTGCCGGACCTGTCGCCCACGAGGCCGCTGGCCTTACTTCTCGAACCGGGGTGCATTACTAGCTCGACGACATGCCAGGACGGATCGCCGTGGCGGAGCTCGAAAATACGAGCCTTTGCCGCGTCACAAACCGTGACCCATAGGTGACTCATGGTCCGTCGCTCATGCATCAACCAGGCCGCACGAACCGCGACCATCCGCTACCGTCTCGCCGACGGCGAGGGGCAAAGCGCTAGGACGTGACCGTCACCGGGCCGTGGTCGTCGCAGTGGCCGCTGCAAGGGTGATGCAGATGCCCGTCGACCACGAAGTCGACGTGGTCTCCGTGCGGAAGCGCATGATGTCCGCAGCCGACGCCATGTGCGTGGTCGACCGCGTGCCGACTGCAGGCGTGGGTCGGCGTACAGACGTTGGGGTTTACTGGGCTTACCTCGATCGCATGCTCGTCGACGTGGCCTTCGTGGGCGTGATGAAGGTGACCGTCGTGTGCGAAGTCTTGGTGCCCTCCATGGCTCACCATCGGGTGACCGCAACCGGGACCGTGGGTGTGCGGATGAATCTGGTGCGTCTCGTGAGGGCTCATGGGACTCGACTGCCAGCAAGGACCGCGCCCGAAGGACGTCGAGCCCTCCTGAACTTCAACGCTTGGCAAAGTCGATGAAGCCGCGATCGACGTCCGCGCTCACGAGCTCCACCTGGACGGCTTCGCCGACGTCGAGTCCCTCGAACCCTCGAACGAGCTTCCCTTCGACGGCCGGCCGCGCAATTCGCACCCAGGTGCCTTTTTGCGATGAACCCGTCACGATGCCATCGAATCGCTCACCGATTCGCGAAACGAGCAAGAGTGCCCCCGCCGACTTCGCGACCTGCCGTTCCACTTTGGACGCGCTGTCCTCTTGTTCCGTGCACCGCTGAGCCAACGTCCGCAACTCGTCCGCCGAATACGGGAGGGGAGCCCGGTCGAGCGCCGCGTGCAGAAGTCGCTGCGTGATGAGATCGGGAAAGCGCCGATTCGGGGCGGTCGAATGCGTGTAGTCATTGACGGCGAGCCCGAAGTGACCAGGCGCCGCCTCTCCTGGAAGCTCGAGGACATATTCGCCTCGCCCGAGAAGCTTTACGACGGAGAGCGAAAGATCGGGGAACCGTACGCCGTCGGCCGCTCGGCGCTTCACGAGAAATGCCTCCAGGGCGATCGCGTTCGGCTCGGGAGGAAGTTTGTCGCCGAACGTGGCCGCGAGATCGACGATGCGGGTCCAGCGCTCCGGCGATCGCAGAACGCGACGCAGCGACGGAAAGCCCTGCTTGGCCAAATAACGAACGGTGACCCCGTTCGCGCCAATCATGAAGTCCTCGATGAGCTGCTTGGCCACGTTGCTTTCGTCGGGCAAAAGGTCGGCGAGCACGTCGCCCTCGAAGATCGGCCGCGCCTGAATCGTCTCGAGCGCCAGGGCGCCGTGCTCGCGGCGAACAGCCCGCATCGACTGCGCCACGCGACTTTGAAGGCGCAGCTGCTCGTCGAGGCCTGCGACGGCCGCGACCTTTGGCGGCACGGCAGCCCTCCCGTCGAGCCACGCCGCAAGCGCGTTGTAGGCGAGCTTCGCCCGATTTCTCACGACCGCGCGGTACACGTCCGAGTCTCCGATGTGCCCGTCGGCGGCCACCGTCATCTCCAGGACGACCGCCAGTCTGTCCATGCCTTGACCGAGCGACGTGAGATCGGTCGAGAGCCGCTCGGGGAGCATCGGAAACGTCTGAGCGGCCGTGTAGATCGAGGTCGTATTGGTCGCGGCGTGCTGGTCTATCGCCGACCCTCGCGTCACGGTGGCTGCGACGTCTGCGATGGCGACGAGGATCTTGGTGGCGCCGCCGGTTTGGGGCTGCGCGACGCTCAGCTGGTCGAGGTCTCGTGAGTCGTCGTTGTCGATCGACGCCCAGAGAAGCTCGCGCAGATCGCGGATCTCTTCGGTCGAAGCAGGGATGCTGTCTTGGAGAGCCCGTGCCTCATTCGACGCCTCGGCAGAAAAGTCCGGAAGAAACCCCCGCTCGAGCATGACACGCCGAGCGATGGCTCGCAGCCTCTCTTTCGAACTGCCCGACGACGTATCCATTCGACACCTTGTCCGAAAACGTGTTGCGCGGGCGCTTCACCGACTGGCGCTTCCCCGCTCCGATGTTGCTCCGTCCGGGACCAGCTGCACCAGCATTTTGCCGATGTGTTCGCCGTTGAAGAGGCCAATGAATGCCTGTGCTGCGCTCTCGATACCAAAGGCCACGGTATCGCGCCACTTCATTTTCCCGCTCTTCATCCAGTGCGCCATGTCCCTCAGGAAGTCCGGTCGCAAAGCGAAGTGATCGCCCACGATGAACCCGCGAATGGTCAGCCTCAGCCCGACGATCTTGATGAGATTGTTCGGTCCGTGTGACGGTTCGGTGGCATTGTACTCGGCGATCATTCCGCAGGCGGCAATGCGCCCGAATGGTCGCATGTTGGCGATGGCGGCTTGAAGATGCGCGCCGCCGACATTTTCGAAGTAGACGTCGATTCCCTCGGGAGACGCCGCAGCGACGGCCTTCGTCAAATCGGGCGCAGTCTTGTAGTTGACGGCCTTGTCGACCCCGAGCTCTTGGGTCAGATACGCGGCCTTCTCGTCGGAACCCACCGAGCCAACCACGTAGCAACCCTTGGTCTTCGCGATCTGGCAAACGATGGAGCCGACCGCGCCGCTGGCCGCCGAGACGAAGACTCGCTCGCCGTCTTTCAGCTCCGCGACCTTGAGTAGGCCTGCGTACGCGGTCAACCCGGTCATCCC
>CAZVPE010000194.1:0-11589 GCA_964628155.1 uncultured Polyangiaceae bacterium | reverse complement strand
GCACCGTCGCCTGCACGGCCGACGCGCTGTAGACCATCACGACGCCGAAGCCGACGAGCGCGACGACGACGGCGCCGAGCACGGAGTCGACGGGAGCGGACGGACCGGTGGACCTCGGCCGGGCGTCCAGCGGGGCGGCGAGCTGAAGGCGGCGAAAGTTCTTCACGCGGGCGGCTCTTTCTCGAGCTCGTGCACGGCCCGCACGAACGCGTCGCCGCGGTGTTTGTAATCGCGGAACATGTCGAAGCTCGAGCAGGCCGGCGAAAGGAGCACCGCGTCGCCGGCCTTCGCCAGCGTCGCGCCGAGGCGAACGGCGTCTTCCATCGAGCCGGCGCGGCGCACCGGCAGCCGGTCGCCAACGGCGCGCGCGATCGCGTCGGCGGCCTCGCCGATGAGAACGACGGCCCGCGCTTTTCGAACGAGCGCGGCGACCAGGGGCGCGTACGTGCCGCCCTTGTCGCGTCCGCCGGCGATGAGGACGGCCTTCGACTCGCGGAGTCCCTCGAGCGCGGTCACCGCGGCGCCGACGTTCGTCCCTTTCGAGTCGTCGTAGAAGCGCACGCCCCGAACTTCGGCCACGAGCGCGGTCCGATGGGGCAGGCCGCGAAACTGGGAGAGGACACGGCGGATGGTGTCGCCGTCGACGCCGAACGGGCGCACGCACGCGATGGCCGCCGCGACGTTGAGCGCGTTGTGGCCGCCCGTCAGCGCCATCTGCGAGCGGTCGAACCGCTCGCCTGTCCGTCGGTCGACGACCGCGACGTCGGTGGTGTCGATCGTTCCGCCGGGCCCGAACGTTTCGACGCGCCCCCGGCCGCGCTGCGCTTGACGCAAGCACATCGCGTCTCCCTGGGGAACGACGGCCCAATCGGTCTCGGTTTGGCGGACGAACGCATTGCCCTTTGCGGAGGCGTATGCCTCGAGGTCCGCGTAGCGGTCGAGGTGGTCGTCGGTCACGTTGAGCAGGGCGCTCACGCGAGGGTGAAATCGATCGACGTTCTCCATCTGAAAACTGGACACTTCGAGGACGACCGCGTCGAAGCGCTCGTCGGCGTGGTCGGCCAGCGGCTCGCCGAGGTTGCCGCCGACGAAGGTGTGCAGGCCGTGGGCTGCGAGCAGCTCGCCGACGAGAGAGGTCGTGGTGCTCTTGCCGTTCGTTCCGCCGACGGCCACGAGGGGGGCCGGATGGACCATCTCGCGCACGGCGAGCTCGATCTCTCCCCATACGGCGGCCCCTCTGGCGCCGGCCGCGGCGACCTCGGGGAGCGGGGGCACTCCGGGCGAGAGCACGACGACGTCGGCTTCGTCGATCCCCGCCCCGGCATGGCCCCCGCCGACGACCCTTGCCCCCAGCCGCTCGAGCGCGCGCGCGTCGCTCGACAAGGCATCGACTGGTTTTACGTCGTTTGCCACGACCCGCGCGCCGCGCCGCAGACAAAGACGTGCGGCCGCGACGCCGCTCGCGCCGAGCCCGACGACGACCACCCGCTTGCCGGAAAGGGCCGTTGCTTCGGTCATGGAAAGCCTCGATCGGCCATCGATACGGCGGCGCCGACCGCTGGGGTCCGTGCCGAGACCGTCAGGGAGTCTAAGCATTCGTCACATCGTGTTCTGAACCGGCTGGTCCAGCCACCAAACCTCACCCCCCGGCCCCCTCTCCGCTTGCGGAGAGGGGGAGCAACTCCGGTATCGCGAGACCCGAAGACACCCCTCTCCGCTTGCGGAGAGGGGCCGGGGGTGAGGTCCTCTGGGGAAGGAGAGGGCGCTCTGGCGTGGACCTTCTCTCGAAGGCCGAGGGCGATGTGACCAATGATGAGCAAGGAGGTTCCCGCAGAGTGCGAAGGGCGTCGGCACGTCATCGCAACTTCAAGCTCGAAAGGGCGAAGAGTGCCAAGAGAATGGAGATGATCCAGAAGCGCACGATGATCTTCGGCTCCGCCCAACCCTTCTTTTCGAAGTGATGGTGAATCGGCGCCATGAGGAAAATGCGCCTTCCGGTCAGCTTGAAGCTCGCCACCTGCGCGACGACGCTCACGGCCTCGAGAAAGAACACGCCGCCCAGGATCGTCGAAAGGAGCTCGTTTTTCGTGAACACCGCGCACATGCCGAGACCGCCGCCGAGCGCGAGCGAGCCGACGTCCCCCATGAATACCTGCGCGGGATAGGTGTTGTACCAAAGAAAACCGATGCCGGCGCCGACCATGGCGCCGCAGTAGACCGACAGCTCGCCGACGCTCGCGATGAGCGGGATGTCCAAGTAACGCGCGACGACGAAGCGCTGGGAGACGTGCGCAATACCGAAGGTCGCTCCCGCCAGGTACGCCCAGACGAGGTAGGTACCGGCGTTGATCATGACCGGTCCGATGGCGAGCCCGTCGAGCCCGTCGGTGAGGTTCACCGCGTTCGAAGTCCACACGACGACCGTGACGGCGAACGGCAAATAGAGCCAGCCGGGCAGCACGATGGGGTGCTTGGAGAACGCGACGAAAGGGACGCCCAGGTCGAACCGGATGTCCCACCAATCCGCCGGCAAATGATCCTTCGCCAGAAACGCGTACGAGAGAATGGCGCCGCCGATGGCGAATTGACCGAGCAGTTTGTAGCGCCCGGGGACGCCGCGCGGATTCTTGAGCTTTATCTTGAGGTAGTCGTCCAGGTACCCGATGACGCCGTACCCCACCGTGACCGCTGTCGTCGCCCACACGAAGACGTTGCGCGGGTCGCACCAGAGGATCGTCGGGACCAGGACGCTGAGCAGGATGAGGGCGCCCCCCATCGTCGGCGTGCCGCTCTTGATCTTGTGCGACTCCGGACCGTCGCTCCGAACGACCTGGCCGATTTGCTTGCGCTGGAGCTCTCGGATGAACCATGGCGAGAGCACGAACGCGAGCAGCATGGCGGTCATGGTCGCCACGATCGTGCGAAAGGGCACGTAGCGGAGGACGTTGAGCCAGCCCAGCCACGCCGCGTCGTGCCGGAGCGGGAAGAGGAGCTCGTAGAGCATCAGGGCACCTCCTCGCCGCGCGCGCTCACGAGCGCCTCGACCGCTCGTTCCGCCCCCACGCTGCGCGAGGCCTTGACGAGGAGGGCGTCGCCGGGACGAACGCGGTCGACCGCGAGGAGACCAGCGTCGCGAGCGTCCTCTGCAAACACGACCGCGACGCCGCGGCGTTCGGCATCTCTGGCGACGACGTCGGCGAGGCCGCCGCAGGAAACGAGGAGCGCGACGCCCGCGTCCGCGACGGCGCGACCGAGCAGCGCGTGCTGCTCGGTGGCCGACGCCCCGAGCTCTTTCATCTCGCCCAGGATCGCCACCCGGCGGCGCTCTCCGCACTCTGCCAGGGTGGCGAGCGCCGCGCGCATTGCGGCGGGGCTCGCGTTGTAGGTGTCATCGATGAGGAGCACGTCGCCGCGAAGGCGACGCACGTGCATGCGCCCCGCGATGGGAGATACGGTACCGAGCGCCGCCACCACCCCATCGTCCGCGAGCGGACCGCAAGCCGCCGCTTCGGCGATCGCCAGCGCCGCGACGAAATCGACCGCTGCAGCGTGCCCCGCCAGCGGGACGCGGAACGCGGACGTCCCGGCCGGCCTGCGAACTTCGACTATCGAGCCGTCTGCGCCGAGCGAGCGCCGCGCGAGAAGGCGATAGTCCGAACCCTCCGCCGACCCGAACGTCACGACCCGGGCCGAAGGTGCCCGGCGGAGCTCGCGGACGACGGCCGGGTCGTCCGCGTTCGCGATGGCGACGCCGCCCCGGCCCAGGCCCTCGAAGAGCGAGCCCTTCTCCCGCGCGACGTCGTCGATCGAACCGCCCACACCTCCCGCATGGGCGAGACCGATGTTCGTGATGGCGCCGACATCGGGCTCGGCAAGGGCGGCCAACGCGGCGAGCTCGCCGGGAACGCTCATCCCCATCTCCAGCACCAGGAACCGGGTGGAAGGCTCCACCTGAAGCACGACGGCCGGAACGCCAACACGGTTGTTCAAATTCCCTCTTGTCGCATGGCAAGGGGCGACCGCGCGAAGAATCGCCGAACAAAACTCTTTGGTCGTCGTTTTCCCCGCGCTCCCGGTGATGGCGGCGACGCGGGCCGCGCGATTCGCGTTCCGCCAGGCTCGAAGGTGAGCCCGGGCGATCGCGCCCCAGGCTTGCAACGTGTCGGCGACCTCGACCACGTCGGCTCGGTTCGGACCCCCGGGAGCGCGCCCGGACTCGACGATCACGAGCACCGCCCCGGCGTCGATCGCCGCGTGGACGTAGTCGTGGCCGTCGTGACGCTCGCCGCGCAACGCCACGAACGCGCACCCCGGAGCGACCGCTCGGCTGTCGGTCGTCACACCGCGGGCGATCCGGCCCCCGCTCGCCACGACGATACGACCTTCCGCGGCCTCTGCCGCGGCGCGCGCGTCGAGGGAGGCATGGTTGGTCGGAATGGGCGTGGCCATTTCGGGTCACTCGGAGCGCCGGCGACGACCTTCCAGCGCGCGGCGGGCCTCGGTTCGATCGTCGAAAGGATGCTTCACGTGGCCGATGATCTGATAGTCCTCGTGGCCCTTTCCGGCGATGAGGACGACGTCCCCGGGGTCCGCGGATCGCACGGCGAGGGTGATCGCCTTTCTGCGGTCGAGCTCCACGACCGGCTCCCGCCCGGCGCGACGAACGCCGGCGGCGACGGCATCGGCGATTGCCCGAGGGTCTTCGGTGCGCGGATTGTCGTTGGTTACGATCGCGACGTCGGCGCGCAGCCCGACGGCCTCCCCCATCGGTCCACGTTTGGTCGGATCGCGGTCGCCGCCGCAGCCGAACACGCACCAGACGCGGGCCTTCGCGGCCGCGCGCACCGCCTCGACCACCCGAGCCAACGCGTCGGGCGTGTGGGCGTAGTCGACGAGCACGGCCAGGTCGTCGGCGGGGACGTCGCACCGTTCCAAGCGCCCCGGAGCCCCCGGCTCGGACGACAGCGCGGCGGCGGCGCGCTCGAGGTCGAGGTCGAGCGCGTGGGCGATGCCGAGCGCGAGCAGCAGGTTGTCGAAGTTGTGCGCGCCGATGAGGCGCGTCGATAGCTTCACGTCACCCGTCGGCGTACGGACCCGCGCCTCCGCGCCGTTCGAGTCGACGCGTAGTTCGCGTGGCACGACGTCCGCGTCGGCGCCGATGCGCGCGCTCACGCGGAGGGCCGCACCCCCGAGCCGCCCGGCGAGCTCGCGGCCGAACGGGTCGTCGACGTTCAGCACCGAGGCAGCAGGGCCGAGCTCCGTGAAGAGTCGCGCCTTCGCCTCGGCGTAGGCGCGCATCGAGCCGTGAAAGTCGAGGTGGTCCTGGGTGAGGTTGGTCAGCGCCGCCACCCGGAAGCGCAGCGCCTTGACCCGGCCGAGCGCCAGCGCGTGCGACGAGACTTCGATCGCCACGTGCGTCGCACCGCGCGCTCTCATCGCGGCCATCGCCCGCGCGATCTCGTCCGCCTCCGGCGTCGTGTGCCGAGCGTTGGCGTGCCAGTCGGCGAACGTGTGACCAATCGTGCCGAGAACCCCGCAGCTCGGGCGCCCGAGCGCGCCGTCGACCGCGGCGCGGACGAGATGCGTCGTCGTGGTCTTGCCGTTTGTCCCGGTGACGCCCACGACGTCGAGCGAGAACGAGGGATGGCCGTAGACCGCCGACGCCGCGTAGGCGAGCGCGGCGGCGGGATCGCCGACCACGACCAGCGGCACGCCCAGTTGGGCTGGATCGACGACGCCCGGAGCGGCCATCACCGCGGCGGCGCCGCTTGCCACGGCGTCTGAAATGTACTGGGCGCCGTCGACGCTCTCCCCCTTTCGAGCGACGAAGAGTTCTCCGGGTTCCACCTCTCGCGAGTCGTGCCGCACCCCCGAGACGCGCACCGCCGCGTCGCCCACGACTTCGACCTTCATCGGCAGCTCGCGGGCGAGTTCGTCGAGGCGCAGCCCATCGTGCAGGCGATCGCCTCTCATGACGCGGGCTCGAGCACCACGCGGACCGGGCTCCCTTTCGCAACCCCGCTGCCGGGCGACGGGGTCTGGCGCACCGCCCGGCCCCAGCCTTCGATCTGGGGCACGAGCCCGGCGTTGGTCAGCGTCAGGACGACGTCGTGAGCGGCCAGCCCAGTCGCATCAGGCACGCGAACGGTTCCGACCGCGGTGGGGCCCGACGGTTCCGCGGCGGGGGCGGGCGACGGCCACACGATTTGGCCTTCTTTCGTCGCCGGGCGCACGGACGCGCCGCCCCGGGCTTGGGGCCGGTCGGGCTCCGGCTTGGCTGCGCCGAGCGCCGAGGAGTCCGCGGACGATACGACACCGAGATACGACATGCTGGCCTCGGCCACGCGCCGGAACACCGGGCCGGCCAGGTCTCCGCCGTAGCGCCCGATCGTCGGCTCGTCGAGCACGACCGCGACGACGATCCTCGGACGATCGACGGGGACGAAGCCGACGAACACGGCGGTGTACTTTTCGGTCGAGTACTTCCCCGTCGCCGGATCGACCTTCTGCGCAGTCGATGTCTTGCCGGCGACGCGGAACCCTGCGATCGCGGCCTCCACGGCCGTCCCGCCTTCTTCCGTGACCGCGGTGAGCATTTCGGCGACGGTCTTTGCAATCCCCGGCGACACGACCTCACGGCGGACGCGAACGGTCGACTCGCTCGTCGCCTCGCCTCGTCCGCCGACCACCTTCCGGACGAGGAGCGGCTCGAGAAGCTTGCCGCCGTTCGCGATCGCGCCCATGGCCATCGCGAGCTGGAGCGTCGTGACGGAGATGCCCTGACCGAAACTGGCGCTCGCGGTTTCGGCGTCGTACCAGGCGCGGCCCCTCGGACGAAGGACGCCGGTCGCCTCACCGGGCAGCGGAACGCCGGTCGGTTCGGCGAAGCCGAAACGGCGGTACGCGGCGTAGAGCGACGCCTCGCCGAGCTTGAGGCCGATCTTGAGTGCGCCGATGTTCGAGCTGCGCGCGAGGATTTGCGTAGGCGTCAGAAGGTCGTTGAGGTGGGTGTCGTGGACCGTGATTCCGCCGACCTGGTAAACACCGTGCTCGCAGTCGATTAGGTCGGTAGCCTTGAGCGAGCCGGCCGCGAGCGCCGCGGCGAGCGTGAACGTCTTCATCACGGACCCCGGCTCGAACCGGTCGGTGACCGCGCGATCGCGGCGGGCATCGGGGTCGCTCTCCGAGTAGTCGTTGGGGTTGTAGCCGGGAGCACTGGCCAGCGCGAGGATCTCGCCGGTCGAGGGGTCGACGGCGACCAGCGACGCCCCTTTCGTCTCGTAGGTTCGCATCGCGGCGTCGAGCTCGCGTTCGGCGGCCCTCTGGATACCCTCGTCCAGAGTGAGCACGACGTCGTCGCCCTGCAGCGCCCGCTCGTCGTTGGCTCCCTCGAAGATGAGCCGTCCGCTCCGATCGCGCACGCCATGTACGTCCTCGACCTTGCCGCGCAAGGGCTCTTCCAGCGCGAGCTCGAGACCGTCCTTGCCCAGACCGTCGGTGCCGACGAACCCGAGGACCGAGCCCGCGAGCTCGCGCCCCGGGTAATACCGATGCCCTTCGGCCTCGATCGAAAGCCCGTGGATCGGGCGCGCGACCCGCTTCGCGTCCCCGAGGTCGCGAATCGCGAGGGTCTCGTCCCCGCTGATCCGGCGCTTCAGCCACACGAAGCGGTGACGGGACTCCAACTTTCCGTAGACCTCGTCCGCGGTCATCGAAAGGGCATGCCCGAGACGCGAGGCCGCGTCGCGGAGCACGGCCTCCTGCGCCGCTCGCTCGTCGACCCCCCGGAGCATTTCGGCGACGTCCGCGCTCACGCTGGGTACTTCAACGCTGACCGCGAGGGGCGTCCCATTTCGGTCGTAGATAGTCCCGCGCTTGGGCTCGATGTGCAGCCGCCGCTGGCGCTGCTTCTCGGCGATTTCGCGCCACTCCGGGCCGTCTTCGACTTGCACCCGCCACGCACCGGAGAGGATGGCGCCGAGCGCCAGGCCCATGACCCCACACAGCACCCCCATGCGCGTACGGATCCACCGAGCGCGCGCGGGGTCGAGGTTTCTCACGGCGGGCCCTCGGCGCGCGCCGCGGAGAGGTCGGCGCGCCCGGCTGCCAGTGTGGATGCCGCGCCCATCGAGACCATCCGTTCGGGCGGCGGCGACTCCATCCCGAGGAGCGTGCGCGCCACGAGCTCGACGCGCTCGGGCGTCTTGTAGCTCGCGGCTTCTACCTCGAGGACTCGCTTGACCTCGCGCAGCTTCGACTCCTCTTGGCGCGCATGGCCAAGTTCGTAGCCGAGCTGCATGGTCTTGCTTCGCAGCGCGAGGTGGACGACGAACGCGCTCACCGCCGCGGCGGTGGCCAGTGTCCAGACGGGCAAGAACGCGCGTGGGGATCCGCTCATAGGTCCTCTAAGGCTGCGGCGTGCCGAGCGGCGCGGAGTTTCGCGCTGCGCGCTCGAGGATTCTGGGCGCATTCTTCGTCGCTCGCCGAAAGCGGCTTCTTCGTGAGAGGTGCCCACTCCCCGCCCGCGAAGGCGCGCTTGACGAGGCGGTCTTCGAGCGAGTGAAACGCAATGATCGCGGCGATTCCGCCCTCCGCGACGAGGTCGGGGAGCAGGGCGAGGAGCAGCTCGAGCTCCTCGAGCTCCCGGTTGACGGCGATGCGCAGCGCTTGAAACGTGCGCGTCGCGGGGTCGACCCCGCCGACCCGAGCCGGTCCGACCGCTCGAACGACGGCGCGGCGCAGGTCGAGCGTCGTGTGCAGCTCGCCGGCCGCGAGGGCCTTCTTGATGCCCCGGGCAATGCGCCGCGAGCGGCGCTCTTCGCCGTAGCGGTAAATCACGTCGGCCAGCTCGTCGTCGGCCAGGCGGTCGATCAGTTCCAGCGCCGTTTCGCCTTCGTCCGGGTCCATGCGCATGTCGATCGGCCCTTCTCGCCGGAAGCTCATGCCGCGTGCGGCATCGTCGAGCTGCGGCGAGCTGACTCCCAGATCGGCGATGACGCCGTCGACGCGCGAGATCCCGAGGGCATCGAGCTGGTCGCGCAGCTGCGAAAACGTACCGCGCACCAGGGAAACGCGGTCGGCGACGGGCGCCAGGCGCTCCTCGGCCGCGGCGATTGCGGCGGGGTCGCGGTCGACGCCCACGATGCGCGCCTTGGGCTCGGCCTCGAGCAGCGCCACGGTGTGACCCGCTCCGCCGAGGGTCGCATCGACATAGACGCCGCCCGCGCGCGGGGCGAGGGCGCGGACGACCTCGTCGCGCATGACGCTCGTGTGCTCGAAGCGCTTCACGTCGCTCACCTCGTCGAAATCGTCGCGCCAGACCCACTCTACGACCATCTCGGTCGAGAGCACGCCGGGCAGCGCGAGCTGCAGGTTGCTCACTGGTGTACCTCCCGGATCGCGATCGCGGCGATCTTGCTTCGGCTCCGAGGCCGGGTAACCGGCGGGAAGGCTCACAGGCGCAGCTCCGCCAGACGCCGTTTGATGGCGCGCCGGTCCTCGTCGTTGGTTTCGAACTGCTTCTTCCATTGGGCCGTGTCCCAGAGCTCCGCGTGGCGCCCCAGGCCGGCCCAGCGCACGTCCTTGCGGAGTCCGGCGTGCTCGCGAAGCGTCGGAGGAACGAGAATGCGGCCGACCTCGTCGATCTCGCATTCCACGGCGCCCGATACGTAGATGCGCCGGAGCTTTTCGACCGCCTCGTCGAACAGCGGCATCGTCGAGAGTCTCGCTTCGAAGGCGTCCCACTCGGCGAGCGTGTAGGCCGCGACGCACGGATCGAGCGCGCTCGTCAGCACGATTCGCCTGTCTCCGGTCGCGGCGAGCACGTCCCGATAGCGCGCGGGGACACTCGTCCGTCCCTTCGCATCGATCGTGTGGTCGTACTGCCCGCGGAACATCGACGCGCTCTCGCCTCTCAATCGCGACTACGCGGTTTGGGATTCCTTACCACGATTTCCCACGTCAGAAGCAGACGCTATGGGTGTACCCCTCCAGTGTCAACATTCATCGCGACCGCTCCGCCGCACGACTGCACCTTCGCGCAGGTGCGATATGCGCGAAAGACGAACGCCTGCCGGAGGCCAGACGAGGACCTCTCGCCGGGACGACGCGGGACGGCGCAGCCAGTGCCTGCCCGGCACGGCTTCCACGCCGCAACGCGCGTTCTAAGGCGACGGAGTCGCCAAGGGGGGATTCGGAGGGGCCGGGACCCTTCCCCGCGCCAAACCCGAAGCTAACCGCCGGCGAAGACGTGCTTGGCGATGACGATGCGTTGCACTTCGCTCGTCCCTTCGCCGATTTCGCAAAGCTTCGCGTCGCGCAGGTGGCGCTCGACGTCGAACTCGCGCACGTAGCCGTACCCTCCGTGCACCTGGACCGCGCTGTTGCACGCGCGTGTGGCGGCCTCGCTCGCGAAGAGCTTGGCCATCGACGCTTCCTTCGTGTAGCGCCGCCCGCTGTCCGCGAGCCACGCGGCCCGATACGTCAGGAGTGCGGCCGCGTCGAGCTCCGCCTTGGCGTCGGCGATCATCCACTGGATGCTCTGAAAGTCCGCAATCGGATGCCCGAAGGCGTGCCGCTCCTTTGCGTAGCGGATGGCCAGCTCGAGCGCACCGAAGCCGAGGCCGATGGCCATCGCCGCAATCGAGATCCGGCCCCCGTCGAGGATGCGCATCGTGTTGGCAAACCCCTGGTCCACTTCTCCCAGGCGCTGCGAGTCCGAGACCCGCACGCCGTCGAGCGCGAGTTCGACCGTGTCGCTCGCCCGGCAGCCGAGCTTGGACAAGTGCCTGGACGCCGAGAACCCCGGGGTGCCGTGTTCGACGATGAACGCGGTGATGCCGCGCTGCTTGGCGACCGCGGGGTTCGTGCGGGCGAGCACGACGCAAAAGCCGCCGACCGATCCCTGCGTGATGAACGTCTTCGTCCCGTCGATGACCCATTCTTCGCCGTCGCGGCGCGCGACGGTGCGCAAGGCCGCCGCGTCGCTTCCGCTGCCCGGTTCGGTCAGCGCCCACGCCGCCAGCCACTCGCCCGACGCCGCCTTCGCGAGGTATTTTCGCTTCTGCGACTCCGAGCCGAAGGCCAGGACGTGGCCCGTGCCCAAGCCGTTGTGGGAGGCGACCGTGAGCGCGATCGACCCGTCGACGCGCGCGATCTCTTCGACGCAAACCGCGTAGGCGGCCATGTCCATACCTGAGCCGCCATACGCCTCGGGGATCCGGATGCCGAGGAGCCCCATGTGAGCGAGCTTGGGGACCAGCTCGGTCGGAAAACGCTCTTCCTTGTCCCAGCGCTGGGCATGGGGCGCGATCTCGGAGCGAGCGAAGTCTCGCACGCTCTGACGGAGGAGCTTGTGATGTTCGGACAGCTCGAAGTCCATTCGGTCCTGTGTCTTCGAGATCGGCTTGGAAAGTCAAGGGAGGGGTGCCGCCGGTCGGGGCCGGCGCGACCGTCGTCTCGCCTGGGAGCGGGCTAGCTTCGCCCGCACACCCAGGCGCCCTGGGCGGTTTTCTTGCATCGGAAATGAGCGGGGCACGGGTCGAGCGGATCGCAGCTACGCGAACAGTACTCTTGGGCAAGATCGGTGAC
>CAZVPE010000193.1:0-11634 GCA_964628155.1 uncultured Polyangiaceae bacterium | reverse complement strand
TGCACCGCCATCGAGAAAGCTCGCCATGAATCGGATCGGTGTCGCCATCGTAGGAGTGAACGGAGCTGTCGCGTCGACTGTGATCGCCGGCGTCGAGCTGATGAAGAGGGGGCTAGCCCCGCGCGTCGGAATGGTCACCGAGAAGACGGACGCGCGCATTGCCGAATCGATCACCGAATTGCTGGACCTCGCCCCGCTCGAGAGTCTCGTGTTCGGCGGCTGGGATTTGCAGTTCGCGAACCCGTTCGAGGGGGCCTTGCACCACAAGGTCCTTCCGGCTCACGTGCTCGAACAGGTCCGCCCGGAACTCGAGCGCGTACGCCCGTGGCCGGCGGTCTTCGCCAAGTCGTACGTGGGAAAGCTGAGCGGCGAGAACGTCATCCGCACGAGCGGCTTTCGCGAAGAGGTCGCAATCCTCGATCGCGATCTCGAGGGCTTCAAGAAGGCGCACGGCCTCGATCGCGTGGTCATGGTCAACCTCGCCTCGACCGAGCGATTCCTCGACGAGCAGCCCGTCCACCGCGACCTGCGCGCGTTCGAGGCGGGGCTCGACTCGAACGATCCCGCCATCACCCCCGCGATGCGATACTTTTATGCGGCCAACAAGCTCCGCATTCCGTACTGCAACTTCACCCCGAGCCTGACGAACGTGCCGGCGCTCGCGATGCAGGCGGCGGAGACCGGCAACCCGTTCGCCGGCATGGACGGAAAGACCGGACAGACGCTCATCAAGACGGCACTTGCGTCGATGTTCCGGGCCCGGCGGCTGCTCATCGAAGGGTGGTACTCGGCGAACTTCCTGGGCAACAGCGACGGACTCGTTTTGGACGATCCCTCGTCCAACAAGACCAAGGTGCTCAGCAAGGCCGCGGTGCTCGACTCGATCGTCGGCTACCACGTCGACAATCACCAGGTGCACATCCACTACTACAAGCCGCGGGGCGACTCGAAGGAAGCATGGGACAACATCGACATCGTGGGCTTTGCCGGCGTGCCGATGCAGATCAAGATAAACTTCCTCTGCCAGGACTCGGTGCTGGCCGCGCCGCTCGTCATCGACCTCGTGCGTCTGCTCGACGTCGCAAAACGAGTTGGTGAGCGGGGAATCCAGCGGCAGCTGTCGATGTTTTTCAAGTCGCCGTACCACGCGCCCGGGGAGGCACCGGTGCACGACCTCTTCAAACAAGAGAAGCTCCTCCTCGAGTGGGCTCGCGTCCATGCCACGGCAAAGCCCCAGGTGCACACCAACGGCGTGAAGGCGCACGCGGAGCGCACTCCGTGAGCACGGAGGGCGCGTCCCCGAGCAGCGCGGGACGCGGTCGAACAATCGACAAGCTCGCTCTCTTCGGGGGGACGCCCGTCCTCGCGCGCGAGTCGCACCGCCTCTGGCCGATCGTCGGCGAAGAGGAGCGGCGCGCCGTCGCGCGCGTTCTCGACAGGGGCATTCTCTCGGGGCCCTACGCCCCGGAGTCGATGGCGCTCCAGGCTGAGTTCGCGAGCTTCGCCGGAGCCAAGCACTGCCTTTTGACCCATTGCGGAACGAGCGCGCTCCTCATTGCCCTGGCCGCTGCCGGCGTCCGCGCGGGCGACGAGGTCATCGTTCCGGCGTATAGTTTCGTCGCCACTCCCCTCGCGGTCGTTCACGCGGGAGCCGTCCCCGTCTTTGCGGACGTCGACGTGGCGACCGGCTGCCTCGATCCCGCCGCGGCCGAGGCGGCCGTCACGCCGAACACCCGCGCGATCATGCCCGTTCACATGCACGGGTGCGCCGCCGACCTCGGGCGACTCGGCGACGTCGCGCGGCGACACGGTCTGGCGCTCGTCGAAGACGCGGCACAGGCGCACGGCGCGACGTTCGCGGAGCGTCCTGTCGGCGCCATCGGCGCAGCGGGCGGCTTCTCGATGCAATCGAGCAAGAATCTCTCGGCCGGCGAAGGGGGACTCTTCGTCACCAACGACGACGCCATCGCGGCTGCGGCGGCCCGCGTCCGAAACTTCGGCCAAAACGTGTCGCGCGACGATGAGGTCGAGTACAGCCCGTCGCGGCCGCTCGACGGTACGCGCGCGCTCGACTCGCAACGCATCGGGTCGATGTATCGAGGCAGCGAGATGATGGCGGCGTTCGCCCGGGCGCAGCTCGCGCTCTTGCCGCAACGAACGGCGCGGTGCCAGCGCAACGCAGAGCGCCTGGCGCGCGCGCTGAGCGAGCTTCCGGGCGTCACGCCGCCGCTCGTGCCCGCCGGACGGACCTCCGTCCACCACAAGTTTCGCGTCCACTTGGACCCCGAGCGCGCGGGAGTCGCACTGTCGCCCCTACGCCTGCGCGACGCAGTCATGCAGGCGCTGCGGGCGGAAGGGCTCGAAGTCGTCCTCTGGCAATCGGCGCCGCTTCCGGCTCAGGGCGTCTTTCAACGACGCGATCCGGCGGGCGGCTTTCCGCGTGCACGCGAAGGCGGCACCGACCTGGCCGTGAACTACGACCCCGCCCTGTATCCACGAACGAATGCGCTTCTCGACGGGTCTGTCGTCCTTTTCTCTCAGTCGTGCCCGCTCATTGCGCAGCCCGATGAGGTGGTCGACCGCTACGCGGAGGCGTTCCGCCGAGTCTGGCACCATCGACAGGCGCTGACAGAATGGGCGGATCGCCCGGCGTCGTGACGGCGCCGAACCCGGAGGACAGCCGATCCGGCCACGCGCGGCGCGTCGCGGGTCGACTTTTGCTCGCTCTCGTCGGGCTCGCCCTGGTCGCTTACCTCGTGCGCGGCGCCGGTCCGGACCGCGTCGTCCGAGTGATCTGGCAGGCGCGCGCTTGGCTGCCCGCCGCCATCGCACTCGAGCTCTTCCAGCTGGGCAGCGACTTTTTCACACTTCGGATGCTGCTGCGCGAACGAAAGGGCGACGTGCCTGCAGCGACGTGGGTTCGTTCGTCGGCGATCGCGTACGCCATGATGATCCTCGTGCCTGCCGGGCGCGCCGCGGGCGAGGTGACTCGGGCAACGCTCGTTTCCAAGCACGTCGGTGCGGCACGCGCCGCAACGGCAAGCGCGCAGCTCCAGTCGGCTTACGTGTTCGCAATCGCGCTCTGGTCGGCAATCGAGAGCGTCGTCGTCGCGACTCGGTTCGGTGTTCGCGCGCCGCTTGCCCTTCTGCTCGGCGCCAACGCGCTCCTCATGGTCACCCTCGCGGCAGGTTTGCTGACGATCCTATGGGACGCTCGCGTGGGGCAATGGCTCGAGCGGTTGCGGCGCCGCTTCGTCCGCTCCGCGGAGCAGCCGCCGCTCGAACCGTCGGTACGCCGGCGCCTGCCCTGGCAAGCGGCGGGGCTCTGCTCGCTCAGCCGGGCCGCGCAGGTCTTGCAATATGCCGTGATCTTGCGCGCGGTCGGCGGCGTCCCGACCGTGCGAAGTACTTTGATTGCACACGGAATCCACTTGGTGGGCACCACCCTCGGGGATGTTCTTCCAAACGGCCTCGGAGTCGTCGACGGGGCATATCGGACATTCGCTGCCGATGTCGGTTTTGGCGACTCGCCCGCGCGAGCGCTCTCGATCGCGTTCGTGGCGCACTTGTCGCAGCTCATGGTGGCGACCGCGAGCCTTGTCGTGCTCGCACTGTCGCGCCGTGCCGCACCACGCGGCTCGGCACCAGCCGCTTCGGAGGGCGCACGAAACCCTATCTGATGGGGAGGCCGGGATTGACGCGAGGTCAGTTTTACCTACGCTCGGCGCGCGTATGAATCGAACGTTCGGCCCCGGCCAAGGCACACGAGCGTTCGTTGCCTGGACGCTGCGCTACGGCCATTGGCTGTGGCTGGCCGCGGTGATCCTCGCCATCCCAGCGACGTTTCGGACCGTCTCGCTCTACCGTCACCTCAAGAGCGACATCGAAGAACTGCTTCCTCGCGAATCACCCTCCGTGCGCGCCCTCGACGAGATGCGAGCGCGCATCCCCGGGTTGCAGTACCTGGGCGTGGTCGTCGACGTCGGCCGCGCGGAGAACATCGCCGACGGCGAGCGGTTCCTCGACGACCTCGCGGCTCGCATCCGGTCGTACCCGCCCGAGATGGTGCGCGAAGTGCGGACGGGCGACGGGGCCGAGCGCAAGTTCGTCGAAGATCACGCGCCGCTCTACGTCGACCTGGCCGATTTGAAGGATATCCTGCGGCGAATCGAGGCCCGACGGGATTACGAAGTCGGGCTCGAGTCCGGCTCTTTGCTCGACGACTCCGAGCCTCCACCGTCGGTGGACGTGTCGGACATCGAGAAGAAGTACGACAAGAAGCAATCGCACGAAAGGGCGAATCCGTCCGAACACGGACGCTACTCGGATGCGGCGCAGCACTTGACGCTCCTCTTCGTCGAAGCGGGCGAGTTCACGACAGGCGCCGATCAAGCGCGGGCGCTCTTGGCGCGGGTGCAGAGCGACGTCCGCGCACTCGGCGGACCCGAGAGGTACGCCCCCGGGATGCGCATCGGATACAGCTCCGACGTCGCCATCTCCGTCGAAGAGCTCGAAGCGCTCGAGGCGGATCTGTCGGTGTCTTCGATTCTCGTGGGCGTGGCCGAGATCGCGGTCATCGTCCTTTATTACAGGTGGTGGCGCAGCACGCTCGTGCTCTTCCCGCCCCTCCTCCTCGCCACGGTGTACGCGTTCGGCATCGCATCGCTCCCGCCGTTCGACGTCTCGTCGCTGAACTCGAACACGGCGTTTCTCGGATCGATCATCGTCGGCAACGGAATCAACGTGGGAATCGTACTCTTGGCTCGTTACCGAGAAGCGCGGCGAGCGGGCGCCACGGTGGACGAGGCGCTCGCCGTCGGCATTTGGGGAGCTCGACTCGGCACGCTCGCTGCCGCCCTGGCCGCTGCGGCTTCGTATGCATCGCTCATCCTCACGGAGTTTCGAGGTTTCCGACAATTCGGATACATCGGGTGTGCGGGGATGCTGGCCTCGTGGGCGACCGCCTTCGTCCTCGTGCCGCCCCTCCTCAGGTGGCTCGACCGCGACGAGCCGACGCCGGTGGGCCGTGCCCCGGCGAGAGCGGGGCTCATGCGGCTCGTGGCCGGCTGGGTGGAGCGATGGCCCGTACCAATCGTCGCGGCCGCACTCACGATGACCGTCGTCTCCGCGGTCGCGATCAGCCGTTTCGATTCGTCCGCTCAGGTCGAATACGACTTCTCCAAGCTGCGAAGGGTCGACACCTGGCAGAGCGGTGACGGCTATTGGGGACGCAGAGTCGACGCCCTTCTCGGTCGCTATCTCACGCCAACCGTCGTGCTGTCCGATTCCCAGGGAGCGGCGAGCGCGGCCGAGGAAACGCTGCGAGCGTCGGCCGATGCCGGCGCGCTAAAGCCGATGGTCGCGTCGGTGCGGGCCGCCGACGATGTCCTCCCCCGAGAACAGGAGGCAAAGCTCGACGTCGTGCGCGAGATCCGGGAAGCGCTCACGCCCAAGATTCGCTCGCTCATCGAAGAAGGGCGGAGGGCCCGGCTCGACAAGCTGCTCGGACCCGACGCGCTGGTTCCGCTTCGCGTCGAAGACCTCCCGCGCGCCTTCACGGCGGGGCTACGAGATCGCGACGGCACCTTGGGGCGAACGGTGCTCGTCTATCCCCGCCCTTCGGACACGCTTTGGAGGGCCAAGGAGATCCACGCGTTCGTTCGCGAGCTTCGCGACGCGAGCGCCAAGGGCCTCGAAGGCGCGGACCGGCCGGGGCGGGTGGCCGGTTCCATACCGCTCTCGGACGACATCATCGCGTCGATCGGCCGCGATGCACCGCTCGCAAGCCTCGCGTCGTTCGCCGGCGTGGTCGGCATCGTTCTCATCGTCCTCCGGGCACGCATGGCTTCCGTGTACGTGATTGGTTCGCTGGTCGTAGGCCTCTTATGGCTCGCGGGGGCCACGATGCTCTTGCACCTGAAGATCAACTTCTGCAACTTCGTCGCGTATCCGATCACGGTCGGAATCGGCGTCGACTACTCCGTCAACGTGATCACGCGATACATCCAAGACGGTGCGCGTAACGTCACCGGCGCCATTCGGTCGACCGGCGCAGCGGTGGGTCTTTGCTCGCTCACGACGAGCATCGGCTACTCGTCGCTGCTCCTGGCGAAGAACCGCGCTCTTTATCTCTTCGGCCTGACGGCGGTCTTGGGCGAGATCGCCTGCTTGACCGCTGCCGTGGTGGCCCTTCCCGCATTGCTCGTCGTGCTTCGGGGTCTGAAGACCAAGCTCGCCAAAGGACCGCAAGTCGTACAAAATGGCGGATGAGGCATGCCGGCTCCGACGATGGCGGACCGCCCCCCAGACCGATTGCCCGGGCAGGGGCAGGTTCCCGCTTACAGGTGGGGTGAGAGCGCGATGCCGCGGTAGAAGTCGTTGGCGGCGGTGGCGAGAACGCGCGATGTGCCGCTCCACGGGTTCGACACGCCATCGTCTGTGAAGGCGACGACGCGGGTCGGCGCCGCCGATCCCACCTCCACGCTGGTCGCGAGCAGGGTGACCTGCCCCGGACCCGTCTTGAGACCTGTGAGACCGCGAAACCCAACGCCGGCGCCGCCGTCGGGCCCAGGAAGAGTGAGGGTCGCAGTCAGGGTCCACGTCCCGCCGCTCAGACTGTACCGCTGAATTCCGAACGGCACGCCGGTTAGCACGTTGGACTGGGCCACATACAACGTATCCGGACCCGAGCTCGACGCGCCAACCTGCACGAGAACGAAGCCCCACGGACTCGCCGCGGTTCCAATCGCCGGAAGGCCCGGCAGGCCTGTCAACGTCTGAGCGTTGCCGCTCGTCGGCAGCCCGGTGCCCACCGAAAACACGGAGGGGGTGCCGGCCGGAGCGCCCGTCGTCTCGGGGCTCCCGTAGAGTTGGTTGCCCGTGATGTTCAAAAGACGCGTGCCCATGGAGCTGAGCTGCGTCCCCCCGACCACGCCGAAGGGGATGTACCAGATGCCGCCCGTCGAGACCCCGCCATCGGTCGTCGCGCCCAAGCCCCCAACCCAGAAGGCCGTTCCGTTCGCAGTGACCGAACCCCGAAGACTATTCAAGCTCGTGAACGCGCCGCTCGAAAACTGGGTGGACGTATCCACGTTGCCCGCGGAGTCGATGCGCGCGACCACGATAGCGCTCGTCGAATTGGCCGGATTGTTGTTGTTGCTCAAGGGGTCGTTGTAGCCAACCATCGTGAGGTAATGGCCGTCCTGGGACCGAGAAAGTCCCGCGATGAGCGCGATGCCGGGCTCGGTCAAGAGGTCTTGGCCGGCGCCAGGGACGACGGTCGGCAGGCTGATAGGCGTTCCGACGAGACCCCCGTCCGAGACGAGGCGCTGCTCGATGAAGGCCGGCGCCGCCACCGCCGACAGGGGCCCGCCATCCACGGTGGGCCCGAGCCGCACCACGCTGAACGTGAACGGGATGCAGCTGCCGGTGCCGCTGCAGATGTCGCCCGCGGAGTCGCAGCTCGTCCCCTCCGGCGTCGCCTGGAAACCGCAACGGCCACCGACGCAGCTCCGGGGCAAGCACACGGTGTCCGTGCCGGGACAGTCCAACGCGGTATTGCAGGCGACTTCGCAGTTGATGAGCGCCGACAGCGACGTGAACATCGTTCCGGTGCACGCCCCGCTGTCCAAGAGACCCACCGTGGCCGTCACGCTGACTTGCGTATTCGGGGTGGCGCAGAAAAATTCGGGGTTCGCCAGATTGGCCCCGGGACCACCGTCGGCCGGGTTGACGAACGTGCCCCCGCCCGCGCCCCCGTCCGAATTGCTCACCGTCCACTGCACGCTCGATGCGGCCGTCGTCATCACGCCGAGCTGCGCGGGCTGGACAATCGTGACCTCTGCAGGATTCACGGTGAGCGAATTGATTCCGGGACACTGCGGAGCCAGCCCGGTGACGAGCGTGACGCTCGCGTCGACCTCCACCGAGCCGGTGCCGACGTCGGCTGCGACGCTGCCATCCGGAGGGGAAACGCACGTGACCGCGAGCGTGACGAGCGTGACCCTCCCTGCAGCGACCGCGAAGGTGCTGGACGTTCCCGAGCACGGATCACCGGCGGTGTCCGCGCCGGAAATTGTCAGCGTGTAACCGCTTCCCGCAGCGATCCCGCCCGCGACGACTTCGACGGATTGGGCATCGCCAATTTGAATGATGCCCGAATACGAGTTTGGGCCGCTGATCGACCAGTTCAGCGACGTCACGTTTGCGTTCGCGCCCAGAAGCAACTGGGCCTTCACCAATCCCGTTCCGTCGGGGTTGGAACCAGTCGTGAAGCCGATGGGCGGGCTGCCCTGTTGGTCGGGTGACTGCGTCCCGCTCCGCGAACTGGAACACGCCGCGAACGTGGCCCCGGCGACCACAAATCCCACCCCGATTGCGAACGCCACAGCTCTCATCCCAACACGCTCTCCCTTTCACGAAGCGCCGGCGGGGGGCAGATCTGTCCCCTCACCCAGCCAGTCAGCGTGCGTAACACAGCCCAGGTGTCGATTTCGCGAACTCAACGCGACCTTTTGCAATCCATGCGAACTCCCGCCACATCGTGGGGCCTCAGGGATCGGCTGCCGGCAACATTCCGCTCACGATGGCCTGCGCCGGGTAATCGAAAGGAACGCGCACGCAGACTGGATTCTGACAGCCGTCCGGGGTTTGGTCGGCAGGAGCGCAGGCGCACATCTGCGCGATGAACCGGCCGGCGGATGCGCAGCCGGGCGAGACGCATGGCTGCGGGGGATTTCCGCACGCGCTGGGCAATACGTACGTTCCGTCCCATGTTTGCGTCTGGCCGGCAGTCGGGAGCTTCCAGGTCGCTGTGCCGACCGTGAGCGACCAGGATGCCGGACAGGCCGTGCAATCGCGGCTGGTGGTTTCCTGCGTTGGATGGACGGAGAGCATCGTTTGCGAATCGCACGAAAGGAGCGTGAGCCAATTGGTCGAAGGCGAGTTCGAGCCCTGGCTTTCCGTGAGCCACCATTCTTCGCCAGGCTGGCCGGTGAGCTGAAACGTCACCGCACCGGGTCCGCACCCGGCCTCGTCGTCGGGCGGATAGGAGGCAGGCGGACCACAAACGGCGTACGGATTCGCTACATCGAGCGTGCTCGCCTCCGCCATGTCGGGGTCACGCGCCGGCGTCACCGGACCGTTACCGCTTGCCCGATCGCACGCGTTGACCCAGATGGGCCCGAAGAACGAAGCGAAAAAAAGGCCGCGCCGAGCGCTCTGGTTGAGGGGTCTCATCATCGCTCTCGAGCCCTCCTTTCAACGGCCATCACCGGTAAGCGTCTCGACGCAAACGCGCAAGAGGGATCCCCACGGCGCTGCGTTCCTCGAGACACGGGTGAGCCCACGCGAGGGTCTTGACGAAAAGCTGCGTTTGAAATGGCGTACTTCCGCATGAACGCTCGACTCGCCGCTTGTTTGCTTCTCACCGCCTGCGCCGAGAGCGGGCATCCCTCGGGGGCGCCCGTTTCCGCGGCGCGCGCGATCCCGGGCGACTCTCCCCCTGAAGGGGCGCTCGAAAACGTTGCGCGTGCGCCGGTCGGCGACGCGAGCGCTCCCGTCGCAACGACGCAGGACGCCGCTCGATTGTCCGCGACGTCCGTCTTGCTACCGGGTGCCACCCCGCCCGTCTCGATCGACTACATTGCATACGACCGCGCGCGGGGGCGCGTTTGGGTGCCAGTCGGGGACACGGGCAGCGTCGACGTGCTCGACGTGACGAGCGGCTCGTTCACGCGCGTCGACGGGTTCAAGACGGCCGAGCGGGAGGTCCGCGGCCAGAAGCGGACTGTCGGGCCGAGCGCGGTCGCCATCGGCGACGGTTATGCGTATATCGGCAACCGAGCGACGAGTGAAATCTGCACGGTGGATTCCGTCGCGCTCAAGCTCGGCTCCTGCGTCAAACTGACGTCGCCCACGGACGGAGTCGCCTATGTCGCTTCCGCGAAGGAGGTCTGGGTCACGACGCCTCGCGATCACTCCATCGTCGTGCTCGATGCGTCGGCGCCGGAAACACTGAAGACGACGACCACGATACGGCTCGACGGAGCGCCCGAGGGCTACGCGGTCGACGATTCGCACGGAGTCTTCTTCACCAACCTCGAGGACAAGAACCGCACGGTCGTCATCGACGTGAAATCCCACCGACCGAAGGCGACTTGGAGCTCCGAATGTGGGCCGGAAGGTCCGCGCGGAATCGCCGTGGACGCATCGCGGAGCTTCGTGTTCGTCGGTTGCACGGACCACGTGCAAGTGCTCGACGCATCCCGCGACGGTGCGCCCCTCGCCGTCCTGGACACGGGAGGCGGCGTCGACAACATCGATTGGCTCGAGAGCCGTCGCCTCCTCTACGTAGCGGCGGGCAAGGCCGTCAAGCTCACGGTCGCGCGATTCGACGATCGAGGTCGACCCACCGTGGTGGCAAGCGGGCCGAGCTCAGAAGGCGCTCGCAACGGCGTCGCAGACGTCAGCGGAAACGCGTATGCGGCGGACGCAAAAGGCGGGAGGATGCTTGTGTTCCGGCTTCCGTCCGTAGGCGCGGCACAGGACGTGCCAAATCGAGCGAGCCAGTGACCCATCACAACCCAGGCGCAAAGACAGCCACGCTGGACGAGTTCGGCCTGACTGTGATTGACCCCATTTCTTGCGTTCTCCGCGTGCGGGGTGCGCCGTCCTTTGTCATTCTGAACCCCTCGTAGCGGCAGGAGGCCCCATGAGCGTCGACGGCATGTGGTACGTGAAACTCGCTGACGGTGAC
Source organism: uncultured Polyangiaceae bacterium (assembly GCA_964628155.1). Taxonomy (GTDB): domain Bacteria; phylum Myxococcota_A; class Polyangia; order Polyangiales; family Polyangiaceae; genus Palsa-1150. The sequence continues at coordinate 878 of CAZVPE010000193.1, read as the reverse complement.
GTGGAGCGCGTCACTCTGGATCAGCTCGACGAGGCCTTCCAGAACGGTCGAGTCGACGAGAACTCGATGGTCCTGGCCGACGGCTCCGACAAATGGATGAAGCTCGCCGATTTGCTGGGCCTGTCCGATGGCGCGGCCCCGGCACCTGCTCCGGCGAAACCCGCGGTCATGCAGGCTCCCGTGACGATGCCGCCTCTCACGCCCGCGAAGTCCGCGCCGGCGCCCGTCGTCGTCGTTCAGGCGCCGGCCGGAGCGATTCCCGCCGTTCTGCAGGCCTCGGCCGCTGCGATGCCGGTGGCGTCGACCCGGCCCGTCGCGATGCCGTTGGTCCCGACGGCCAGCCTCCGCCCCGTAAGCGTAGACCTCAGCGGCCCCATCGAAATCGGCGATCCGCAATTCCGGGCATCGTCGCGCAAGCGTTGGGTCGTGGGAATGCTGGGTACCGCGCTCGTCCTCGGGGCGGGTGCGTTCTTCGTGGTTACCAAAACGGCGCCCAGCGCGAACGCAGACCCGCCTCCGACCTTCGCCGCAGCCGCCGCACGGCCGCCGCCGGAGCCCGTCTCCCCTGCCCCTCCCCCGCCGGCCGCGGCCCCGCCGGCGACGGCCAACCCCGGTACTTCCTCGGTCATGGATCCGACCCAACGCCTGACTGACGACCAGAAGAAGAAGATCCTCGACGCAGAGAAGACCGCAAAGTCGCACACGAAGGTCCGGAGCACGGGTGGCGGATCTGCATCGCGCGCGAAGGACAAGTCGTCGAGCGCCTTCACGACGACCGGCAACAAGTTCGACCCGCTCAACAGCAGTCTCTGACGGGTCGAGCGCCGCGAGAAGAGAGAACCGCCAGGGACGCGAGGGCGCCAGGGTCGAGCCGGCGC
>CAZVPE010000192.1:0-11635 GCA_964628155.1 uncultured Polyangiaceae bacterium | reverse complement strand
CGGGGGTGAGGTCTTCCGCAGGCGCAGCGGGCGCGCCGTGGGGGGACCTGAGGGGCGCCTTCTACGATCCTGCGTCGCCCGGACTCGATGCGCCCTCCGCGGACGCTGCCGAGTCGACTGGCCCCGCTTCGCTGGGCGCGGCGGCATCGAGATCCACCGAGCCAGGGGCATCGCCGTCTGCGGGCCCTCCGCCGTCCGCCACCAAACCTGCGTCCGCCGCCTGGGGTGGCCCCGCATCGGGGAGGGACTGCGCGCAGCGGAAGCCGCGGCTGGGGTCGGGGAAAGCGGCGTCGAAGCCGTACCGGCTCGCCGCACGAAGCGCGGTGATGTCGTCGAAGCTCCAGTCGCTACCGCGAAACACGCGGCCCATTCCCACCGTCAGATCGGCGCAATTGACGCAAGGGGCGGTCGTGTATGGGGAATACATGTCGAGCGTCCACTCGTAGACACTTCCCGCGAGGTCGAGCTGGCCCCAGCGGCCGGCACCCATCGGAAGGCTTCCCACGACGGGAAGGTCGTCGTCCGAACACGCCGGCAGGCCGTCGAACAGGCACCCGTAGACGGCCAGTTGCGCGTTGGGGGTCGCCTCTCCCCACGGATAAGTCCTCTGTTGGCTTCCCCCGGCCGCTGCGTATTCCCACTCTTCTTCGGTTGGAAGCCGCTTGCCCTCCGAGACGCACATGGCGAAGGCCTGGTACCAGTCGACGCAGGTGACCGGTCGCGCCTCGTTAGCGCCGGGCGACGCCGTCCAAGGCCCCCCGCACTCTTCGAGCTCGAAGCTCAAATGGTCGCTCGTCGTGGCGATCGTGCCCATCCACGTGTTTGCCAGCCATCCACTCCCCGGGATGTACGGGTTCGCGCCCGCGCCGTTGGCGGGGCTGAAGCCGCCGTAATTGGAGAGAAACCGCCGAAAGCGGCCGACCGTGACTTCGTATTTGTCGAGCAAGAACGGCGAGACCGTGACCGAGTGCTGCGGATGCTCGTCCGCTTCGCCCGCGTCGCCGGCCGAGCCCATGAGGAACGTGCCGCCCTCCACCGCGAGCGCGTCCGAGCAGGGTGTCGAGAAGCCGTCGGGCGCGCAGGGGTTGGGCGCAACGAGCAGTGCCAGGGTCGCTTGCCCGGTTTGATGCAACTCCCCGACTTGCGTCACTTCGAGCGTGATGTTGTACGTCCCGACGCGCGGGGGGGAAAACGTCGCATGCGACGTGCTCGCATTCGGGGAGATCGGCAGATACGCGCCACTCGGGTCCTGGACGTTCCAAAAGAAGGTGATCGCGCCGCCCTGGGGATCGACGCTGCCGTCGGCGGACAGGTACACCGTCGAACCGGGCTGCGGATTCGACGTGGGAAGGGAGCCAGGCCCGTACGGGTAGTCGCTGGCAGTCTGCGGCATTTGGAGCTGGAAGCGAATGTTCGCCACCGGCGGCAAATTCGCCAAAAGACTAATGCATTGACAGCCCCCGTCCCACACGCACGCGAAGCCCGGTTGCGCGTCGGCGACGCACTCCAGGGCGGGCGTCGGGCTCGAAGCACTTTCTCCCGGACTGCAGGATGTCAGCAGCCCGACCGCACCGAGGAAGACTGCGGCGGAACGCGGGGGCATGCCGAACGAGTGTACAACGCAGACTGCGACCGGGAGCGGGAAAGTCGAGGAATCCGGATGGCGAGCCGGCGTGCTACGCGAGGGCGGAAGCGACGACCTTCCCCGTCGCGGAACGGATCGCCGCGGGGTCCGCCCCGATCGCCGCTAGCATCGTCTGACCGAACGCTGCGAGCGTGTCGACGGCGGCGATGTCGCCACCGGAGTTACCCGCGCCGCTGGTCGAGACGATCGGCAAGGCTCCATAGTCTGCGCCCACGGGCCGGACCCCACCGACGACGCCGCCGCGGAACGGCTTGCCGATCGTTACGGACACCTGGTGATTGCTGTTGTGCTGTCGCCCGTCGGTATTGCTCGGCCCGAGGGTGCGTCCAAACACGTTGAGCGACATGAGCGTGACCTGGTCTTGTAGGCCGGCGCTCGCGAGCTGCTGCATCAACGACGCGATCGTCGCAACCCCCGTGACGGTCTGCGCCGCCTCGGTGGCGAGCGCGATGTCGCGGTGATTGTCGCCGCCGAAAGGAATGTGGATCGAGATGACCGGCGCCACTTTCATTTGAATGAGCGCGATCGCGGCCAGGACTTGCGACGCGGCCGAGTTGTCTTTGATCGACGCGAGCGAACTCAGGAGACTCTGGCTGATGTTTCGCACCTGGGTCTGCGTCGTCACCATCGAGTCGATGTACCGGCGCTGCGCCGGGGTCGCGCTCGTCTTGTAGACGTCGTAAATCTGATTGAGGGTCTGGTCCCGAAGGGGCTGAAGATTCGTGAGCGGCCCCGCCGCGTTCGTCAGCGTGGCCTTCAGCGCCAGCGCCGGCACCACCGGCAGCGCCGCACCTCCATAGGTGAGGGCCTCGGACGGGGTGAGCGCGCCCACGCTGATCGGCTGCGGCTGGATCGTGCCGAGGCACGGGGCAAGCTGCTTGGCGAGAAGCGACGGCAGCATCTCTCCGGCCGGCGTCGCCCCCATCAGCTCGAGCACTTGCGGCTCCTTCGGGTGTACGGGCGTGTTCGTCATGAGGTGCCAGAAGACGGTGCGATCGAGCACGTTTTGCGGGAGCGACGCCCAGGGCGCCGCCGCGGTGTATTGCTGGCCCTGGATCGTCAGCGGCGTGGGAGCCATCGTGGCGTCCGCGCTGTGCGTGATCATCGGATCGCCATACGTCCCGGGGACGTTCGCGTTGATCGGGTCGCCGGACCCCGACGTGGCGAAGATGATGAATTGAGCTTTGTCTTGCGCCGTGCACATCGAAGTATCGGCGAGTGCCTTGCGGGGGCTGAGGAGAAGCGACGCCGGCAGTCCGGTCGCGAGCGCGCGCAGTCCGACATAGCCCGCGCCGAAGAGCGTCGACAGAATGGCTTCACGTCGAGAAATCATGGATACCGCTTCCTCCTCTACAGACCCACCGAGACAGCCGACGGCGACAGACACGCCGTGACGAACGTAGACCGCAGCGCCTGCGTCGCGGTGATGCCCGACTGCTGCATCGCCGACGTGAAATGCGCTTTGAGCAGCGCTTGAAGCGGAGTCGAACGCGGATCCGACGGCGTCACGGCCATCAGCGTTCCGACGAAGTCTGCGATGGCGGCGTCGGGGGCCGTGCTCGACCATTTCGTTTGCCCCTGCACCGTGGAAGCCGGATCGACCACCAGCGCGGCGACGGCCTCGCAGATGTTCTCCATGCCGGCGCGGAAGAAGAGCGTCGGTTGGTTGGGAAGGATCGGCGCGACGCCCCCGCGCCCATACGCATCGGAGGGAAGTCCCGAGACAATCTCCGGAACGGTCGTCGTCATGGCGCGCTTGGTCAGCGCGTCGAGCGCGCAAACGTCGGTGAAACCGAGTCGAGCGTTGAGCGCTGCGCAGAGGTGGTCGCGCCTCGATACGGCGACGACCTCACCGGTGGCGTCCTCGGTCGCGGTGTCGGTGGCGTGCGTCGTGATGGGCGAGGTGACGAACGCCTTCACGAGAGCGTTCCACGCGTAGCTCGAAGATTGAAACGACGCGACGAGACGCTGAAACTCCGGGTCGTCGGAGTCGCAGGCGACCGAGTTGACGTAGTAGCAGAGCTTCTGCACCCAGCCGGACGCGACGAGCGGGTGACCGGCCAAGACGCGGCCAAAGTCGGCAATCGTGCTGACCGGCTGCGTCACGCCGCGAAACGCGAACACCCCGGGCAGCGAGGTCAGGGTCGAATCGACCTGATTGTGATAATTCCACGACCACCCGGACGAGAAGATCGAGCGCGTCGGGTCGAGGGTCGCGTGACACTCGAAGCACGCGGCCTGGCTTATGTGCGTTGCGTCGAGTCCGGGGGTGCCCGGGGGGGCAGGCGTCGAGTCGGTGCCATCGACGGAAGACCCCGTGGCGACGATGAGCGTCTGGTTCATCGTGACCCGCATCTGATTGCTGATGTTGGTCTGCCAGTTGGCGAAGAACGCGGGCGTGCTGTAGAAGCCGACGCGCGGCACCGAGAGTACGAGCTCGCTCGCGGTGCGAAGCGTGGCCAAGTCGTAGAACGGAGTGACCGCTTCCCCCGCGTTCGGCTGGCGGATCGTCACCATCGTCCAGTCCGCGAAGTCGGCGGCCGTGAGCTGCGCGGCGGCGGCGGTGCCGCCCACCTGCGTGCACGCGGTGCCCGTCGCCGACTTGTGTCCGTCGAGAGAGCCGAGGAGGAGATAGTGCAGTGTCAGCGCGTTTGCGGCGTACACGATGGGATCTTCCTGGCATCCCGCAATGGCCATGTCGGCCGTCGTCACGTCGGGGTTGTACCAGTGCATGTAGTTCGGACTCGTAGGGTCGAGCGTCTGTGCGATCGGGATCGGCCCCGCGGAAGCCTCGACCGTAATCTGCAAAGTCGGATTCGCGGCTTTGAACCGATCGGTGACCTTGCCCGCGTCGTCGATCTGCCACACGTCGAGGAGGGCGTAGAGCTCCTTCATCGCGGTGGTCATCATGAGCTGCGGCGTGTTCATCGCTTCGGTCAAGGGATGTCCCTGCGACGAGAGCTGGATCATGGTCCGAGCGAAGCTCTCCTGGGCGTTCTGGACGAGCAGCGGAGTCGTCGTGGCGTTGAGGTCGATTTGCCTCGGATACGCCTGATCGGCGAAGTCGACGGCGGTCACTTGCGTTTGCTGGAACGCAAGCTCGAAGAACCGCATCATTTTTTGGCTGTATTGCGGGAGCTGCATCCAGCCGTCGACGAGTGTCCCGAGCTGCGTCGGGTCGGCCTGCACCGCCTGGACCTCCACATCGGTAGGAGCCAGTCCCACGAGGATGTTCTTAACCTTGGCCACGTAGACCGCAGCCGGTGTCGCTTCGAACGCCGGCGAGGGGACCGCGTCGGCGGACGCGTCGCTCCCCTCGGCGATTGCGCCGGCGTCGCCGGGCGTCTTCGCGGCCTGCAAACCGGCGGGCGGGTTCGCCGGGGCCTTTCCGGAGCAAGCGAACGAACTTGCGACGACCGCGGCAACGGAAACGGTATGTCCAAAGGTGCGGCGAGCGGCCGCAGCGAAACTCGGTCGGAACACCATGAGCGACCTTTCGGTATTCATCGGGAGAAGACTCGTCGAGCCCATGCAGAGCTCCTCCCCAGAGCAAGACGTGGACCAAGCCTGTCGCTGCGAAAAACGAGGGAAATCGATCGCTTCGAGGTGCGATCGGATCGATCCGAGGCGATCGAATCGATCGCGCCCTACGGAGGCGGAACGGGCCACTCGACGAGCGTCGGTTCGACCACACCGTTGCAACAGCTCACGAGCGCCAGGACTCGGCGCGAGGTCACCACGATCCCGTGGGTCGTCTGAGGGGTGGGCAAGCCCGTTGCGGCGAGATTGCTCGGCGCGCACTGCGGTGAGCCCGAGTCGAGGACCAGCCGGCAATGTTGGACGAGATTGTTCGTCGCCAGGCTCCAATAGAGGATCCCGCGGTTGACGAAGAGCGCCGTCGGTTTCACGTTCGCGTAAAGGGGGACGGCGTCTTGCGGCCCGCCCCCTCCGTCGAACTGCAGAAAGCCGAGGGCCAGAGGACCCTCCCAATACAGAGTTCCGAGGGTTCGGTCGGTCGCCATCAGGTCAACCTCGTACGGATCGAGATTCACCGAGCCGGCGCCCACACCGTTCGCCAAATGGATCGTGGCGCCCCCGTCCGTCCACGCGACCGCCGCGTTCGGTCCGGCCGCGACGAGCGCCGCGGCTTTCGACGCGGCGAGCGTCGCCGGAGTGCACGTCTCGATGGGCAATGTACAGGTGCGCACGCCCGTGTCGTCGATCCACGCGACCACCGAATCGCTGGCCGCGATCTCCCGCGCGTTCGCCGACGGAAGGAGGCCGCAATTGCCGGCGTCGATTCCGCAATAGCGGACCCCGGTGCTCAGCGTCCAAAAGACGCCTTCGGCGTTCGCCGCGACACCGTTCCGCGCGATGAGAAAGATGCCGCCGGCGTCCCCCGTCCAGAAGTCCGTGAAGGTCGTGCTCGCGTCGTAGGCGACGTGAACTTGCGCACCGTGGTCCACGGCATACACGGTGTCCCCATATGCGCCGATCGCGTTCGGCACGAAGCCGGCGTCGAACGCGCGATTGGTCGGGGCCCCCGCGTCCGCGTCCGGGTGGGCGCTGTCGAGGCCGCCCTCGCTGCCCGCGTCGGTCGAGGCGTCGAGGCCGCCCTCGCCATCCGCGTCGGTCGAACCGTCGATCGCGGCGCCGTTCGACTCGACGTCGCTCTTGTACGGGTCGTCGATGGCTGCCCAAATCGTGCACGCCGCCAGCGCGGCTGCGCCCGTGACCAAGAACGTTCGCGCGAGGCTCAAGGGGCTTTCCTGGATCACTTCTCGCGGCGCTCGCGCAGAAGTTGAAAATATCGCCGCGCGATGCCCGATGCCGCGGCAGCCTGCGCGACATTCCCTCCGCTCGCGTGGAGCGCCTGCGCGACGTAGCGCCGGACGAAGGACTCGAGGACCTCGCGGCGCGCCTCCGAAAACGGCAAGTTCATTCCAAGCACATCCTCGATCTCCAGCTGTTCGCTGTCATCTCCGGCGCCGCGTGGAGGCCTTACCTGCCGCTCCTCCCGCAGCGCCGGGCGATCGAGGTCGCCGAGGGCGATGCGCCGGGCGACCGCGTTGCGGAGTTCGCGCACGTTGCCCGGCCACGCCATGTCGGCCCAACCTTCCAGCAGGGCGCGCGGCGGGCCGCCCGCCGCTCCGCCGAGGCTCTGCCAGAAGTGCCGGGCGAGAACTGGAATGTCGTCTCTCCGTTTGCGCAGCGGGGGAAGCTCGATGCGGGCGACGGCAAGCCGGTGAAAGAGGTCGTCGCGAAATCGGCCCTGCTGCACTTCGCGTTCGAGGTCACGCCGGGTGGCCGCGAGCAGGCGAACGTCGCACCGAATGGCCTTCGCCGCGCCGACACGCCGCACCTCGGACCGGTCGACCACCCGCAAGAGCTTCGACTGGAGCGGCAAGTCGAGATCGCCGATTTCGTCGATGAGCAGCGTGCCGCCTTCGGCGAGCTCGAACATTCCCTTGTGCCCGGACGAGGCGCCCGTGAACGCGCCGCGCTCGTGCCCGAAGAGCTCGGATTCCATCAGATTGGCCGCCACCGCCGTGCAGTCGAAGACCACGAAAGGAAACGCCGCGCGCGGACCGGCCTCGTGGAGCGCCTCGGCGAGCGCCTCTTTTCCGGTTCCGGTCTCACCCTCGATGATGACGGGCACATGGCTCGCGGCCAGCCGTTCGCACACCGGGTAGAGGCGCCGCATGGCGGAGCTTGCGCCGATGACCCGCGCAAACCCCGATGCGCCCTCGCCGGGGGCTACCTCGGCGGACCGCTCGAGGCGCTCGACACGCAAGCTCGTGCCGCCGATGACGACGAGCTCACCACCGCGCGCGAAGCCGTCGACCACCTCGTGACCGTCGATTTGCGTCCCGTTGGTCGATCCCTGGTCGGTGATTCGCAGCCGCCCGCGCTCGATTTCGAGCGCGAGGTGGCGACGCGAGACGGCCGGATCCGCGAGCTTGAGGTCGGCGGTCGGGCCCTTGCCGACGAGCAGGCGCGAGGCCTCGCCGCCGTCGATCCGGAGCTCGCGGCCCCGGTCGAGCCCTTCCACCACGACCAGGCGAAAACTCGCTTCGCCGGCGGCGCCCGGAGGGGCATCCTTCGGGCGCGAATGGGCTGCCTTCGTGACTTCTTCGGGCGGAGAGCCCACACGCGGGGACGGCGGCACCCTGCTAGCATACGTGGTCGTGAGCGAAGCCGATAACGTCTCCAGCAGACGCGTGGTCGGGCGCTATCGGACGTACGAAGCCATCGCGGCCGGCGGGATGGCGACCGTGCACTTCGGGCGCATGCTGGCGCCGCTCGGGTTCGCGCGCACGGTGGCGGTCAAGCGCCTGCACCGCGAGTACGCGCGCGACCCTGAATTCGTGGCCATGTTCATGGACGAGGCCCGCCTGGCGGCGCGCATCCACCACCCCAACGTCGTCCAGACACTCGACGTGGTCGCGTCGGACGGCGAGATCTTTCTGGTCATGGAATACGTGCCGGCGGTGGCGCTGGCGCAGCTCCTCCTGGCCGCCGAAGCCCGCGCCGAACGGGCCCCGGCGCCGGTCGCCGTCGCCATCTTCGCAGATGTGCTCCAAGGCTTGCACGCCGCCCACGAAGCCACCGATGAGGAAGGCAATCCGCTCGACATCGTGCACCGCGACGTGTCTCCACAGAACATTCTCGTGGGAGCCGACGGCAGCGCCCGCGTACTCGACTTCGGAATCGCGAAGGCGACGGGGCGCGCGGCGCAAATCACGCGCGAGGGACAGCTCAAGGGCAAGTTCGCATACATGGCGCCCGAGCAGGTCACGAACGTCGGGGTGACGCGGCAGTCGGACATCTTCGCCGCGTCGATCGTGCTCTGGGAAAGCCTCACGGGAAGGAGGCTTTTTCAGGGCCAGAGCGAGACCGCCGTCCTGGCGCGCGTGCTTTCGGCTCCGATCGAACCGCCAAGCAAGTTCGCTCCCGAGCTGCCGCCCGCGCTCGACGCGGTGGTCTTGCGGGGCCTCGCGCGCGACCTCTCGGAGCGATACGCGACCGCGCGCGAAATGGCGCGCGACCTCGAGGCGAACGGGTCGCCCGGGTCGGCGTCGCAAGTGGGCGAGTGGGTCGAGCGCCTCGCGGGCGACGATCTCGCCCGCCGCGCGGTGCGGGTCGCGGAAATCGAGTCGGATTCGCCGGGCGAGCGAGTTTCGGTGGCTACGGCCCTGTCGACTTCGATCGATCGCCTCGTCGTCGCGGAACCCGGCGCCGCCGAACAACCGATCGCCAAGCGGTTCCTGTCGAGGCGCGGGCGGTACAGCGCGGCGGCGCTCGCCGCGGTCGCGCTCTTGGGCGCGGCAGCGCTCGCGGGTCGGGTGCTGTCTCCTCGGACCCCCGTGGCGCCCCGCGCCGAGGTGCGCCCTCCCGCGCCCGCGCCGGGAACCCCGAGTTCGGCCCTCGCGACTGCGGAGCCCGATCGCACCGAGGAGCTCGCCCCGCCGGCGGAGTCGGCGAGCGCGGAGTCCGCGAGCACCGTGGCTCGACCCGCGCCGAGCATGACCTCCGCGCGGCCTCCGCGCACGGCCGGCATCAAGCCCGCGCCGGCGCGATCAGGCCCACCGGCGACCGCATGCGATCCACCCTACTACGCGGACTCGAAGGGACACGTCGTGTATAAGCCCGAATGCTTCCAGTGATGGCGCGCCCGCGTCGCAGGGGTCCGGTGCTGCTCTTCGCCGCCGCGTCGTCCGCATGGCCCGCGGCCTCCCGGGCCGACGTCCGAGCGTGCCTCGACGGAGCAGACGAAGGCCAGAAGCTGCGCGACAGCGGGGCGTATCTGGAAGCACGCGAGAAATTCATCGCCTGCGCGGCCGATGAGTGCCCAGGGGAAGTTCGCAAAGGCTGCGTCGGTTGGCTGGGAGAGCTCGACAAGCTGATTCCCACGGTCGTCTTCGGGGCGCGCGCGAGCGAAAAGGAAGTCTCCGACGTGCGTGTGACGATTGACGGGGTCATGGCCGCCGAGCGAATCGACGGCAAGCCGGTCGCGCTCGACCCCGGCGAGCATCACTTTCGATTCGAGCGCGCGGGAGACGCGGAAGTCGACCAAACCGCCGTGCTCATGGCGGGTGAAAAGGAACGCCCGGTCACCGTCCGGTTCGGCACCGAGCTGCCCTCGCTTCCCCCTCCCCTGCCCGCCGGACAATCCCCCGCGGCAGCCGAAGCGCGCGCGCCGGAGAGGAAAAAGCCGGCGCCCGAGAGCATGCGGGCCGCGGCGTTCGCGTTGGGGGCTCTCGGGGCGACGACGCTCGCCGCGGGCGCGGTGCTCGACGTCTCGGGGTACGTCTTCTTGCAGGACTGTCGGCGCGACAGCACGTGCTCGGGCGCGCACGAGCGCGCGGAAGTCGAGTGGCGGTTCGTGACAGGCGATGTCCTTCTCGGCGTCGCCGTGCTGTCGAGCGTCGCGGCCTGGCTCGTGTGGCCTCGCGATGGACGAGGCGGCAAGATTGGAGTCGCCCTCGTCGGGGTCGATCCGGCGCATCGATGCGCGAGTCTGGGATTTCGCGGCGCGTTCTGAGGGTGGTCGCGGCGGGAAGTCGTTAGCGTATGCCGTTCGACACGAATGCCTACGGACGCGAGATGCAGCTATTGGCACTCCGTCGACTCGGGCCGACGGGAAGGGTCCGCCTAGCCGCCGAGATAAGCGAGGACGCGCGCCGCGTCTCGATCGAAGGAGAACGGCGACGCCATCCGGACCTCACTGCGGCGGAGGCCCGCCTTGCAGTACTGCGCAGGCTCTGGGGCGCCTCGCTCGCGGCTAGGGTCATCGAGGCGGCGGCGTCCCGTCGATGACGACAGAGCTGCAAGGCTTGCTCGAGCGACTCGTGCGTCTGCTCGACGCGGCCGACGTTCTTCGCCCGAGGACACGATCGTAGCCAAGCTCGAATGGTCCAAACAGTCGGGCGGATCTGAACGCCAGCGCCGTGACATCGCTGGAATTGTGGCGACCCTCGGGGAGCAGCTCGATCGGGCGTATGTCGAACGCTGGGTCCGCACGTCCCGGACGGCGAGGGCATCGCGGTCCTCTCGGACTGGGTGGGTCAGATGTCGCCCGCGGGGTGTCCGTGAGGGTCCGGACCAGAGCGCGGAACTTGGCGATGGTCGCTGCCGGGGTGCTCGCGACGGTGGCGTCGCGCTCCGCCTGGGCCGAGTCAGCCGACGCAGTCGAGCGGCGCTGGTCCGTCGGAGTGCAGTTCGGGGTGCTCGACCGCCCAGCGGGCCATCTTGGGATTCCAGTCGCCGGGTCGGAAGATGGGTATCACCTGCCGTTCGGCCTCCTCGGGCGATACCAGATCAACGCGCGACTCGCGATAAACGCGGGGCTCGGAGTTCCCACAGGAGCGATGGGCGCGGGGGTCTGGACCGGGATCGAAGTCCTGCAACCGATTGTCGCCGATCCGCGGCGCATCGTCGCGCTCGAGGTCTACGAAGATTCGGGGCTGTCGCTCGGGTTCGCGGGGCCGGATTATTTCGCGCGTCGTGACAACGATTTCGTCGGGTACGGCTATGCGTACAAGGGCCCCCTCGCCTTTGCCGTGCGCTTGCCGGTGGGCCTGCGCGCTTGTTGGCTGCGCAATCGTTTCGACACGTTCGTGGAGGGCGCGGAGGTTCTCGCGCTCACTCCGTCGGTCGAGAGTCTCTTCGAGCTGGCGGCCGGGCTGAGGGTCCACTGGTAACGCGTCTTCAACCCGGCGTGCGCCGACGGGTTCGGTATCGCGACCGTCAGGGAGCGGTCAGGTCTCGGCGCGCAACCACTCCATCGCCGTGGACGACGGGCTGTGTGCGGCGGGCTCGCCCTGCGTCGTCAGGACGCCTGCGCTATGCTCTGGAAACATGAGCGCTGCCGCCGACCCGATTCCCTCAGAGGTCATCCGGCCGCTGAAGCGCGCCGAATACCTAAAGCTCGGGGAGACCGGCGCGTTCGATGGCGAACACGTCGAGCTCTTGTATGGTCGGATCGTC
>CAZVPE010000191.1:0-11671 GCA_964628155.1 uncultured Polyangiaceae bacterium | reverse complement strand
CCGCGCCGATCTTTCTCTCCGGCGACGGGGAAGCTCCTGCCCTCGTGCGCTTCGCGTTCAACGGATGGGGTGGCAAGTATGTCCTGCCCCACGACGACCGAGTCGCCGAGCGCATCGCGGCGATCGCCGCGCTCCCGAGCTTCCACGAAGACTGGGTGCTCGAGGGAGGCGCCGTCGACGTCGACGGCGCGGGTAGCGTCTTGACGACGCGACAGTGCATGCTCAATCCCAATCGCAACGGCGCTGTCGAACAGCGCGACGTCGAGGCGGTGCTCCGCCGTTCGCTCGGGGTCGACAAAGTGCTCTGGCTCGGCGAGGGACTGGTAAACGACCACACCGACGGTCACGTCGACACCGTCGTGCGCTTCGTGCGTCCGGGAGTCGTCGTAGCGATGGAGGCCCGTTCGACCGACGACCCGAACCGCGACATCTTGCGCGCGCTCGTGCGCGAGGCCGAGGAGGTCGCCGACGCACGCGGACAAAGGCTCGATGTCGTGCGCATTCCATCGCCCGGACGAATCGTCGACTCCGCGGGTCGCGTCATGCCCGCGAGCTACGTGAACTTCTACGTGACCAACGCCAACGTCGTCGTTCCCACCTACGGCGCTCCGTGGGACGACGAGGCGGTCGAGACCATCGGCGCCCTCTTTCCAGGACGGCGAGCGATCGGGATCGACGCGCGCGCGATTCTCTCCGGAGGCGGCGCCCTCCATTGCATCACGCAGCAGCAGCCGAGGACGACGCCATGACCGCGCGAACGACGACCGTGGCCGCGATCCAGTGCGCGCTCGACGGGGCGCGCGCGGACAACATCGTGCGCGTCGAGAACCACGTGCGGTCCGCGGCGGCGCAGGGCGCGCAGGTAGTCCTGCCGCCGGAACTCTTCGAGGGGCCTTACTTCTGCCGCGAAGAGAGCGGCGACTGGTTCTCCGAGGCCCGATCGGTCGAGGACGACGAGGCCGTGGCTCGGATGCAAGACGTGGCGATGGAGCTCGGCGTGGTCGTGCCGGTCTCGTTCTTCGAACGCGCGGGGCAGGCGTATTACAACAGCGTTGCGATCGTCGACGCGGACGGGACAGTGCTCGGCGTCTACCGCAAGAGCCATATCCCCGACGGCCCGGGATACGAGGAAAAGTTCTATTTCCGTCCGGGCGACACCGGATTTCGCGTGTGGCGGACGCGCTTCGGTACCATCGGCGTCGGCATTTGCTGGGACCAGTGGTTTCCCGAGTCCGCGCGGGCGATGATGCTGCTCGGGGCGGAGATCCTGCTGTATCCGACGGCGATCGGCAGCGAGCCCCACGAGCCGCACCTCGACACACGTGACCCCTGGCAGCGGGCGATGGTCGGGCACGCGGTTTCGAACGTCGTTCCCGTGGTCGCGGCGAACCGCACGGGCAACGAGGACGGTCAGGTCTTCTACGGGTCGTCGTTCATCGCGGACCACCGCGGGGACAAAGTGGCCGAGCTGGGAAGGAATGACGACGGGGTGGCTATCGCCCGCTTCGACCTCGACGCGCTCGCCCGAACGCGCGCTTCTTGGGGGTTCTTCCGCGATCGCCGCCCGGAGCTCTACGATGTACTGTCGACGGCAGACGGCATTCGCCGGGTGTGAAATGTAGGACGAGTCGCTGCGAACGCTCTTGCGCACCGTCCGTGACCAAAACCTGATGTCCCACTGCGCACGGCGGGCGTAATCTCCCGCCCGTCAGAGGTAGCCCCGCATGCTCGTACGTCACAGCGCCGACTGGCGCACGCTGATCTGGGCCTTCATTTTCTTCCCGCTCGTCGGGTTCTCCCCCTACGTGTGGCCCGGCCTCGTGCCCTGGATCCTGCCCGTCAGCTTGTACTTCGGCTTCTGCGCAGGGGTATTCAGCCACAACCAGAATCACTGCCCGACGTTCAAGAGCCGGAAGGTGAACGCCTTCTACGCCGCTTGGCTGAGCGTCTTTTATCTCTTCCCCACGTACGTGTGGATCCCGTCGCACAACTTGAATCACCACAAGTACGTGAACAAGGCGGGCGACGCGACCATCACCTGGCGCTACTCGAAGAAGAACACGTGGCTCATTGCGAGCACGTACTACTTCGTGTCGGCCTACTGGCAAAAGCCCGTGCTCGACGAGTACGTGGCGAAGGCGAAGGCGGGCAATCCAGCGCTCTTCCGGCAAATCGTCCTTCAGTGGACCACAGTCGCCAGCGCGCACCTCGGACTCCTCGCTCTCGCGATGGCGCTGAGAGGCCCCAAGGTGGGAGCGATCGTCTATGGCTTCGGGTTCCTCGTTCCGGCCTTCTTCGCGAACTGGTCGATGATCTTCATCAACTACATCCAGCATGTGCACACCGACCCCTGGTCGGAGCACAACCACTCGCGCAACTTCGTGTCGAAGCTCGGCAACTGGCTGGTCTTCAACAACGGCTACCACACCGCCCACCATGAGAGCGCGGGTCTCCACTGGAGCAAGCTCGACGCGGCGCACGACAAGATCGCGCACCTCATCCACCCGGATCTGAAGCAGTCGAGCATCTTTGGCTACTGCATGAAGGCCTATCTCTTCGGCATCTTCGACGACCGCTACCGGACGAAACAGGTCGGGCGAGCTCCGTACGATCCGCCCGGCGGCGGCGAGGTGGTTCTCAAGACCGCCGCGGTTTCGGCGGTCGAAGCTGGAGTCAACGCCACCATGGCGTAGAAGCCGCGGCGCTTTTCGCAGATACCGGCGCGATGCCGGCGTCGAGCGTGCTCGCGTCGTAGAAGCTGGCGCTTTTCGCCGATACCGGCGCGATGCCGGCGTCGAGCGTGCTCGCGTACGGGAAGTACGCTCCGCGCGCTCGCCGCCGGCCTCGCTTGGTCTCGGCGAAAATCGTCCAGCTTCTACCCCGGCGGTTGTGGGGGGACTTGCTCCTTGCCCGTCGGGGACCGGGGGTTCGAAGAGAGAAAGGGTTCGTGAGAGGCTCTGGGCCTCCTAGGGGCGTTGGGGATGATGCCCGCGCTTACGGGAGCCGGTGGGGCTTGCCCCCGTTGGCTAAAGGTCCGGCATGGGCCTGCCGTTCCCTCGTTTGACGCGTGAGCGTCGACGAAGGAGGTTGCGCCGTGACGCAGGGAGATCGCTCGCTGTTACTAGTTGGAGCATTTGGCGAGGATGCGCTGCGGTGCGTGAGGGAAGCGGCGGCGACCGTCGGCGTCGCAACGGCGGTCGTTGGCCGTTGTGAAGAGGCGCCGGCGGCGCTCGCCGCGGCGGTTGAGCCGCTCGCTTTGGTCCTTCAAATGGACGCAGGCGGTGCGGCGCAGACGTTCGCGCACGTGCGGGCGCAGGCGCGCCTCGCGCAGCTGCCAATCTTCGGCGTTGCTCCGCAGCGCGACGATCTCGCGTTCACGGAGCTCTTCTCGTGGGGAGGCGACGACCTCGTGACGTTGACCGCGCCGCCCGCGCTTGCGCGCCGACTGCGGCCGCTCGTCGCGCGACCCGCCCCCCGCCAGGACGCGAAGCCGCGCGATCGCGGGGCAATCGTCGCGGGCGCCGACGCCCGGTGGCGAAGCGTCATGGGACGCGCCCTTTACCAGGGCGGGTTTTCGGTGCGCTTCATGGCGAGCGTGGCCGATCTTGCGCAGGAGTCGCTCGCGGACGGGGTCCGTGTCGTCGTCGTCGCCGATGACATGGGACCCGGAGCAGCCGAGGCGGCGCTCGCGGCCGCACGGTCGCAGGGCTCGCAGGCCGCGTGGGTCGTCGTCGCTCCGCCCAAGCGAATGGCGCTCCTTCAGGCCGCGATCGGCACCCTTGGGCCATTGTCGGTCGCCGACGGCTTCGCGCCGCCCGAGAACGTCCTCTTTCTGACGAACGAGCTTCTGTCTCGACGCGGCGTCGATCAGCGCGCGAGTCCGCGCGTCCTCTACGGGACCACGGTCGCATTCCGTGCGGCGGGGCGCGACGAAGACGAAATCGGATTTTCGTACAACGTGAGCGCCGGCGGTCTTTACGTGCGCACGCTGGCCCCGCTCGACGCGGGACAGGAACTCTGGCTCGAGATGTGGCCGCCGCGCTCCGAGCGACGCGTGCGCCTGGCGGGCACCGTCGCCTGGAAACGGGTGTTCGGACCGAGCGAAGGAGCGACCGTCCCCGCGGGCTTCGGCGTCAAGCTCACCGAGGGGCTCGCGGGCGATCTCGAGCGTTGGCGTGACGGCTACGAAGCATTCGCGCGAACTGTGCTCGGGTCGGGCCGGTAGCCCTGCTGCCCCTTTCGATCGTCATCAAGCTCCTAACAACGCGGCCCAAGCTGCGCCTCCGTCATCACCGAGGCCGAACGTGCCCCAGAACCGCGTGAGACCGAGCGAGGCCAAGGAGGCGAGCGAGGCGTGCTCCAGCACGCCGCAGCGATCCGACGCCGGCCTCGCGAAGGTATCGCGCGGTTATGGGGCGCGTTCGAAGAGGCCGGCGGCGCCTTGCCCGCCCCCGATGCACATCGTCACGATCGCGTACTTCCCGCGTCGCCGGCGCAGCTCGTAGAGCGCCGTCGCGGCGAGCTTCGCGCCCGTGCACCCGAGCGGGTGTCCGAGAGCGATCGCCCCGCCCAGCACGTTGAGCTTTTCGTCGGGTATCTCGAGCGTGCGCTGCACGTAGACGGCCTGGCTCGCAAACGCCTCGTTGAGCTCGACGATGTCGATGTCGCGCAGCGAGAGCCCCGTCTTCGCAAGGAGCTTTCGCACGGCCGGAACCGGTCCGATCCCCATGATGGTGGGGTCTACGCCGGCGGTGGCGAACGCGCGGAAGTAACCGAGAGGCTTGACGCCGAGCGCGTCGGCCTTCGCGCGACGCATCACGAGCACCGCCGCCGCGCCGTCGGAAAGAGGGGAAGCGTTCCCCGCCGTGACCGTGCCGTCCTTGACGAAGAACGCCGGCTTCAGCGCAGCCAAGCCTTCGAGCGTCGTGTCTGCCCGGACCAGCTCGTCGCGCTTGAACTCGACGTCCGCGTGCTTCGAGCCCTCGTAGCGCGTCGCCTTCACGGCAACGATCTCCTCGTCGAACTTCCCCGCCTTCTGGGCCGCGGCGGCCTTCTGCTGGCTCTTGAGCGCGAAAGCGTCTTGGTCGGCCCGCGACACACCGAACCGCTTCGCCACGTTTTCCGCCGTGATACCCATCGGCATGTACACGTCGGGGAAGCGGCGCATGGCCTCCGGCGAGGCGCTCAGCTTGTTGCCCGTCATCGGGACCATGGTCATCGACTCGACGCCCGCGGCGACGACCACGTCGTGGGTGCCGGTGGCGATCGCCCCCGCGGCCATCGCGATGGCTTGAAGACCGCTCGAGCAGAACCGGTTGATCGTGGCTGCGCTCGACTCGATGGGCAGGCCCCCGAGGAGCCCGACCACCCGGCCCACGTTGAGCCCTTGCTCACCCTCGGGCATGGCGCACCCGAGCACCAAGTCTTCCACGTCGCTCGGCTTGACCTGCGGCACGCGCGCCAGCAGCGCCGCGATCACTTGCCCCGCGAGCTCGTCGGGGCGCGTTTGCGCGAGGGTGCCTTTGTGGGCTCGGCCAACGGCCGATCGGACCGCTTCGACGATAACGACGTCATCGATCATGGGTTGAACCATAACGCTGGTCGGCGAGTCTCGCCGTTCAATTGCGCAGCGGCTTGTTGTTGGTGAGCATGTACTGCATTCGCTCTTGGCTCTTCGGTTCGCCGCAGAGGCCGACGAACGCCTCGCGCTCGAGCTCGAGCATCTCGTCTTCGGTCACATCGTGCGACGACCCGCTCACCCCTCCGCAGAGAAGGACCGCGAGCTTCTTGGCAATGGTCGCGTCGTGTTCGCTGGCCTGCCCGGTCTCGACCAGCGAGCGCACCATCATCTCAAGCGTCGCGATCCCATTTTCGCCCGGAAGGACGTGCGCGCGCGGCGCCGGCGGGTGCCACTCGCTTTCGGCGAGGCCGATGGCGCGCGCCTTGGCGGCGGTGAGCTGGCGCGCCCGATCGAAGGACATCCCATCCGTACGCCGGAAGTAACCGTACGACTTGGCTTCGTCGGCGCTCGTCGCGACGCGCGCGAGCGCGACGTTCTTGAACACCTGCGTCACGAGCGCATAGGGATCCACGCTCGCGCCGTCGGGGACTCCCTCGAACGCTCGCCAGAGCAGGTTCATCGACCCGCCGCCTCCCGGCACGAGACCCACGCCGACCTCCACCAGGCCCGCGTACGTCTCCGCCGCGGCCTGCACGTTGCCGGCGCCGAGACAGACTTCGAGGCCGCCTCCGAGTGTCATTCCATAAGGGACCGCGACCACGGGCACGCTCGCGTACTTCATGCGCTGGCAGGCGAGCTGAAAGTTCTTCACCATCGCGTGGATGGAGTCCCATTGCTTCTGGCTCGCGGCGAGCACGACCAAGAACAGATTGGCCCCGACGCAGAAGTGCTCGCCCTCGTTGGCCACGACGAGCGCGCGAAAGTCGCTCTCCGCCTTGGCCACCGAATCGCCGATCATTTGGATGACGTCGGGATCAATGCTGTTGGCCTTCGTCTTGAACGTGAGACCCAAGACACCGTCGCCGAGATCCCAGGCCGCCGCCCCGTCGTTCTCGAGCACGGCACGTCCCCCTTTGCGGAGAACCGTGAGAGAGGCCGTGCGCGGGTCGACGATCCGCTGCCGGTACGCGCCCTTGACGAGATCGAAGACGCGCCCGTCGTCGGTGTAAAACGACTTGGCCCCGGACACGCGCATCGCGTCGATCGACGCGGGAAGGGCTACGCCTTCCTTCTTCATCCGGTCGACCACGGCCTCGAACCCGAGCGCGTCCCAGGTTTCGAACGGGCCCACTTCCCAGTTGTATCCCCACTTCATCGCGTCATCGATCGCCTCGAGGTCGTCGGCGATTTCGCCGACCCTGCGCGCCGAATAGGCGAGCGATCGCGAAAGGACCTTCCAGGCGAACGCCGAGGCTTTCGCAAGACCGCTGTCGGCTTTCTCCGTCTTCGCCCACACGAGCTTGCGGAGCCGTTCGCGCGGGTCTTCGATCGCGGAGATTTCTTTGCACGCGTTTCGGATCTCCTTGTCGCCTCCGCGCGGCCGGTATTCGAGCGTCTTCGGGTCGAGCGTCTCTATCGTGCCGCCGGCGCCTTTGCGATAAAACCCGCCCTTGGCCTTGTCGCCGAGAAGCTTCTTTTCGACCATGGCCCGGACGAACGGCGGCACGCGAAAGACTTCGCGGTCCTCGTCCTCCGACAGCGTCGCGTAACAGTGATCGGCGACGTGTGCGAGGGTGTCGAGCCCGACGATGTCGGCGGTGCGGAACGACGCGCTCTTCGGATGCGCCATTGGCTCGCCGGTGATGGCGTCGATGTCCTCCGGGGCGAGACCGGCCTCGAGCATGAGGTGGATCGTCGCGAGCATCGCGTGGACGCCGATGCGATTGCCGACGAAGTTCGGCGTATTTTTGCCGAAGACGATCCCCTTTCCGAGCACGTCTTCGCCAAACCGGCGAACGCGTTCGATCGTACTCGGCGCCGTGTCCGGGCCGGCCACGAGCTCGAGGAGCTTCATGTAGCGGACCGGATTGAAGAAGTGCATCACCAGGAACGATTTGCGAAAGCGTTCGGACCGCCCGCGCGTCATCTCGGCGATGGGCAGGCCGCTCGTGTTCGAAGCGACGATCGTGTCGCCGCCGACGATCGCGTCGAGCTTCTCGAAGAGCGCCTGCTTGGGCGCGATTTGCTCGACGATCGCCTCGATGACGAGGTCGCAGCCGCGCACGCGTTCGAGGTCGTCGTCGATGTTGCCGATCGACACGAGCCGCGCCCGGTCTTTGGAGAAGAAGGCGGCCGGCCGCGACTTCAGTGCTTTTTCGAGGCCCCCGGCCGCGAAGCGGTTGCGCGCGCCGCGGTCGCGCTTCTCCGCTTCGCTCGAGCCGGGCGGGACCATGTCGAGGAGAAGCACCTCGACGCCGGCGTTTGCAAAGTGCGCGGCGATGCCGCTGCCCATGACGCCGGCACCGATGACTGCGGCGCGGCGGATCGGTCTGCTCATGGTCGTCTCCTCGTCTCGTGGCGAAGCAGGAGCGAAAGGGTGCGCATGCGGACGCGTGGCCGCAAGCGCGGTCGACGGGGAAGCTTAGCGTCTGGTCGATTCCTCTTCGAGCGCCTTCTTGACCGCGGGACGCTCGTCGATCCTGGTGAAAAATGCCTTGAGGGCGGGCCATTTGGCCAGGTCGATGCCGGTGAACTGGGTCCAGCGCAGCATGTTGTACAAGTAGGCGTCCGCGACCGTGAACGAATTGCCGACCAGAAAGGGTCGACTCTCGAGCGTGCGCGCGATGAGGTCGAAACGTTTGGCGATGCGGGCGCGCGCCTGCTCTTTGACTTCGTCGGGGTTGTTCGCGAAGAGCGGGCTGAAGCTCTTGTGAATCTCGCTCGCGATGAAGCTCATCCACTCTTGCAAACGATAGCGGTCCATCGTGCCCGCGGGCGGCGCGAGCTTGGCCTCGGGCCTTTGATCCGCGATGTACTGGGAAATGATCGCGCCTTCGGTCAGCACCGATCCGTCGTCGAGCTCGAGTGCCGGGACGTACCCCTTGGGATTGATCGAGTAGTAGTCGGTCCCGTCTTTCGTCCGGTGGGAGCGTGTATCGACGCGTACGAGGTCGAATGGTTGACCCGTTTCGAGGAGCGCGATGTGCGGGTGGAGCGAACAGGCACCGGGAGAAAAATAAAGTTTCATTAGGGTTTGTCCTTCCTCTAGCAGGTCCAAATCTACTGCTTGCCAAGCCTACGTCACGAAGCGCACCGTCGCGCCGATCGGTCGCGCGGCGAGGGAACCGAGGTGGCGCCGAACGACCGTTGCGATCACGGGATATCCGCCGGTCGTCGGGTGATCGGGGCCGAGAACGATCGGCTCGCCCGAGGGGGGGACCTGGATGGCCCCGCGGACCATCGGAGCGGACGGCGCGCCGGGGTCGGGTGCGCAGACCAGCCGCGTTCCCGACAGGCGCGTCCCGACTCGGTCGCTCCGAGCGTCGATCGTGAATGTGGACGCGAGAAAGGCGTCGATGGTCTCGGCATCGAACCGGTCGAGGTCGGGGCCGAGCACGACTGGAACCGCCGGCGCGGTGTCGACGGGCAAGCCCGGCGGTCGATGCTCGGGAGGGGCGTCGCCCGCGCGCAGGACGTCGCCGCGCCGCAGCGGGCGGCCCTCGTGGCCGCCGAACGCCGCGACGAGCAGCGTTCCGCGACCGCCGAAGACGACCGGCACGGCGATCCCGCCCCGTACGGCGACGTACCGCACCGCGGTTTCTTCACGGCGAAGTGCGTACGCCTCGCCTATGGCGAGAACACGCGCTTCGCCGTCGTCGCTCGCGAGGACGACCGGGGCGCGCGCGACGAGGGTGAGGCCCCCGAAAGCCTCGATGGCGGCCTCGCCCGGTGCGTTGCGTGCGGCGGCGTTCGCGCGCCCGAGCAGTTCCGGCACGAGCGGTCCGCCGGGCGGCACTCCGTCGTGCATGTGGCCGGGGCGACCCCCGTCTTGAACCGTCGCGAGCCCGGTGATCGCACCAATTTCGATCATGAGCCGTCTCGCACGAAGCGGACCCGGTCGCCCAAAGCCAGCGCGGCTCCGGACCGCACGTCGAACGGGGAAAAGCCCACGGCTGTGCCGATGAGGTTCCAGCCTCCCGGAGATGCGAACGGGTAGATCCCCGTATAGGGTCCGGCGACCGCGACCGACAGCGGTAGAATACGCGGTCGCGGGTTGGCGCGCCGAGGTACGACCAGGCGTGGATCGAGCCCACGCAAGTAGCCGAAGCCCGGGAGAAAGCCGACGAGGGCGACGACGTACGTCCCTTCTGCGTGGAGCGAGATGACGTCTGCCGGGGCCAGCCCGGCCCGTATCGCGAGTTCGTCGAGATCTTCGCCTTCGTATCGGACCCGGACGATGTGATCGCGCGGGGCGCTCGCCGCGCTGCCCGCCGAGAGCGCCCGTTCGATCGCCTCCGCCAGACCATCGGGCCGGGCTTCGGGCTCGAACGACACGACCGCGTGCCGTTCGGTGACGATGGCGTCGACGACCCGTGGCACCGCGCGGAGCGCGTCCAAGACGGCGCGCGCGTTGGCGCCCTCGGGCAGGTGCGCCCGCAGTGCTCCGTCGCCAAACGGCCGAAGCAAGAGGCTCACGTCACCCCTCCGGCCAGGAGGTCGAGCGCGGAGCGCACGGCGCGCGCGATCGCTACGGCGCCGGGGGTGTCGCCGTGGACGCAGACGGTCTCGATGTCGCCCCGCAGCACGAGCGAGCGCGCTCGCACTGCGCACGCTTCGGGATCGACCAGCAGCGCCCCGGCGTCGCCGCGCGGAACGAGCGTGCCGTCGGTGCGCGTCGCGCGGTCGGCGAACCCCTCGCGTGCGTATTCGAGACCGGCTCGCGCCGCCGCGGCCGCGAGCTCTCCACGGCTCGGGCCAACGACCACGAAGGGCGCGCCGATCGCGTCCGCCGCTCCTCGCACGACCGCCTCCGCGAGGTCTGACGCGTCGGCCACGGCGTGATACAGCGCTCCGTGGGGCTTCATGAACGCGACGACGCTTTCGAGCTCCGCCGCGATCGACGCCAGCCGCGCGCACTGCTCTGCGACGGTCGTTCGCAGCGCTTCGGGGGAGAGCGTCCACGCTCGCCGCCCGAACGACTCTCGGTCCGGGAAGGAGGGATGCGCGCCGATCCGCGTTCGGTTCGCCCGGCAGCGCTTCACGGCCCGCCGCATCGACGCGTCGTCCCCCGCGTGCCCTCCGCAGGCGATGTTCGCGAGGTGCGCGAGTTCGTAGAGCGGATCGGGCTCGTCGGGGAGCTCGCCGAGGTCGACATTGAGGAGCACGCGAATGCCCACCGGGTTATGGGTACTTAGCGCAAGCTGGCCGCGCGTTCCGGTGTCTGCCGCGTAACCGGGGAGACCCCTCGGGCGTATCCTTACTGGAATCGATGACCGACCCACTTCACTCGCCCTTCTCCCCGTCGAGCGCCCCGTCCATGCAGCGCCGGACCTTCTTTCGCGCGGTCAGCGCCGGCGCGGCGATCGTGGCGCTCGGCGGCGGCGCCTACGTGTTCGCGGACGACGAGGAAACGCGTCGTGCGCGCGCGACGCTGCGCCCGGACGGGCGGCCGCGCCTTCCGCCCAACCAGTATCTGCTCAAGCGCCTTCGGCCGATGGGCGGCGACGAAGGCGATCCGAGCCCCGGAAACTTTCGCCTCCGAGTGTACGGCGAAGTCGAAACCCCACTCTCTCTCGACTTTGCCGCGCTCCTGGCGATGCCGCAGACCGAACAGGAGTGCGACGTCCATTGTGTGACGAAGTGGACGGTGCTCGGAGCGCACTTCGCCGGTGTGCGCGTGGCTGAACTGGCGGCCCGCGCCAAGGTCAAGCCGAGCGCGCACTACGTCATTTTCGAGGCGGCGCACGGGTACACGTCGAACGTGCTTCTGCGCGAAGCGCTCGCGCCGAACACGCTCGTCGCCCACCGCCTCGAGGGAACCGCGCTCGCCCGCGCCCACGGGGCTCCTGTGCGGGCGCTCGTGCCCGATCTCTACTTCTGGAAGAGCGCGAAATGGCTGACGGCCATCCGCTTCGTCGCTCAAGACCAACCGGGGTACTGGGAGACGCGCGGCTACCACAACCACGCCGATCCGTGGAAAGAAGAGCGCTA
>CAZVPE010000190.1:0-11746 GCA_964628155.1 uncultured Polyangiaceae bacterium | reverse complement strand
GGCGCCGTCGAGGAGACTCTCTTCGTCGAGCACCCGTAGAACGGCCAGCGCGGCCGCGGTCGCGAGCGGGTTGCCGCCGAAGGTCGAGCCGTGACTGCCCGGCGGGAGGGCTCCCGCAACCTTGTCGGTCGCGAGCATGGCCCCGATTGGAACGCCGCCCCCGAGGCCCTTCGCGAGCGCGACCGCGTCGGGCTTCGCGCCGCTTCCTTCACTCGCCAACAGCCGGCCGAGCCGGCCGATTCCCGTCTGAACCTCGTCGACGAGGAGAAGAGCTCCATGGGAATTCGCGATGGCCCTCAGCTTGGCCAGGAACCCGGGGGGGGCCGAAACCACGCCTCCCTCGCCTTGCAGCGGCTCGACGACGATGGCGCAAACGTCGGGCCCCATCGACCGTTCGACAGCGTCGGCGTCGCCGTAGGGCACATGCGTGACCGGCCCGAGCGGGCCAAACCCCTCGCGGTACTTGGGCGTTCCGGTCATCGAGAGCGCGCCGAGCGTCCGCCCGTGAAATGCGTTGTGGAAGGCCACGACCCGCACCCGGTCCTTGTCGCCGAGGCGGTAGTAGTGGTGACGCGCCAGCTTCAGCAGCGCCTCGTTGGCCTCCGTCCCCGAGTTGCAGAAGAACGCTCGCGCAAAACCGGTTCGGCGGCAAAGCTCGTCGGCGAGGCGAACGTTCGGTTCGTTGTAAAAGTAGTTGGACACGTGGATGAGAGCGGCGGCCTGATCGGCGACGGCGCGGGCGAGCGCCGGGTGGCCGTGACCCACGGCGCTCACCGCGACCCCTGCGCACAGGTCGAGCCAGCGTCGCCCGTCCGCGTCGAAGAGCTCGCACCCGCGGCCCCGCACGAAGGCGAGCGGCGCCGGTTGGTAGTTGGCGTAAAGTCGCTGTCGCGCGAGAAGGACGAGTTCGGAGTTCGAGGCCATGCGTGCGTGCGGCGAGGCCTAGCATACGTGAGGGACGCTCGTCAGACGGGGCCCCACTCGGCCCGCTTGTCGAGAATCGCGGACGCCACCTCGGCGAAGCCTTCGCCCATCGACGCCGCGGCGACGTAGCGGGGCGGGACGATCAGCCGGCGAAGGCTTGCGCGCACGTTGGCGACCCCGAAGGTCGTTCGAAACGCGGCGAAGCACGACGCGTCGTTCCCGCTGTCGCCGACGAATGCAAAGCGAACCAACGCTCCGCCTGGCTCCTCTCCCAATTCACGAACGCAGAAGCGGACGGCCCCGCTCGCCTTGTCGTCGGCGTCGAATGTCGCATGCAGGTGCACGCTCGATTGCGACCAGCGGGCCCCGGCCGACTCGATCTCGTGCACGATCGCCTGCACGCGCGCCTGGGGCAGTTTCGCGGATTCGCCTATGTCCCACGTCACGTCGCTCCGCCGCGCGTGAATGTCGTCCGTCAGCCGCGCGTCGGGTACGACCTCGCTGACTCGGTCGACCAGGCGTGCGAGGCGACTCCGGCGATCGCTCCGCTCCGTTTCGCTGCACGCGTCGCGGCGAGCCACCGTCATACCGCTTCGAACGAGGGAAACTGCGCCGTTTTCCGTGACGCATCCGTCGATGGGCCACTGTCGCGCGAGAACCTCTCCCCACCCGCAAGGCCGCCCCGTTACGGCGACGAGCTTCAGGCCGGCGTCGCGAAGTCGCCAGAGCGCGTCGTAGGCGACCCGGGTGAGCAGCCCGTGCGAGAGGACTGTGTCGTCCAGGTCGAAGAGCACTCCGACGAGCCGAGACGCCACTTCAGCGGCGAGAGAGGAGACCGGCTTCAAGGGGAGCCCCCTTGCTAACGCACGTCGACCCGGGCGACGAGTGCTTTCAAGTACAGGCCCTCGCCGAACGCCGCCGGAACCGGATGGTCCGCGCCCTGGAACCACCGTTCGAGGACCGTCGGCAGCAGATTGGCCCGAGTCGCCCCCGCTGCGAGCGCGCGCGTGAGCGCCGCGAGATCGATCGCCGCAGAGCACGAGCACAGAACGACGGTACCGCCCGGCTTCGTCGCCGCGCATGCGTTCTCGGCCAGGCGGGTATACGCGATGAGGGCCTGCTCGCGCGCACCCCTCGTAGGAGCGAGCCGCGGCGGGTCGGCGATGACGAGATCGAACGACCCCTTCGCCATGGCCAGTGCTCGTCGCGCGTCTTGTCGGGCGAATTTCACGCGGTCGCCGACGCCGTTCGCCGCCGCGCACTCCGCTCCCACCTGAACCGCACGCGCGCTCTCGTCGACGGCGACGACCTCGCGCGCTCCGCCGCGCGCCGCGGCGATCCCGAACGCTCCGACGAACGCATACGCGTCGAGAACGCGCGCCGCGCCGTGGGCCAGCTGCTCGACACGACCGCGCAGGGCGCGCTGATCGAAGTAGAAGCCCGTCTTCTGTCCGAGGTCGAGAGGAATCCGGAACCTCAGCCCGCGTTCGCGAAACTCGAGCGCCGACACTTGTTCGCCACGGACCACGCCGGAGGAGGGGTCGAACCCCTCGGTCTTCGCCGTCTGGGGGCTCGTCCGATCGACGATCGCCCGCGGCGCCAGGAGCGCATGCAGCGCTTCGTGTACGACAGCCTCGCGCACTTTCATCCCGATCGTTCCGAACTGAACCGCAAGGACATCGCCGAACCGGTCGACCACAAGCCCCGGCAACCCGTCGCCCTCGGCATGAACCAACCGGAATCCGTCCGTGTGTTCGCTCGGAAACCCGAGCGAGGCCCGCAGCTCGATCGCCCGCTGGATGCGCGCTTGAAAGAAGGAGGCATCCAGCCGGGTCTTTTCGTCGCGCACGAGGATGCGCACCGGGATCGCCGATCGCGGCGAATAGAAACCCCGGCCGAGCAAGTTGCCGCGCGGATCGACGACACTCACCTCGTCCCCCGCCGTCGCACCTCCCTCGACGCGCTCGATGGCCTGCGCGTACACCCACGGGTGTCCCATCCAAACGGGCTGAACATGCCCGGGCTTCAACCGAACGATCGACATCGCCGGGCAACCATACCCTCAAGACCCTCCTAATTGATTTTCGGGCTCGCACGCACCAAGCTTGCTGGGCATCTCGGTTGCAGCGTCGCTGTCAGGTGGGATGATTCACCTGCCTTTGGCACAAGAGGGCCTGACGCATCATGACCAAGTCGTTCCTCGCTTCGGTGGCTTTGACTTCGGTGCTCGCCGTGCCGGGAGCGGCGGACGCGCAATCGGCGCCCGCGGGCAGCGGCACCTGCGCACCGGGTAGTTGGTTTTGCACCCAAGCGCCCCGGGTGCCGCCTCCACCACCGGCAGCGGTGCGGCCTGCGCCGCGGCCTACGGAGTCGCTCGAGGTGCTACCGCCTCCTGCCGACGCGCCGGACCCCGAGCCGCCCCCTCCCCCGGTCACGCGGAGGCCGCGGAGGCCTCCGCCTCCGGTCGTCGTCTACGAGCCGCCGCCCCCGCCGCCGATCGCAGCCGAACGTCCCGGTCTGCCTCCGTACGAGTACTACCGCCCGCGCCGTCAGCCCGTTTCACCCCCGCACGAGTGGGGGCTGAATCTGCACTTCGAAGGTGCCATGATTGGCAACGGTTCTCAGGGAAACGCGGGGTTGGGAGGCATCGGCGCGGGGCTGCGGTACAAGCCCACACGAAGCTTCGGCATCGAAGGGGACCTCGATTTCGCCGGAGGCACGGACTACCAGGGAGACAAGCGCGACGAGACCGCGTTCACCCTCAACGCGCTCCTGTTTCTGAACCCTCAGTCGCACGCGCAAATCTACCTGCTTGCGGGAATAGGTTGGTCCGGAGCACACGTCACGTGTGACTCCTGCACGACCCCGATGGACAACCACTACGACTACTTCGGCGGCCAGGCTGGCGGCGGCCTCGAGCTTCGCCTGACGCGGGTGCTCGCGTTCAACATCGATATCCGCGGGTTCATTCGCGGCCGAACCGACTCGCTCGCGCAGTCGCAACCGGAGTTCGACTCACCCGCCGGGTGCAGCTCCAATCCGAGCGCGACGGGCACGTGCCGGACCACGAACTCGTCCGGCGGCGCTCTTCTGACGGGGGGTATGACGCTTTATTTCTAGGGGGCTCCCGGCGAACGCCGTAGCGTTCGAAGACGGCCAGGTGTTGTCGGGGCGGCAGATTGTCGACGCGAGCATCGCCCAGGGGGGACTCTCGTCGCCGACGCGGGTGACTTGCGGCTCAATCGCCTTCTTGCGTGCCCGTGCAATCGCCGGAAATGGAGCTCGCGCTCGCGCGAAGCTACGGTTTCTCCTGCCCCGCGTGGAGAACACTCCACCGCACGCGCCGACCATCCATGCCGAGCTCGCCCCGCACGCGCCGAAGCACCCCCCGTCGACCGTGTGCGGCCTTTGCCGTGCTCATGCCCCTGACTGCGGCCGCAGGACCTTCGCTCGCGCAGACTGGGCCCGATCCCTCCGTCGCACGCTTCGGTTCACCCGGGCAATTCGTGGTTACCGGCGATTCCGACGTCGGCGTCTCCAGCAGTTCGTATAGCGCCAGCCAAGCCACGGCTCTTGCCGCGACGTTCTCGCCCGCCCTCCAGTACTTTATCGTGCGCGACGTTTCCGTTGGGCTCGATGTGGGCCTGTCGTACTCCGACGAAAAGGGCTACGGGGCCGACGGCAGCTTGGTGGAAACGAAGACCACATCGATATACGCGGGGCCGCGTATCGGCGTAAACGTTCCCCTGAGCCGGGTCGTTTCCTTTTATCCAAACTTTGCTCTCGGCTTCCAGTGGCGTGAGCGCGACGAGCAACTTGTTTCAGGGATGTCATTATCCATTTCTGGAAGCGCTGTCGGCTATCCGTCCAGCTCGCAATTGGGTCCCTACGTCGATCTCTACTTGCCGCTGCTGTTTCATCCGACGAGCCACTTTTTCATGGGCATCGGGCCGACTCTCTACCACGACTTCGGAACGGTCAGCGGCGGTCCGAGCGTCGGCGGACAGAGAACGACGATAAGCGCTGGCTTCGTCGTCGGGGGGTATTGGGGCGAGCAGCGCGTCGTGATGGCCAGCACGGGCGAGGCCGCGCCGGAGGAAACGCCAAGGGTGTTCGGCGAGAAGGGCGAATGGGTACTTGGGAACGAGCTGGCCGCCTCGCTGTCGTCCACGAGCTACGCGGGAACCGGCTCTTCG
Source organism: uncultured Polyangiaceae bacterium (assembly GCA_964628155.1). Lineage (GTDB taxonomy): Bacteria > Myxococcota_A > Polyangia > Polyangiales > Polyangiaceae > Palsa-1150. The sequence goes on along the minus strand of CAZVPE010000190.1, from coordinate 6,626 downwards.
GCCGGGGGTCTGAACATTTACGGAGGCTTCGACTATTTCATGACCGACGGGGTTTCCGTCGGCGGGGGACTGTGGACCAGCTACCAGACGACGACAGGGATCGACGCGGCGAGCGGGAGCCAGGTCGACTCTTCGGTCCGGAGCGCGGGACTGTTCGCGCGCTTGGGACTCAATGTGCCAATGGCTTCTTGGATCTCGTGGTACCCCCGACTTGCGATGGCCTTTGGGTTGCGCAACTACGAGGAAACGGCGGGGGCTTACGAAAACTCCCCTTCGGGGACTATCGTATCCGTCACGTGCTTCGCGCCTTTGCTCGTGCATCCCGCGCAGCACTTCTTCGTCGGGTTCGGACCTTCGATCTATCAGGAACTTTCGCACGCCGTGGTTTATGCGGATTACCCAACTCAAATCCAGAACCAGGCGACCGCGATCGGAGTCGGGCTCGTCGTCGGGGGATGGCTGTTCAAAGGGGCGAAAATAAACCATTAGATAGGCGAGCACGCTCGACGCCGGGATCGCGAAGCTATCGGCGAAAATCGCCGGGCTTCTCAGTCGAGACGAACGACATCCGGCGCAAAGCGGCGCAGGGATTCGATGGTTCGCCGCTGCCATGCGAGCCCCGCGTTCGTCTTGAAGTGAACGTGATACTTGTCGGCGCCAAGCTGCTTGACCTTGGCGAGAAAGGTGACGAAGAGCTTCAGCGAAGTCGAGTTCATGAAGAACAGATCGCTGCAATCGAAGACGACGCGGCGCACGCCCGTGCGGATCGCTCCGGCGTGAAGGGCCACCAGAAATGAATCGAGCAGCGGCACGGTTTCCATGTCGCAGTTGCCCGACATCGCGATGGAGATCGCGTCCGTCGTGACCTCGTGAAGGAGGCTGAACCCACCGCTGACCACATTCGAGAGGGACGGGGTCACCATGACAGTAGTTTTATTGAGAAAAACGGCGCTTCCGCTCGAATCGTTACGTCGTTCCCATCGATTTCGCAAGCGAGCCGCATGTCGGCTTCGGCTCGGATTCGCGCCAAACCGAGACCGGATCCCTCGCGCTGAAAACTCGTGGCCAGGAGCTGGTCGTAGATCGTCAGGGCGTCGGGCGAAGCCGCGAAGTCGAGGAACAGACGTTGCAGCGTGGCGATGCCCTCGGGGCTCGACGAGTTACGCGTTTCGACCTGAACGTGGGTGCTCCCATTTTCCGACCGAAGGCCCACCCGCAAATGGCGAGGGCCCACGCCCGCGTACTTGATCACGTTCTCGAGGAGCTCGTGAACCGTCAGCGTCAGCCGGTACGTCTCGTCGGGATCCGATAGGAGTCCTGCGTAGAGCGTGTCGAGGTACTCGCGCGTCATCGTCACGATCGACTTGGCAGGGCGAAAGTCGAGAACGAGTGACATCAGGGAAGTCATGGCGACCTGCGCCTCGCTTCCCTTCGCTCAGGCTTCCACGAGAAGCGCCAGCGGGTAGGTGTAGTTGTGGAAGGCGGGCTTTCCTCCGAGGGGCGCGACCTCACCCATGGCCTGGAGGCCGAGCCACGGCGTGGTCGGCGCCACGACGCTTTGCAGCGCCAAGTTCTCCTTGAGGGTGGCGGCTTGGCCGAGGAACGCCTGCGTTCGCGCGAGACACTCGAAGCCGAGGGCGGCCCAGGGCCGCCGGCCGGCGAGGCGCGCGGCAAGCGCGTTTCCCATGTCGATCGTTCCGCGCGTGACCGCGGGCACGGTCCGGTGATGGAACATGATCTTCGTCCCCTCGGGAATGGCTGCCTGCACGATGACCGCTCCGGTCGTCAGATCGAGGCCGAACGCGGCCCGAATCACGTACTGCGGAGCCGTGCCGTCCACTCCCTTCGGCTTCACGCCGACCGCCCACGAGGCCGTGTAGTCCTGATGGGCGATCTGATCGTCTTCGGCGCCGGTGACCTCCTTCCAAATGTCGAGTGCCGGCCGGCCGTCGATTTCGAGCAGTTTGTTGCCGTCGGCCCGCGTCAGCGTCATTTCGATGCCCGTGGGGGAAGTTCCGTGACACACACCGACTTCGGCCGCGAACGGACCGCTCAGGGCCAGGGCGATGGCGCCGTGCCCCAGCACCTCCCGGTTCCAATACTGGTACGTGCGCACCATCGGCCCCCAGGGTTGGCTCGCACCACCCCCGACGACCGGGCACTCTATGCGCGCGGCGAAACCCTCGAGCAACGTTTCGACGTCGGCTCGACAGAGCGGGTCGTAGAGGAGGAACGCGACTTTCGGAGGGGAACCCAGCTTGCTCAGGAGTGCAGCGGCGAGCTCTTGGCCCTTCTTCTTCGTGTCGGTCGCGATCTCGCGAACCACGCTGCTGGCGACGCGCAAATCGCTCCCGCCGAAGCCCATCACCCCGATGGAGTACGCGCCTTCGTCGACCACGCCCTGCGCGACGATTCCCTGCGCCGAGCACCCGAGCACTTGCACCCCCTCGCCGAGTGCGTCCGTCAGCGTGGCGAGAACGGTCGCCGCGTCGTGGTTCACGGTCGCATAAACCACCACCGTGCTTAGCGGCTCCTTGGAGAAGTCTTCACGCAGCTTCTTGGCCAGAGCGCCGGCAGCCTCGCGTGAATCGGAAACGGAGGACACGTGACTCGAAGCGAGCAATCCCATAGAGACTCCTTTTCCGCGCGATGCGGCTCCCCACGACATCCCAGGATCTAACGACGCACCAAAAGAAAGCCTTATACCGGTGAAGCGGTTTTTTCGAATTTTCGCGTGCCCTGCGGAGGAAGCGCCACGGGCGCGGCGCGCCCTTCGCGAAAGACGCGGGGTTGACGGGCTACTCCCCTCGGCCTACCCCGTCGTTCATGGTCGCCGAGAACGAGTCGCCCCCGCAACCGCCCCCTGAGCTTCAGGGGCGCGCCATTGGACCCGACGATCCCTTGCCTGGGGTCAAGAATATCGTCCTCGTAATGAGCGGCAAGGGGGGCGTCGGCAAGAGCTCGGTCGCGACGAATCTGGCTATGGCGCTCTCGCGGCTCGGCTACAAAATGGGGCTCCTCGACGCGGACATCTATGGTCCCTCGATACCGACGATGTTCGGCGTCAGCGGCCGCCCGGTCTCCCTCGACGGAAAGACGATCGAGCCGCTTCTGCGCTTCGGAGTGAAGCTGATGTCGATGGGATTCTTGCTCGAAGATCCGAAGGCGGCCATCATCTGGCGCGGGCCGATGCTGCACGGGGCGCTGCAGCAGTTCATGAAAGACGTGAGCTGGGGCGCGCTCGATTTCCTGGTCATCGATCTGCCACCGGGGACGGGTGACGTCGCGCTCACGCTGTCACAGCGGGTAAAGGCGACAGGGGCCGTGATGGTCACGACGCCCCAGGCCGTCTCGACCGACGACGTCTACAAATCCGTGTCCATGTGCAAGAAGGTGAACATCCCGGTGATGGGGGTGGTCGAAAACATGAGCTGGTTCGTCGACAGCGCAGGTGTGCGCCACGAGCTCTTCGGCAAGGGCGGCGGTGAAGCCGTGGCCGTGTTCGCGGAAGCGCCGCTGCTCGGGCAGGTGCCGCTGGACCCATCGGTGCGCGAATGGGGCGACAAGGGAACGCCGGTCGTCCAGGCAGCCCCGTCGAGCGAGGTCGCGCAGGCGTTCGTTGCGATTGCGGAGCGCGTGGTCGCGCTGTGCGAGCAAGCGCACGAGGGCGACGCGGGGCTGACGATTGATCGCAGCGGCGGAAGTGGCGGAAAGAAGCGGCTGCCGATCGCCGGGTAGCAGGGCCGTGTGGCTGGGTGGAGCGGGCGCGGGGCCAGGAAGTCGCCCTTTTTCGCCCGGACGCGCGAAAGCAGGGCTCTACGGAGCGCACCTGTCCGTACGTGAGCACCGAGCGCAGGATTCGACGCAGGGACCGTGGCGGGCAGCAGCTTGGAAGACTCGGCCTTGGCCCCCGCCGCCTCACAATCGCGTAGAATCATGCCCGTGCAGAGAAGCTTTTTGCGACGAGGAAGGGCCATTGGCTTCGTGCTCGCGCTCGGTGCGTGCGAAGTCTATGTCGACAGTCCGCCCCCGGCCGCTCCGCGGCCGCCTGCCCGGCAGGCGTTTGCACCTCCCACTCCGCCGCCTCCGGTGATCGCTGCGGCCGCCGCCCCGCTGCCTCCGAGACCCGCCCCTCCGCCGCCGCAGCCTCTCGTGGTGCCGTTCCCGGCGCGGGTCGTCCGCCCGCCGCCGCTCCAGAGCGCCTCGAGCGTGCGGCTCGACATCACGTCTCTCCGAATGAAGCTTCGAACCAATCGGAAGTGCGGCGCGCGCGAAGTGCCGCCCAATAGCGGCCACTACGTTCATCTCGACTGCAACTTGCACGTGCCGCTTGCGACGGCGAAGCCGTTCTCGCCGCGCAAACTCAACCTGATGTTGGCCGGGGTGCTCAAGCTCGATTCGCCGATCGCCCCGGCCGGCGCTCAGCCGGCCAAGCTCGACACGGGGGTCGATGGCGCGCTCCCGGACGCCGTCGATCACCGCAAAGACGGAACCGAAGGACCGATCGAGGACCAAGGCCAAGTGGGATCGTGCACGGCGTTCTCACTCGCGAGCGCGATGGACAACGCGATCCGGCGACAGAACAAGGCTGACACGATGTCGCCTTTGCACATCTGGTCGCACTACGGCGTGCCCGTGATCAAGAACGCCGGCGACCAGAACCTGAACAAAGCGATCGCCGCCTGGGACGCCTGGCCTTACGACGAGCGCCTCGCCTGCGAGATCGACCAGAGCGGCGACGGCGACTGCGGGCCTTACCTTCCGCCCGTGGTTCCGGGCAGCGCGAAGCTGGACCCGACCGTCCAGGCAAAGGTCAAAGACTCGGACGCCAAAGGGCGCTGGCGGGTGACCGAATACGACGCCATTGCCGCGACGCCCGACACGATCGCAGCGATCCTCGTCTCGGGCGCCGACGTGTGGTTCACGATGGATATCGGCAATAGCTGGCTGAATCCTCAGGGGGACACCATTCCCGATTGGAGCGAGGCGACCATCGACGGCGGACACGCGGTGCTGTTTGCGGGGTACCGCCACAAGAACGGGCTGCGGCAGTTTCTCGTTCACAATAGCTGGGGGAAAGACTGGGGGGACCAGGGCTTCGCGTACGTATCGGAGGCAATGGTCAAGCAGTTCACAAAACAGGCGTACAAGGTCGTCGTTTCCGATTCGAGCCCGCCGCCGTCGCCCGGCGATTCGAACGCGCTCACAGACGACGACTGCGGCGAAGACCAGCTCGTAGACTCCGCTACGGGCCAGTGCGTAACGATTTGTCCCGACGACTCGCGGCCCGCGAACGGGCAGTGCGACGCAAACGCCGGGGCGAAGAAGCCCGTGTCGGCGCCCCACGGATTGAAGCTCCTGAAACGCTGAGGGTACCGCGACACACGCTGCCTCGGCAGCTTCAGGTTACGGTTCCTCGTCGTCGTCTCCAAAAAGGATACCGATGGCCAGCTCGATCGCATCGAACGGCTCGGCGCGCACACGCTCGGCGCGATCCGCCGTCAGGACTTCGAGATAGCCTTCGGCGGTCCAGCGATTGACCGAGAGCGACTCTTCGGAGGGATCCACGATCCAGTAGTGAGGGACACCAAAGCGGTGATAGCCGCGCTTCTTCTTCACCAAGTCGTTTCGCTTGTTCGACGAGAGGATCTCGCAGACCCAGTCGGGCCGGACGCGGATCGGCACCGCCGAGGGGAGCTCGGGCAGGCGCTCCCGGCGCCAGCCCGCTAGATCCGGGCGATAGACGTCGCTCTCCGAAAACTCGACCTCGGTCTCCGTCGCAAACCACCAGCCGCCGGGAGACCGACCGCCGGGCCGGCGATCGTACGGGCCCAGCGTGCGGAAAAGTCTGCCTTGCGCCCCTCCGTGGCGCCCGGACGCGGCTTCCTTCTCGATGAGCTGCCCGTCGACGATCTCGTGCCGACGGCGCTCCTCGGGGATCGCGAGCAGCTCGTCGACCGTGTATCGACGGAGCGCCGGTTGACTCATGGCCTCCAAGCATACTGCGGGCAGAGCCGCTCCGCGACGATCGCGGGCGAGCGCAGCCCGTCGCCACCGCTCCTGGTCTTCCCTCCGCAAGAGACGCTTGCTAGGACCACACAACGTGGAGTGGGCAGACGTCATTCGCGAGCTGAAGGGCGGCGCCCCAGCGGTGAGCCCCGCCGTGCTCGAGCTGGATTTGTCCCGCTTCGACAAGGCGCCCGGTCCGCCCGTCATCGCGCTGGGCATCTCTGCGCTGAGCGACGCCACGGATGCCCGGACCTTCGGCGAACTCCTCAATCATCCGCAGACCGACCAGCACCTTCACGCGCTGCTGCCGCGGGGAGAGCGCCGCGCTTTCCTGCGGCTGCTTCCGAACGTCGTTCGCCGCCTCGTCGGAGGAGCTCCGGGGCCGACCGCAGTGGTCGAGGCCCGCGCGCACGCCCGTACCGTCTTGGACCCAGAGGTCATGCCCAAGGGGGGAGCCGAGCTCGAGTCGTGGGCGCAGCACTTCGGATTGACCGAATTGCTGGCCCGGCTGGTCCAGTTGCGGGTGGGCAAGCGAGCGCCCTCGGCGCACTTATCGCTGCGTGAATGCGCCGATCTCGTTCGCCATGCGGACGCCGGCCGCGAGATCGGCGCCTCTC
>CAZVPE010000189.1:4349-11760 GCA_964628155.1 uncultured Polyangiaceae bacterium | reverse complement strand
TCGGGGCTCACGTTGGCCCCGACCGGCAGCACGACCGGGTTCGACCCGCGCCGCTTTCGCCCGATCGATCGCCCGTTGACGAAGAGCTCGGCCTCCTCGCCGTTCGTGTACACCATGACCGGGATCGCCTGTCCTTCGTGGCCAGGCCAGGTCCAATGAGGAAGCAGGTGGACCATCGGTCGCCGGGTCCAGACGCTCTGGTAGAGGAAGTATCGGTCTTTGGGAAAGCCGGCCAGGTCGACGATCCCGAAATAGGAGCTTCGCGCGGGCCAGTCCGCATCGAGCTTGGATCCCCACCCGTCGATGAAATAGGGCGTCGGCTCGCCGAGGTAATCGAACCCCGTCCAGACGAACTCCCCGAGAACGCCCGGATTGCTCTCTTGCGCGTCGAACTCGACGTCGGGCTCGTACGCCCAGGGGGGCGCGATCACGTCGTAGCTCGTGAGCTGCAGCGACGGATCCTTGTCGTACTTGCGCAGCGGAAAGTGATACACGCCGCGCGAGCTGACGGCGGAGCTCGTCTCCGATCCGACCACGATCCACTCCGGATGGTCCCGCCGGATGCGCTCGTACGCCCGCGCCTGGTAGTTGAACCCAGGAATGTCGACTTCGCGCGCGAGTCCATTCCGGATGGCGTCGTCGGCCTGGTTGAACGCCGACGTCACAGGGCGCGTGGGATCTTCCGCGTGACAGACCTGCGTAAGCCGCGCGGCGATCTTCCAGCCCTGGGGGTCCCCCTGTTCGGGGACTTCGTTGCCGATGCTGTAGAGGATGACGCTGGGGTGATTGCGATCGCGGCGAATCATGTCGCGGAGATCCGTCTCGCCCCATTGGTCGAAGTACTGGCTGGACCCATTGGGGCGTTTGGGCGTCTTCCACATGTCGAACGCCTCGTCCATGACCACTAGGCCCAGGCGATCGCACGCGTCGAGGACTTCGGGGGCGGGCGGGTTGTGGCTGGTTCGGAGGGCGTTCGCGCCCATCTCTTTCATGAGGCGGAGTTGTCGCTCGATGGCGTTGCGGTTGACTGCGGTGCCCAGGGCGCCGAGGTCGTGATGCATGCAGACGCCGTGAAGCTTCCGCGGGCGCCCATTGAGGGCGAACCCTTGGGATCGGTCGAAGGCGATGGTCCGCACGCCGAATGCTGTCGTCGAGCGATCGAGCACCCTCTGGCCCTCGCGCACGACGGTGAGCACGGAATACAAGTATGGATCGTCCACGTCCCACCGGTGGGGTCGAGGGACGTCGAGCCGAACGTTCACCTTGTCGTTCGACTGCGCCCCCATGGCGCGATCGCTCTCGGCCTGCGCGACCGCGCGTCCATCCGCGTCGAGGACCGTCGCTTGTAGCGTCACCCGCGCAGTCTCGGGGCGACGGTTGAGAAGCTCGGTTCGCACCTCGACACGCGCGCGCTCGTCCGTCACGTCGGGGGTCGTCACGAATGTCCCCCACATTGCGACGTGAACGTCGGTCGTGGACTCGAGCCAGACGTGCCGGTAGATGCCGGCGCCGGGGTACCACCGCGACGCGTCCGGATCCGGGGCGAGGCGCACGGCGATTACGTTCTCGGTTTCGCCGAACACGAGGTACGGCGTGAGATCGAACGCGTAGCCGATGTACCCGTAGGGCCGCGAGCCGAGGTCGTGACCGTTGAGAAACACCCGCGCGTTGGCCATGGTCCCGTCGAGCTCGATGGCGTACTGGCGCCCCCGCTCGGACGACGCGACGCGAAAGTGCCTTCGGTACCAACCGGTTCCCGCGACGTCGAGCCCCCCGGTGTGCGGATCGAAGCGCCGGTCAAAGGGGCCCTCGATCGCCCAGTCGTGCGGCAGATCGAGCAATCGCCAGGCCGTGTCGTCGAGGCGGGGGTCTTCGCCGGAAGCTACGTCGCCCCTGTGGAAGCGCCAGCCAATGTCGAATGGTTGGCGGTCGCGAGCGGAATGATCTTGGGCACCCGGCGGAGGTCGGCTTGGCCTCGCGCAATCCGAGGCGGCTAGAAATACGAACAGGGCGATGCAAGCCGCGCTGCGCCGATGAAGAGTCTCCTTGCGAGGCGTTCGATGAAAGCTCGCTATGGCCACCGCGGAGGACGTAGCAGAGTGACCCTGCTCGGAAAAGGAGGGGGGGGTTCCACCTCGTCGTGGGGGAACGGGGCACGAGTCAGAGGCAAGCGAAGCGCGCGCGCAACGACACGGCGCCAGTCGCCCTTCCGCCCGTCGCCTGGGCGCTCCGCTCGTGGGGACGCTGCGTGGGACCGAGCCCCCCTCCTCTTGCGAGGGCGCGCCATTTTCTGGTTCCGGGCGCTCACAACTCGCCCACTCGCTTCTCTCCTCAGCAGGCGGGCCGATACCCGGCTTGCCGGCAAAGGCCCGTGGAGGGCCAAGGGGCGTCATCATGAGCAGGTTCAGAAACGCGAGCCTCTGCGTCGCTGACGAATCGCGAGCGCGGGGACTTCGCCTGCATCGTGGAGATCACATCACGAACTCCGAGGCGCTTGCCGAGGTCCTGATTGCTCATCCTCTTCCAAACGTAACATGGCGCGGTAATGCATGATGAACCGGGCCGAAAGGCGTGTAGCGAGACGCCGCTCAGGGCGAGGGGTTCTTGTATCGGACCGACTTCCAATCGGTGTTCTGACACAAGCCGCACGTGGAAACGGGATAGAAAAACGCTTTGGCCTGCACGTCGGCCATCAACTTCCAGCGAAACCAGGCGGCGGTCGGGGCGTGCATTTTTGGGTTCATCGCGTCTTCGTGAACGCCGATGAACGCGCCCTGAACGAGCTCGGTGGTCGTCGGCCCGTTGTAGATCTGGTTGGCGATCAGCCCGGTTGGGTCGTGAACGTCCATCGTGGCGTTGACGTCGAACATCGGGACGAGTTGACGGGACACGATCGTCGGGTCCGCCTCGAACGACAGGAGGGCCATCAGGGGAAGGGTCGTCGTGATTCCGGTGGTTCCCGGTGCGTTGGCCCCCGCCGCGATGGTGGCGCCGCCGCCTTGCGAATGGCCCGCGGCGCCGATCTTGGTCACGTCCAGGACGTCGAAGTAGGGACTCGCGGGGCGAGCATCCTCGGAGACCATCCAGTCGATACCCGCTTTGTGGGTTCCGCCGCCGGCGGTCGTGTTCGTGTGATTCGCGATCACGACGAATCCGTGCGACGCCCAGTGCTGAAGGAGCGGCGCGTAGTCGTCGACGCTGTAGAGCGTTCCGTTGGCCCAGCTGATGATGGGATGCTTTCGGTTCTCCGCGCCGAGGATGGTGGGCTGGAATACGTCATACGCGGCCCCAGGGCCTACGTCGACTTGGCGCGTAGGCGTGAACGGACCCGCGGCCGAATAGTCGGTCACCGCGGGCCACGCGGCCGATCCGGCCGTCGCCGCGTCACCGCCGTACGCTCCGTCGGACGCATCGCTGGCGACCGCGACGTCTCCTCCCGCTCCCTGTCCGGCGGAAAGCGCATCCGTTGAACCGCTGGTCGCCGACGCGTCGTTCGCGCTTCCTGCGTCGTGGGGTCCACCGCCGCCCGACGAGCCGCCGTCGGGCGACGACCCACCGACCCCGCCCCCGCTCGAAGAGGCGCCTCCGTCCAACGCACTCCCGCTCCCCGACGAGCCGCTCGAAGAGCCCGACCCTTGACGGCTGCCGCCCCCTGCGCTGACGCCTGCGCCGTCCATCGAAGGCGTCGCCGACTCGGAGCTCGAGCACGCGGGCTGGAACACAGTCCCAAGGACGACCGCCGCAATGTAACGGGTCATGATAGAGGCTCCTTCGACGCGAACCGCGTGAGCGTAGGGGAGCGCAGCGTCGAAGTCTCCTGCCGCCGTCGTCGCTTGATATGTCCATGGCAAACGGAAGCGACTACGTTACGCCGCCCGCGCGCGTGCCCGGGCGGGAGCCTGGCAGCGATCTCACTCCCCTCCCAGCACCTCGTCGACAAGCGCGCGCGCCTCTTCGAATCGACGCCGTTGCTCGTCAGAGCGTGCGGGCTTGGCCGTGACCGGCGAAGCGCGCAGTTCCCTCTCCATCCTGCGCTTGTGAAGCCATCGACCCACGAGCCCACGCGCCGGCTCGATGTCGAACATACCGCCCTCCAGAATCGCCGGACTTTCGCGAAGCCCCTCGACGAGGAGCGGGTTCGACGCGACCCACACGAGCGCGAGGTCGAAGGCCTCCCGCTGCGTCGTGTGCAAGAGCGCACGCGCCTCGGATTCTTTGACGTCGTGCACGGTGACGAAGAGCGCGAGCGCGACAGCCGCCTCCTCGACCGAGAGAGCCGTCGCGGACGCCATGCGGAGGCCACCGCACGACTTGGCCCATACCGCTGCCCCGTTGGCCAGAAGGATGCCGAACCCGCAGGCAACCGCCGCGACCTCCGCCGTCTGCGTGGCGACCTCGACGTCCACCTCCTCTCCGGCCTCGCTGAGGACCAACGCGCCGACACTGCGCGCGAGGGACGTGGTCAAGAGCTCGGGGTGCCCGACGTCGGCGGCCGTGACGAAGACGCGATAGCCGTCCTCGAGCTCCTCGACACAGCGGGCCGGCGGCCGGAGTCCCGGGCCGGAGCCGCACGCAATCGAGCCACATCCGGCCGCCGAGGCGCCGTCGTCCGTGGCGAGAAACGCAAGCTCGATGGGTAGGTCGTCCGCGATCGGCGCGTAGGTCATGATGCGGCGGAGAAGGCGCGCGACGCCCGGCGCGTCGCCGCGAAACTCGTCCGGAAAGAACGCGGCGGTCGGAAGGACGAGCGCTGGCGCCGCGATCGCCTCACCGTGCCCGGCACGAAGCCGCGCGTACGTGCGGACGATCCAACGGAGGGCGACTTCAGAAGGAAGGTCCATGGCGTCCGCCTCAATGTACCGCTTGCGCAGATTGGGGGCGATTGCATCCTCCGGTGCGTGCCGCCGTGTGCCAGACCGCGTCGCCGCTGCCAGGGATGTGCCACACTGGCGCTCATTCCCACGCATTCACGATGGATTCCGCGCGTGGCCCTCGCGTTGCTATGCGGTAGAACCGGAGGCTCCGATGAACCACAAAGGGCTCGCGAGGGCGTTTCAGCGCATTTTGGCTTCGTCCATGACGGTGTCCGGCGGGGCGATGCTGGCATCGTGCGGCGGGTCGTCGACGGATGCGTCGACGACTGGGACCCAGAGCGACGGAGCCTCCGGCGCGGACGGGGTCGGAGCGGGCCGCGCGGACGCACCGTCTCCCCAAGAGGACGCGCACGCGGAAGGCGAAACCACGAACGACGCGCAGGTGGCGGACGCCTCGGCTGACGCTTCCATACTCGACGCAGCCGCCACGCCCGATTCGGGCTCGGGACGCGACGCAACCTCGGGCGACGCGCACACGGCCGAAGCCGGCTCGATCGACGCGAGCGTCGATGGCCTCGACGACGCGACGGGCGTCATCGTCGATGCAGCCAGCGGCGACGGCGACGCTGCGTTCGTCGTGACGAGTTGCGGGATGACCGTCCCAGCCGGTCCCAGTCTTTCCACCGGATGCTACCCGGAGTGCTTCCCGCTCGACGCAGGGGCCCTCACGGCCATCGACGCCGGAGACGGCGGACTCTTCGGAGCGCAGTGCGCCGCCCTGTGCGGATCGGTCGGAAACTGGCTCTCGTGCAAGCCGGTCGCAGACGGCGGCGTATCCCTCATTCAATGTCAGCCCAATTGCACGGGACGGCGACCTTCAGGATTGCTCGCCTCGGGGCGCGAGCACGATACGGGGCTGGGCGCCCATTTCGCCGAAATGACGCGCCTCGAAGCAGCTTCCGTCGATGCCTTCCGTCACCTGCGGCGAGAGCTGATCGCCCACGGCGCCCCCAGGCGCTTGGTCAGGGCCGCTGAACGCGCGGCCCGCGACGAGGTTCGCCACGCCAGAATGACGCGCGCCCTGGCGACCCGGTACGGCGGAGAGGTCATCGCGCCGAGGGTCGAACCGCGGCCGGTCCGTAACCTCGAAGCGGTGGCGATCGAAAACGCAGTCGAAGGTTGCGTCCGCGAGGCGTTCGGCGCGCTCATCGCTTGCTTTCAAGCAGCCGCAGCGAGGGACCCCGTGATTCGAGCTGCGATGGCGCGCATCGCGCGGGACGAGACGCGTCACGCGGCGCTCGCGTTCGAGGTGGACGCATGGCTGCGCGGGAAGCTCGGAGGCTCCGCGCGAGCGCGCGTGGAAGCGGCCCGAGACCGTGCGCTCGGCGAGCTCGCGTCCAATGCGGTCGAGGCGCCGGCAGCGCTTCGATCGACGATCGGGCTGCCCACGCGCCAACAGTCGCGATTTCTACTCGACGAGCTGACCCGCATCGCGGCCTGAACCGTCCCCGCGACGTCTCGTCGACCCGCGCTCGGCAGCCGGTTGCCCTTGTCGTCCCGGACGTCGGCCCTGACCCTGAAAAAGTGGCGCGGATCGGTTGACGGCGCACCTCATTGAAACAGAAGCTTGCACGCGTCTGGCGGATGGTCGATCGCCAAGCCTTCGCCGAGAGGCCGCGCGGGAACGGACTCGTTCGCGGTCACCGACGCGACGGAACTCTCACCGAACGGCGGCCCTTTCGCGCTCCAGGAGCTCGACATTCTGCTCGAGCCCCGGAAGCACTGGGTTCGAGCGCCGGGCAGCCCGATAACTGACTTCCGCTTCGTCGAGCGCGCCAAGCAGTTGCTGCATCGCGCCCAAGCTCGCTCGCGCCTCGCCCAGGTCGGGAAAGTCGCGCGTCGATTGTTCGTACGCGGTGCGGGCTTCTATCACCCGACCTCGACGCCTGCGCTCGTTGCCGATGTCGTACTCGACGACGCCTCGAACCTCAGGGAGCGATAGGCCGCGACCGTACGCCCCTCCGCTTCCAGTCGGAATGGGAAACCGGGATTCGTACCAGCTATCGGGCATCTCCTCGCCCTTTCGCAAGAGCTCCACGTTTCGAACCCGTGCCCCCTCGCGTATTCGTACGAAGAAGTGGCCCGGACGCAGAACGCCCTCCACGGACAAGCCGAGCATCTCACCGAGCGCCAGGTACATGGTGCCCAGGCCGACGCAGTTGCCGCGTCGGTTTCTGAGGACCAAAGGCAAGAGAACGAACTCTAGACTCGTGTCTTCCACCTCTCGAACGAATCCGAGGGCGCCGAACACGACCTCGTTCAGGGCCGCGACCGGCGACGCGTTCGGGTCGTGCGATCGCGCGTCGTCGAACGCCTTCCGAACGAGCGCGGAGACGCGCCCCAGCTCGGCCTCGGCGCGTCGCGCGTCGCCGGGGGACACTTCGTGCACGGTGCCCGCAAGCGTCAGCAAAGACCGCGCGGCCGGCGCCGGCGACAGCTCGCGCGAGTCGTGGCAATGCGAGAGGGAGAGGTGAGCGAGAATTCCAAGGACCGCGGTCAGACCAAAACGCATCACTTCTTCCCGAGGGGCGCCCAGT
>CAZVPE010000189.1:1865-4339 GCA_964628155.1 uncultured Polyangiaceae bacterium | reverse complement strand
CCAGTCATCCCAGTAGTTGTACAGATCTCGGTCCGTCATGATCCAGACGACGAGCTTCTTGGCGGCGAGCGCGTCCTTTCCGCGCCGAAGGAGCTTTTCACGGACGTTGGGGCCTCCTCCGTAGCTCATGACGAGATCCACGGGTAACGACAGGTTCTTGGCGATGTGCGCCGACACGCCAGAGTGTTCGGCGTCGGTGAGCTCGTAGACGCCCGTGAAACTGTCCCCCAAGACCACGATCGGACTCTCGGGGTCGTCGTCGTACGCCATACCATTCGAAGTGAACACTTGGTGTGCCACGAGCTTTTCCGGCTGGTACTGCTTCTTTGCCGCCTCAGGCAGACGCGAATGCAAATCGCCGAATCGCGTGACCGATGTCTCGCGGCTCGTGAAGACTTCGGTTGCCGCCGCGCCTCGGACCTCGTGGTACCAGGGGTACTGCTTGATCCGTGCGCTGATGATGTCTGCTGCCAAACGCAGCCCGCGGTCGCTCCAGTGGGTGTCCTGATGTTGGTAAAGCGCCTCTTGCTCGCCTGCGTCGACGGCCGCACGAGCTGACAAGAATGGAGGGAGTAGGTCGACGACCTCGACGCCCGCTTTGGCGAGGCTCAGTTCGAATTTACGAAGGTACGGGTTGATGATCTGCCCGGCCAGCGCCTTGTACCGCGGGTCGACCTCGTCGGGAAAAATCTCCTCCTTCGTCGGGACCGGAACGAACAAGAAGTCGACATCGTGCGATTCGAGCTCCTTCTTGAACTCGAGGATGACCGGCAAAGGGTTTTTCCCAGCGCGTTGCTCCTCGAGGTCGCCGCCGGTCACGAGCTCGAGGCCGTTTCGATAAAATAGAAAGCCATCTGCCCCGGCGAATGCCTTGATCGGGGCCGGCATCGACCGCAGGCGAGCACGAATCGCCTCGTGCAGAGGCGCGACTCGCTCGATCCATTTCGCCCAGGAGCCCGCGCCGAGCTCCGTCAGCTCGCGAGTCACCGTGTCCACGGTCGTCTGGACGCGAGGTGTCGGGTGGGTCTTCGCCAGATGGACGGTGTCGTGCGGAGCGGCCGGATTCGGGGCCCGTCCGGCGACCGTGTCGCACGGCGCGCTCGCGCACTCCCGCGGTTTGACGAGGAAGACGTCGTATGTGGCTCGCCCCTGTGGCTTGCCACGCAGCACGACCGCGGGCGCCGGAAAGACGTGGCCGCCGAGCTCGCGCTTGATGTCGGCTTCTGTTCGCTCGTCGGGCCACTGCGCGCCGGGCGCGATGAGGTCCGTGTTGAACGACGGATACCAATACGACGAGAGCTGGTTTGCCCACGCCTTGATCTCGGCGCCAGTGAGGACGTGCTCCATGTAGTCGCGCCCCAGGACTTCGATCGCGGCTGCCGCGCCGGCGCCGATGTCGGCCCGCACGCGGCCGTATATCTCGGGAAAGCCGTCGCCATCTTGATCCGGCAAGTCACGAAAGGCATGAAACCAGGGCACGAACTCGATCTTGACCCAGATCTCGGCCGAGCCGGCAGTCCCTTGCGAATGGACGAACATCTCCGTGACACTCTGGCTCGTCGCTTCCGGCGCATGGGGCAACCCCCAGCTCTCGGCGCGGACTGCCCGTCCGACGTCTTCGAGCCCCTCCACCCCTGGCACGCTCCGAGAGTGAACGAACTCGACGGCAGGTGCGAAAGCAAGCGGGTGGGCTCGCTCGGTATCCGTAAGCGCGGTCCTCTTCACGTCACCCGTGAGCGTGGTCTTGTCGAGGAGGCCGCGAAAGGGTTTCGACGCATCCGGCGCCGTCTGTGACGGTGGCGGAGAAGCCGCCTCCGGAGGCAGGTCGGCAATCATGAAATTCGCGTGGTACGCCGCGTAGTCGAGCGCGGCTCGCGTCGGTCGATCGACTTCGCGGACCAGCGCGCCCGACCGCGTCCGGTCGTAGCCATCGTTCAGCGTGTGGACCTCTGCATGCTCGGCCGGCACGTGAGCGCCGCCCGCTGGCCATGGGAATCTGGCGGGTCCGGCCTGGCACGCGGCGAAGAACGATAGGCCTCCGACGAACGACGTCCCGGCGAATCGCCGTCCTCTTGGCCGCGGACATCCGAAACAATCATGTCGGGGCATATCGACCCCTCCTATATTTCCACATGACCCGAAGGACTCGGAGCCCATAAGAAAGCGGGCGCAGGTGCGAGATCTCGTCGCCGTAGTGCGTCGGGATCCCAGCCTCCGCGATCGACAAGCCGTGGGCGCGGGCAGAAGCGATGACCTCCAGATCGAAATCGAAGCTGTCGGAGAATTCGCGAAAGGGCAGCGCCAGCGCGAGCGGCGCGTAAAGAAGGTACCCGCTGTGGTAGTCGGTCATTCCGAGATCGAGCGTGTGGTTCTCGATGCGATTCAAGATTGCATTCGCAAGGTACTTGTACATGGGCATTCCCCCGGAAAGCGCGGTCCCGGGCGCAATGCGCGAACCTTGAAGGAGATCGATT
>CAZVPE010000189.1:0-1765 GCA_964628155.1 uncultured Polyangiaceae bacterium | reverse complement strand
ACGACGATTCGGTCGAGCCCCTCCGGCGCGCTCGCCGCAACGCGTTCGATCACCGAGCGGATGTGGCGCGCAGCGTTGTAAGCGGGAATGACGACGACGACCTTCATCGGTCGCCCACGCGCCGGACGCGCGCGCCTGGTGAATTCACGACGTGGCCATACCGGACGACGTAGTCGTCGACGATCCCAGGAAGCATCTCTGCCATCGTCGCTTGGGGAAGCCAATCGAGAAGGCGACGAGCCTTCCGGATATCGGGAATCCGCTCCGGGGTATCGTCGTAGCCTTCCCCGTAGAGCTCCGAGGCGGAAACATCCCGGAAGCGCGCCGGCGCGCCGCCCGGCACTCGAAGAGCAAAGGCGCGCGCTAGCTGCGCGCCGAGGTCGCGGATGGAAACGTCGTTGGCGGGATTCCCGACGTTGATGATCTCGTGACGGCACGCGGCCGGACGCTCGATGACGCGGACGATGGCGTCGACGAAGTCTTCCACGGAGATGAACGAACGGCGATGGGCGCCGCCGCCCACCAGACGCAGCTCCTCGCCTCGCAAGAGGCCATTCATGAATGAGGCCAGGACACGCGGAACGCCCTCTCCATCGACGCCCGGCAGAAAGTCCATACGCGCACCGATGACGTTGAAGGGGCGGACGATCGTGAAATCGAGGTCGCCGTGCCGCCCGTGCGCCCAGATCACCCGCTCGAGAAGCTGCTTGGCGCAGGCGTACGTCCACCGCTCTCGATCCACCGGCCCCAAGAAGAAGCCCGTGTGCTCCTCGCTCATTTCGTGCATGGGCTGGGCTCTGGCGTCGAGTGCAGCGCGGCCGTACACCTCGCACGTGGAGAAGTGGACGAGCCTCCTTCCCCGAGCGGCGCACGCTTTGACGAGTGGGACGAGGTCCGTGTAGCTCGCGTCGATGACGTCGAGCGGTCTCGTGGCATAGAGCGCCGGATTGCACAACGCGGTGAGCGAGAGAAGGACGTCGCATCGTTCGACCGTCTCGGTGATGGTTCGCGGATCCTCGACACGCATCGCGAGCCGTCGCACACGCGGATCGGACGTCTCGAGCTTGCCAAACTGGATGTCGACGGCGTCGATCTCGCAATCCACACGCGCGAGTACCGCCGGCACGAGATGAGACCCGAGAAACCCGCCGGCCCCGAGGACCCCGATGCGTCGCCCGCCGGCTTGTTTCGGCGAAGAATGAACAGAACCCGCCATGGCGTCTATTGGGTCGCCGCGTTCGAATGGATGAAGATGTCGGGCCAACGGTCGTTGGATGAATGGTACGTGAGCCGTACGGCGCTCTCCGCAGGCGTCCCCAGCTGCCACAAGTAGATTTCGTAGTCCGCAGTGTCGTGATCGTGGCCCCGCTGCGTGATGCCCCAGACCATCCACTTTCCATCGGCCGAAAGCTCCGGAAAGTACTCGTGGGAGCGGCGCCCCGGCATGTCCATCAGCCTGCCTTCGTCGTCGGACAGTTCCTTCGCGGGCTTGCCGTCCTTGATGGGCATGCGAAAGACTTCGCTTCCACCGTTGCCCGTCGGATTGACCCAATAAATACCGCTTCCGTCGGGGAGCCAATTGATTTGGCAGCCATCGCCCGTCTTCGTCCAGCTCTTGTTGGTGATGTCCCAGATTCCCGTTTCGCGCTTCGAGCCGCGAAGGGTAATCGCGATGTATTTGCCGTCTCGCGACATCTCCGGCTGTTGAAGGAGCGCTCCGCCAAGCGACGCGACGCCGGCGCTGTCCATGACCTAGGTCTCTTTG
>CAZVPE010000188.1:0-11787 GCA_964628155.1 uncultured Polyangiaceae bacterium | reverse complement strand
CCCTGGCCGGTCTTCGCTCCGCGCTCGGCCCAGTCGCTCGTGAACATGTCGACCGTCGTTCCCAGCTGGTGTTGGCTGTGGCCGGGGAGCGCGCTCTGCTCGGTTGCTTCGCAGAAGCCGCCCCCCGCCTGGTGCGCCCAGCTCGCGAACACCCAGCACTGCGTACCGAAGCCTCGGAACGCAGACTGGACGACCCCGCGCAGTCCGTCGAGGCGCATCTGCTCGAGCATTTGGCGGAGCGAACCGGCTGCCTCGCGACGTAGGCACGAACGGCCGGCGTCGCACTCGGCGGCCGAGCGCGAGCTGCCGTCGTGGATGTCGACCAAGTCCGGCGGCGCGTAGTCCGGGGGCAGTGCGCCGGTGGGCGAGCGGTTGACCAGCGCGAGCAGGTCATCGCCGTCGACGAAAGAGACCCGCGTGTCCGCCGAGGCGAGGAACTCGCGAAAGGGCCCGCCCTTGATGACCGAAGTACACGTGTAGCGCGCGACCGGCGACGCCGGACCGAAAGGAAACTCCGGCCGGACATGAGCGCTCGCCGAAGTCGCAGCCGCAGCCGTCGCGGACGTGGACGTGGACGTGGACGCAGACGTAGTCGCAGCGACACCCGTCGCGGTTTGCCCCGGCGCAGCCCGCACACGTCCGACTTCGCGATCCGTCGCGGCGGCATGGCGGCAGGCCCCCTCGAGGAGCGCGAGGAGGGAGAACGCGACCAAGATTCGCGTCATTCTCACCACTCGACTTGATAGCGCGCGGGGTCGTTGCCCTGCACCCGCACGATCATCCGCCGGTCCGTGAGCCGCACGATCGCGTGCGACGCGGCCGCGCGGCCGGGGGCATCCTCGTCGACGTTCTCGATGAGGCTCTGAACGGTGACGTACGGAATCCCCGCGATCACGTCCAGGTGGTTCCAGTGGAGGTGACCGTTGATGACCGCGCGCACGCAGCCGCTTTCTTCGAAGATGCGCCGCAGCGACGCTCGTTCCTTGACGAGCGCCAAGTGCGCGCGACCGGGCCACCAGCGCGAGTCGTCGAGCGATTGCTCGCTCGCCGAGTGATGCATGAGGACGATGGCTCGCGCGTGCCCCGCGCCGAGATCGGCGCGCAGCCACTCGAGTTGCGTGTCAGGCACGCGGATCTCGACGTCCTTCCTTTCGATGGTGTGAAGGACGACGAAGTGCCATCCCCCGAGATCGAACGCGTAGTAAAGCGGCCCGCTGCGCTGCCAGAACTGGCCGAGGTCCTCCCGATTGAGGTGCACCAGGTCGTGGTTGCCTGCGACGTTGACGAGCGGCGCGCGCACGCCTCTCAGGATCGCCTGGCATTCGCCATAGCGCTCGAAGTCCGCTTCGCGCGACTCGTCCTCGATGTCATCGCCGAGGTTCACGACCAAGTCGGGCCGAACCTCGTCGTTCATCCGCCGAACGAAGTCGCGCGCGAGATCTCCGGCCTGGTGGGTCATCTTCCGGAGCTTGCCTCCGAAGCGAGCCTCCGGGCCGAAGTGAAGGTCCGTGACGATTCCCAAAGTGAGCTCGTACGCCATTGTCGCTGCCACAGCGTATACTTCCAATCCTCATGCGCCCCATCATCATCGGCGCGGGCCGTGGCAGCCGCCTCGGCCCGAACACCGACGACATTCCGAAGGCCCTGGTCCCCGTCATGGGGCGCCCGATGCTCGAGTGGATTCTCGATGCGCTCGGCGCCGCCGGCTTCGCGCGCAAAGACGTCATCTTCATCTGCGGCTATCGCGCCGACGTCGTTCGCGCGCGCTATCCCGAGTTCACCTACGTGCACAACCTCGACTGGGAGCACAACAACATCCTCGCGTCGCTCTTCTGCGCACGGACGCACTTGTCCGGCGGCTTCGTGTCGACGTACGCCGACATCGTGTATCGCGGTTCGGCGGTCGCGAAGCTCGTCGCGTCGCCGTACGACAAAGTCCTCGTCTGCGACACCGACTGGCGGCGCCGCTACGTCGACCGGTCGCAGCACCCGGAGAGCGACGGCGAAAAGATGCGCGCGGAGGGCGCGCGGGTCTTGCAGCTCTCGAGGCGCATCCCGTCCGATGAGGCCAGCGGCGAATTCATCGGAGTCGCGAAGTTCACGCGCGACGGAGCCGCAGAGCTGGCCGCTGCATTCGACGCCGCGAAGGACGTGTGGGCGGGCAAGAGCTGGAGGGAGGGGCGCAGCTTCGAGCGCGCTTACCTCATCGACCTCTTTCAGGAGATGATCGAGCACGGTTCTACATTTCACCGGGTCGACACGCACGGCGGCTACATGGAGATCGATACCCGCGAGGATCTCGCGAGCGCCGACAAGTGGTGGCGGGAGTCGGCGCCGGAGTGAGCTCGGGCGACGCCGAGGTCCTGCTCGACGGCGTGTCCAAGCGCTTCGCGCCGAATCGGCGATCGGGCGGCGCGACAGCCGCGCTCGATCGCGTCACCCTGTCCGTCCATCGCGGCGAGATCCTCGTCATCGTAGGGCCGAGCGGCTGCGGTAAGTCGACGGCGCTGCGAATGGTCGCGGGCCTCGACGAGCCGGACGCCGGCTCCGTGGCCATCGCGGGCAGGCCGATGAAAGGCGTCGCCCCGCAAGATCGCGACGTGGCGATGGTGTTTCAGGGGTACGCGCTCTACCCGCAGATGACCGCGCGCGACATCATCGAGTTTCCGCTCAAGATGCGGGGCGCTTCGCGGGCGCAGCGAATTCGCGCGGTCGACGAGGCGGCCGCGACGCTTCGCATCGAGAAACTGCTCGATCGCCGTCCCGCGGAGCTCTCCGGCGGCGAGCGCCAGCGCATCGCCATGGGGCGCGCGATCGTGCGCAAGCCGCGCGTATTTCTCTTCGACGAGCCGCTCTCGAGCCTCGACGCGTCGTTGCGAGGCGACATTCGACTGGAAATCGGCCAGCTCGTTCGCCGCCTTGGGGCGACCGCGCTCTACGTCACGCACGACCACGTCGAGGCGATGACCCTCGCCGACCGGATCGCGGTGCTCCGGGCGGGAAGGCTGCTTCAGCTCGCGACGCCGCGCGAGGTGTACGAGCGGCCCGCCACTTCGTTCGTGGGGGCATTTCTCGGCTCTCCTCGCCTGAACCTCATCGAGGGGCACGTGGAGGGCGACGTTCTCGTCGCGGGGCCCTTCCGGCTCCCGCGGCCGCAGGGCAATCTCCCTTTGCAGCTCGAAGTCGGGGTCCGGCCGGAGCACCTGGCTCTCGGCGCCGCAGGTGAGCCCGGGGAGGTCATTGCGGTCGAGCCGCTCGGCGCCGAGACGCACGTCGTCGTGCAGGTGGGAGGCTGCCGCTTGCGGGTGCAGGCGCGCGGATTCGACACGGTCCGGCGAGGCGAACAGGTTCGCGTGGCGATCGACGCGGACCGAATCATCGTCTTCGACGCCCGAGGGGAGGGCGCGCGAGTCGCGTGAGAGTATAGAGGGCGGTAACCCAGCGTGCCGCCCCCGCCGATCGAACGCAACCAGCCGAAACGAAGCGTTCTGACGCAGTTTCGCGAGAGCCTCGACCATACGCGCATGACATTGCGCCTCGTGTGGCGATCGTCGCAGGCGATGACGGTCGCGCTGGGGGGGCTCACGCTCGCGGGCGCGGTCGTACCGCTCGGCGTGGCCTACGTGGGAAAGCGCATCGTCGACGCGGTGGTCGCTCATTCGCGCCAGTCGACGCTCCGGTGGGTCCTCGTCGAGCTCGCGTTGGTCACCGCGATGGCGACGGTGCAGCGGGGTCTGAGCCTGATCCGGAGCCTGCTCGGTGCGCGGCTCGGCATCGACATCAACGTCACAATCCTCGAAAAGGCGCTCGGATTGGACCTCCGCCACTTCGAGGATCCCGAGTTTTACGACAAGCTCACGCGCGCGCGGCGCGAAGCGTCGTCTCGTCCCATCGCCCTCGTGACCGAGAGCTTCGGGCTCGTTCAGAGCCTCATCACGCTCGCCGGGTACGCGGCGCTGCTCGTCCGGTTCAGCGCGTGGGCCGTGCTGGCGCTCTTCGCGGCGACCATCCCCGCGACGGTCGCGGAGATGCGGTTCTCGAAGCAGGCGTTCAAAGTGAGAAACTGGCGCTCGCCCGAGTCGCGCCGGCTCCTCTACCTAGAGTACGTGCTCGCCAACGACGAGCACGCGAAAGAGGTCAAGCTATTTGGCCTCGGGACTCTGCTCTTGGACCGATACCGCACGTTGTCAGAGCGGTTCTACGAGGAAGACCGGCGTCTCTACGTGCGCCGCGCGAAGTGGACGCACGCCCTCTCGCTCGTCGGCACGGCAGCGTTCTACGCGTCGTACGCGGCCATGGCCATCCTCGCGTCGACGGGAGCGCTCACGCTCGGAGACATGACGATGTACGTCGTCGCGTTCCGGCAGGGCCAGCAGGCATTTCAATCTGCGCTCGCGGCGATCGGGAGCATGTACGAGCACAACCTCTACATGTCCAATCTCTGGGACTATCTCCGCGTCGCGGGGGAGGCCGCCCGCCTGCCCCCGCCGTCCGCGTCCGCTCCGCCGGTCACGGCTCCGGCCAGTGGGATCGTCCTCGAGGACGTGGGCTTTCGCTATCCTGGAAAGGAGGCCTGGGCCCTCCGCCATTTGAATCTGACGATCCCGTCGGGCGCGAGCCTCGCGCTGGTCGGGGAGAACGGCGCCGGAAAGACGACTCTCGTGAAACTCCTCACGCGCCTCTACGAGCCGACGGAAGGACGCATATCGCTCGACGGACGCGATCTCCAGGAATGGGACATCGCCGCATTGCGGAGCCGGTTCGGCGTGCTCTTTCAGGACTACAATCAGTATCAGCTCAACGTACGCGAGAACGTCGGTCTCGGAAGCGTCGCGTACCTCGAGGACGAGCCCCGCATCGGCCGCGCGGTCGAGCGGGGCGGGGCGACCGAACTCGTCGAGGGGCTGGCGGGGGGCCTCGACGCGCCGCTCGGGCGTTGGTTCCAGGACGGCACGGAGCTCTCGGGCGGCCAATGGCAGAAGATCGCGCTCGCGCGCGCCTTCATGCGCGAAGAGGCCGACATCCTGGTTCTCGACGAGCCGACGGCGTCGCTCGACGCGGAGGCCGAGCACGCGGTCTTCGAGCGTTTCCGTGAGCTCGCGCAAGGCCGCACGACGATCGTCATCTCCCATCGGTTCCCGACGGTGCGAATGGCCCAGAAGATCGTGGTCCTCGAGCATGGACGAATCGTCGAACAGGGAACCCACGACGAGCTGAGGGCGCTCAAGGGTCGGTACGCTCGAATGTTCGAGCTTCAGGCCGAGGGGTACAGGTAGGCGCGGTCGTGTTCGCGTCGCGTCGCGCCCTGCTCCGAGCTTGCGCCGCCTCCGCTGCGCTCGCGCCGCTCGGGTGCGGCCGGCCCGCGCGGCCGAGGCGGGAGGGCGGGCGGGTGGTTGTCACGTTTTGGTATGCGTACGGCGATCTCGTCCGCCGAGTCCTGCTCGACCTCGTCGACAAATTCAACGCGGGGCAAACCCGTGTGCTCGTCAAGGCGGTCCATCAGGGCGACTACTACGAGGCGCTCGCCAAGCTCCGCACCGCGCTGGCGGCGGGGGTTGCACCGACGCTCTCGCACGTCGTGCTCGAAGTGGTCCCGTATCTCGCGCGGGCCGGGGTCCTCGAGCCCCTCGACGGATACGACGGGGCGACGGAGCTTCCTTTCGTGCCCGCGCTCGCGCAGCGCGGATCGTTCGCGGGCTCGCTTCTCGAGTCCTTGGTGTCCGTTCCGTTCAACCGCTCGACGCCGATCGTCTTCGCAAACCGCGACGTGCTCGAGCGAGAGGGCGCCAGCTTGCCCAGAAGCTGGGAGGAGCTGGCCCTCCTGGCGCGCCGGTTGACTCGGCGCGGCGCCGGCGGCGACGTGCGCTGGGGCTTCGAGGTTCCAATCTCTTGGTGGTACTGGGTCGCGATGGTAGGGCAAGCGGGCGGCAGGCTCGTCGAAACGGACGGACGCGTCTCGCTCGGAGGCGCCGCCGGGGAGCGCGCGATCCGTTTCTGGCAGCGCCTGGTGAGCGAGCGCTCGATGCGCCCGCCGCCCGGTCGGGACTACCAGGCGTGGCAATCCACCAACGAGAGCTTTTTGCAGGGGCGCGTCGCGATGATGTGGAGCAGCACCGCGCATGTGCGCTACCTCGAGAACAACGCTCGATTCCCCGTGGTCGCGGCGCCGCTTCCGCGCGACCTGCGCGCTTCGGTCCCGACCGGCGGTACGATGTTCGTACTCGTTCGGGCTGCGCCCGACGAAGAGAAGCGCGCGGCGTGGGAGTTCGTTCGCTGGATGTGCGCGACCGATCAGACGATCGCGTGGTCGACGCGCACGGGGTACATGCCGACCACCCGCCCCGCGGTGGAGCGCCTCATCGAAAGCGGCTGGTACGGGAGCCATCCGAACGACCGCGTGGCTTACGATCAGCTCGCCGACGCAGAGCCCTGGCCCTGGGTGCCCGAGCTCTTTCGCCTCGAGCGCGACGTCGTCGAACCGCGGCTCGAAGACGCCGTCCTCCGCGGGCGGGATGCCCACGAGGTGATGGCCGAAGCGCGCGAGGAAGCCGCGAGGCCGGTGTGACGCCGCGCGCGCCGTGGCACCCCTGGGCGATGCTCGCCCCGACGCTGGCGCTGCTCGTCGTCTTTTTCGTCGTCCCAATCGGCGTCGCCGCCTGCGAGAGCTTCTTTTCGTGGGACCTTTTGACCCCCCACCGCTTCGTGGGGTTGGCGAACTACCGCGCGCTGGGCGCGCACGGCGAAATCGTGGCCGTCGCACTGCGGACGCTCGCCTACAGCAGCCTGGTCGTCGCTGGAACTGTCGCGCTGGGGCTCGCGCTGGCGCTGCTGCTCGATCGGCCCGGGCGCTTGTTCGCGTTCGTGCGCGCCAGCGTCTTCAGCGCGTACGTCGTCAGTTGGGTTGCGGTGGCGCTGCTCTGGATGTGGCTGCTCGACGGCAACTCCGGCGTCCTCGGCGCTCTTTTGCGCCGGCTCGGGGCCAATCCGGTCTCACCGCTCGGCGATCCCCGCTGGGCGCTCCCGACCTTGGCTCTCGTCGCCGTTTGGAAGCTCACGGGCTACGCCATGATCATCTTCCTCGCCGGACTGCAGGGGGTGCCGCGCGCGCTGCTGGAGGCGGCGGCCCTCGACGGCGCGAGCCCGGTCGCGCGCTTCCGCTATGTCACGATGCCGCTCCTCGCTCCGACCACGGCTTTCGTCGCGACGACGAGTCTCGTGACGAGCTTCCAAGCCTTCGACGTCGTGCGCATCATGACGCAGGGCGGCCCGGCGCGCGCGACGGAGCTCTTCGTCTACGAGATCTACGAGCAAATTTTTTTGAACCTGAGCGTCGGCAGGGCGAGCGCGCTCACCGTCGTGTTCTTCCTGCTCCTTTTTGCGCTCGCCGGGCTCGAGCTGCGTGTGTGGCGGACCCGTACCGGCGGCCCGGCGGCGCGCCCGAAGCCGGACGGGCAAGACCGAGTGCGCGGACTGCAATGAAGGCGGGCAGGCCGCTCTCGTGGTTTTTGCTCGCGCTCGCGTGCGTCGCGGCCGCCACCTGGCTCCTGCCGTACGCATGGATGGTCGCTTCGTCGTTCAAGACTCTTCCCGAGATCGTCGCGCATCCAACGGCGCCGTTCCCCGAGAGGCTGGACACCGGGGCGTACCGGGAAGTGTTTCGCGCCATCCCCGTCGTTCGCTACATGCTCGTGACCATCGTCATGGCATCGGCGATCGCCGTGGCGCAGATCGCGCTCGCGCTCCCCGCCGGCTACGCGCTCGCGAAGCTCCATTTCGCCGGCACAAGGTTCGCGTTCGGCGTCGTTCTCGCCTGTCTGCTCGTGCCCGCACAAGCCACGTTCGTTTCGGTGTTCTTGCTCTTCGCCGAATTGCGGCTCGTCGACACGATGACCGCGCTGGTGCTCCCATTTGCCGCGAGTGCGTTGGGCACATTCCTCGTACGGCAGGCCCTCCTCGGGGTTCCCGACGAGATCATCGAAGCGGCGCGCATGGACGGCGCCGGCGAGTGGACCATCATCTACCGAATTCTCGGGCCGATGATAAAGCCGACGCTCGTGTCGCTTCTGCTCGTGAGCTTCGTCTTCCACTACAACGACTACTTCTGGCCGCTCGTCATGACCACCGGCGACCGCGTGCGCACCTTGCCGCTCGGCGTGGCGCTGCTTCGCGAGCAGGGAACCGGCGTGCGCTGGCACATCGTCATGGCCGGAAACGTAGTCCTGTCGGCCCCCGTCCTCGCCCTCTTCGCCGTCGCCCAGAGGCACTTGGTTCGCGCCGCCGGAGGCGGTCAATCGTGAGAAAGCCGCCTCATCGGAACGCTACGACTCCCAACTCGAAAAGGCTTCGCACCATTCTCAGTGCGTCCTCGCGGGGCATCGCAGAAACATCGAGCACCGTCTCGAGGTCCATCGTCCCGTCCATCAGCGACAGCAGGAATCCGGCTCGGTGGTCGAGTGGCAAGCGCCGGAGCAAGTCGTCGGCGATGGCGATGACCGGTTCTCCCGTTACCCCACGAGCCCACGCATCGTCCGCGGTCTCGTCGTCAAGGCGAGGGCGCTTCGCAATGCGCGCTTCGGAGCGTGGTGTCTCGAGCAAAGCCGATTCCGGCTGCGGTCGCGCGGCTTTCACGTGGACCTCGGAGTCGCGCTCGAACTCCATGTCGTCGAACGACGCTGACGCCGCCGGTCTTTCGCTCGTGCGCGGCATACGTACTTCCAATAGTGAAGTATAGGCGCGGATTACGCCAATTGCCCGTGCCGCACCCGACCATTCATTCCCCCTCACCCGTCCCGCACCCTCCAGCGCCGGGCTCCACCCTTTACGGTCGCTCGACCGGCCGCCCTTCGGCCTCCCACGAGAGGAGGCCCCCTTCGAGAAACGCCACGGGCATTCCTTGTTCGGCGAGCTTGCCTCCGAGCTCCTTCGTCGCCTCCCCGGATCGACAGTAGAGAACCGGCTGGCCGGCGAGCATGTGCAGCTCGGCCAATCGCGACTCGACTTGCTCGATCGGCATGTGGATGGCCCCCGGCAGGTGCGCCCGCGCGAACGCGCTCGCGTCCCGCGTGTCGACGGGAACGACCGCCCCGGCCGCCAGGAGCTGCGCGAGCTCTGCCGATTTGAGCGCCCCGGCGGCCCGAGGCAAGAACGGCTCGACGAGCTCCTGCATCTTCTTCTTTCGGATTGCGCCGACGGCTCCGTCTTGGATTCGCCCTTCGGCGAACACCATGAACGTGGGAACGCTCTGAACGCGCAGCTGCTGTGCGATGATCGGCGACTTGTCGATGTCGATCTTGACGACCTTCGCCTTCCCCGCCATTTCGCGCGCGAAGGCCTCCACGTCCGGGGCAATCGCCTTGCACGGCTGGCACCAGTCGGCCGTGAATTCGATGAGGACGGGCAGCTCGCTACGCAGGACCTCGCGTTCGAAGTCCCGCTCCGTGACGTAGGGCGCCGCCCCGTCGGCCGCGCCTTTCGTCGCCGCGCCGCCGCCACTCCGCCCGCCACCGCCGCCAAAACCGCCGAGAATCGTCATGGTCCGCCGAGATGTATACGCAGCCGCCCCGGCGCGTCGAGGTGTCTCGGACGGTTTTCGCCGTGCCGGTTGGTTGTCGCGCGCGTTCGGCGGTAGGCTCCGCACGCCAGGACCGCGGGGTTTCCCCCGGGGCGGCGCCGCAGCGCGTGAGGCGGCCGATGACGAACTACGACCACGATACGGACCCCTCCACGCCCGGCGCCAAGCGGCCGGCCGACCAGAAAGCCAGCGGAGCCGACTCGATAGCCGCCGCCGACATCGGGTCAGCGGCGCGCAACGAGGCCGGTACGAGGGCGGTCAGCTCGCGGCCCCCGCCTCCAGGCCCGGGTCAGCGACGAGACTCTCCACGCGGGAGACCCACGACCGACCCCGGCATTGCGCCGCCCCCCCCTCCGCTTCCGGTCATCGACCCGCCGACCGACCTCGTCGTGCCGTCCTTTCGCGCGGAATACGGATCGCGGTCCACGGACGAGACGGCGCCAAACACCTTCGATTCCGTCGATGTCTTGCTCGAG
This sequence comes from uncultured Polyangiaceae bacterium, assembly GCA_964628155.1. GTDB lineage: Bacteria > Myxococcota_A > Polyangia > Polyangiales > Polyangiaceae > Palsa-1150. Next base: position 1,740 of record CAZVPE010000188.1, on the reverse strand, counting down.
GGGATCGCTCGCGAGCAGCCCGAGCGAGCGAGGACGTCCGGGGCCATCGAGACCCCGTCGGCTCCGGCGAGGTGGGGGGATCCCGGAGGCCCGCACGGGACGCCTCCCTACGGCGAACCCAAAGTCATCATCGATCGGCGCGCCCTCGAACAGCCCACCGGCCGCGGACCGGTCGCGAGGTCGAGCCCGAGAATCGATCCGAAGGTTTGGAACGTTTCGACGGCCCCCAGCGGTCGCCCGTTGGCTCCCCGCGTCCTGATTGCCGTGCTTGCGGCGCTCGGAGTCGTGCTCCTGATATTCGTCGCGCTCAAGCGAACGTCGCCCGGGCCGGTCCTCGAAGTCGCGGCGGGGCCCGCATCGGCGCGGCCGATTGCGTCCGTCCCCGTGGTCCCCGCGGAATCGCCGTCCGCCGGAGTCCCGGAGCATCCCGCGCCGGTGGCATCGGAGTCGCCCGAGGCCCCACCTGCACCCAGCGCGCTGGCATCTGCGACTATCGCGGGCGCGCGAAAGGCTGCGGCGCCCGCAAAGCCGGGCGTCAAGCCGAAGACGAGGTCGGCACCGGCCGCCCGGCCGCCGGGCGCGGATCTGGGGGAGTTCAAGGGTTCGCTGTAGCTGGGGCCCTTTCTCCTTCGCGGCCGTGGGCCCCGCGCTCAATCGTCTCGGGCGCGGGCCAAGACCGTTTGTCCCGGGCGCTTGATGCGCGGTACAAAGTAGCGCCATGCGACCGGCGTTCCGTTGGGGTTTGCTGATCGTGGCGATGGCGCCATCACTCCCCGGGGTCGCGCGCGCCGACGACTCGGTCCTCGAACGCGAGGCCCAAGCACGATTCGAGGAGGGGGTCGCGCGCGTGAAGGCGGGCGACATCGAGGGCGCGCGCCTATCGTTCGCCCAGGCCTACGCGGTCGTCCACAAGCCGACGATTCTCTGGAATCTCGCGCTCGCCGAGGAAAAGACGGGGCATGCGCTCGATGCTCTCACGCATTTCAGAGAGCTCGCGCGCGGCGCCCCGAGCGGCGGCGACGATCGCGGCAACGCCGAGAAACACATCGGCGCGCTCATGGCGCAGACGGGGCACCTGGACGTAACGGCTCCGGCGGCCACGCAGCTCTTCATGGACGGAACCGCAGTCGGCACCGCGCCGTTCTCCGACCCGTTCGATGTTGCCGTCGGCAAGCATCATCTTCAAGTGCGCTCGAGCCAGAGTTGGCGAGAAGTCGACGTCGACGTCGACGTCGGGGCGGGGCAACTTCTGCACGTGGACCTGATGCCACCGCCAGGAACCGTCCCGGCGACGGCGCCCGCCGCGAGTCCGGCGACAAGCGTCGAGCCTGCAGATCTCGACAAGCCCAGCGTGGCGCGAGCCGTCACGGTCGCGACAACCGCAGCAGCGGCAGCGGCGTCTCTGGCCCTCGGAGCGTACTTCGCCATCCAAGCGCAGAGCGACGAGAGCACGTGGAGCGCTTTTCGCGGCCAACACGGCAACTCCGCGTGCTCCCGGGTGACGAGCCCCCTGTGCACCCAATGGAACGACGCGCTTCAAGCGCAAAGGCGCGACGCGACTCTGTCCGACGTGTTCTGGGTTGCCGGGGGCGTGCTCGCGGCAGGGGCGGTCGTCACATGGTTCCTCTGGCCGAACGACCCGAAGCGGACCAGCGAGCCGTCATCGGACGGGCCAAGTCGATCGCTCTCGACGACGCTGCGGTGGATGCCCATCCTCGGGCAAGGGGGCGGAGGCCTCTC
>CAZVPE010000187.1:7315-11808 GCA_964628155.1 uncultured Polyangiaceae bacterium | reverse complement strand
GTGCCCGCGGGGCACGACCTCCCGCACGCACCGCAGTTCTTCGAATCGCTCGTCAGGTCGGCGCACGTCGCGTTGCAGTTGGTCGTTCCCGCTGGGCACACCACCGTGCACGCGTACGACCCGGCGTCGCCAAGCGCGCACGCGGAGTCCGCACCGCTGCATGTGATATTGCACGCGCCGCAGGTTTGCGTCGAACGCAACGAGGTCGCGCAGCCGGTGCCCGCATTCGTGCAGTCCGCGTAGTCGGGCGCGCATTGGTACGAGCAACGCCCAGCGTGGCACGCCAAGCCCGACGCGGCGACGTTCGAGAGCGCCGAGCAATCGTTGCCGCACGTGCCGCAGTTGTGCGGGTCGACCGAGAGCTCCGCGCAGCCTCCGGCGCAAGACGCATAGCCGGACGGACACCCCACGTCGGGGCTGGCGTCCGAGGGTTTCTTCATCGCGGTTGCGTCCTTCACGGCCGCGTCGACTCCAGGCATGACGTCGGCTGTCGGCTGGTGCCCCGCGTCGGCAATTGCCCCCCCGCCTGCGGTGGCGCTATCTGTCGTGATTGCCCCCGCTTCGGCCGAGACGCCACCCGACGTGGCCGAAGTAGTCGTGGCGTCGGGGGCGACAGTGGCCGTCGCGTCCGCAGCAGGTCCACTCCGGGCATCACCTTCCGCGGCATCGATCGTCGCGTCACCTCCGTCGTCCACGCTTTGCATGGGCGCGGGCGCAGGCAGAATGATCGGCGTGTTATCGACATCGCTTCCGCCCTCGTTGGCAGCTCCGGGCTGAATACCAACCGAACTGAAGTTCGGGCCACCGCACGCCGAGCCGAGACCGAGCGAGAGACCGCTCGCGAGAACGAAGAGGGCACACGGAGAAGAAACCTTCGACACCATGAGTCACCTCGAAAAGAAACGAGGGCTGCCGCACGTGGGCGCATCCCCCCGCCGGTCGACCTTCTACTCGCTCTCTCGGCCGCGTCCAGCCAAAGGTTGCGTGGAGCCCGCCTGGCTACAGCACTCGAAGGCCCCTCCTCCGACGACGAGCATCTCGTGCGACGCCGCGCTCGCGACTTCCTGCGCGCAGCCGCCCGACCTGCGCGGCTACGGAGCTGTCGTCCGCAGCGTCCTCGCGCAATTCGTATCAAACGCGCCCGGTCCAGTAGCCCGGCAGCTTTTTCGCGTGGGCAAACGCGACGATCCGGATCTCCCCCTCGTGCACCACGAAGACGACCGCGTACGGGAAACGCGACACAAGCGCGCGGCGCGCACGATCGTCAAAGCGATCGCTAGGAAAGGACGTCGGCGCCAGTTCGACTCGACGGAGCGCCGCGTCCACGGCCTCAAGCAACTCCCCGCCGAGTCCCTCGCGCTGGTCGTCGTACCACTCCGCGGCGGCCAGCAGCTCGTCTCGTGCCGCGGGCTCGATGATCATGCCAAGCGGCGGCGCCGCTCAGCAAGCTGGCCCTCGATCTCCCGTCGTACTTGAGACCAGGGGGCGCCATTCGATTGTCCGCTCACGACGGCGTCGACCCTGCGTCGAATTTCCGCCGACCAAGCCTCGTCGTAGCCCGGATCGGTCTCGCGGTCGCGCTCCAGCCCGAGGAGGAGCTCGGCGATGAGCTCTCCGCGCTCTTCCTTGGAGAGCTCAGAAGCTGCCGCGAGGGCGCGTTGAACTCGTTCGGACGACGCCATGCCCGTAGCATGTGCCGGTCGCCCTCTTTTGTCGACGGGGTAGGCGTACTCCTCGGCCTCGGTTTGGTGGACTCGCTGGCCGGGGCGGAGAGAACTATCGTCAGCCGCCTTGCGTCGGTCACGACCGTAGGGACGCGAAAGACCGCGCAACCCCGCCCCCTACGGCGTGATCCGTCCAATCTCGTTCACGTACCCCTGCGTGAACCAGATATTGCCGTCCGGGCCGGCGACGATCGCGCTCGGGTACGTGCTTGCGGTCGGAATGGCGAACTCCGTGATCGCTCCCGTCGTCGTGATGCGAGCGAGATTGTTCCCCATTCCCTCCGTGAACCACAGATTTCCGTCGGGACCCGCGGCGATTCCGGCCGGGCCGCTCGACGCCGTGGGGACGACGAACTCGGTCAATACGCCCGCCGTCGTGATGCGACCGATCTTGTTCCCGTTGCCCTCGGTGAACCATAGGTTGCCGTCGGCGCCCACGGCGATGAAGCTCGGGGCGCTCGAGGCGGTGGGGATCGGGAACTCCGTAATGACCCCTGCGGTCGTGACGCGGCCTACTTTGTTGCCGTAGGCCTCTAGAAACCAGAGATTGCCGTCCGGGCCTGCGACGATTCCCCAGGGCAGGCTCTGCGCCGTCGGCGGCCTGAACTCCGTGATGACTCCCGTCGGCGTGCAGCGGCCGATCTTGTTCGTCGTCTCCTCGGTGAACCACAGATTGCCGTCCGGTCCCGATGTGACGGCCTCTGGGTTGGCACCCATGGTCGGAATCGCGAACTCTTGGATCGACCCGGTGCTCGACGAGATTTGACTGATGAAGTTGTTGCTGTACTCGGTAAACCAAAGATTGGAGTCCGGTCCGGAAGCGATGCCGAGCGGATTCAATCCGGTACTGGTTCCGGCCGGCAGCGTGTACTCGTCGATGAACGCCCCAGCCGTCGTCAAGCGGCCGATCTTGTTCGTGTAGTATTCGGTAAACCAGAGGTTGCCGTCGGCGCCGGCTGCAATTCCGGCGGGGTAAGACTGCCCGGTGGGAACCGTGTATTCCGTGATGGTCGGTGCCGGCCGGACCGTCACCGTGAGCATCGCCGAGGTGCCGTTTCCAGCCATTGCTTCGCTGACGGTGACGGTGGCCGTGTAGGCGCCCGCTGCCGCGTACGTGTGCGTCCCGTCGACGGTGAACGTCCCGGATTGTCCGCTGACACTCGCGAACGTGGCGCCGCTGCCGTCGCCCCAGTTGATCGATGCGCTGAGTGCGGCCGACGTGTCCGAGACCAGCCCGTCGGTCAGGTTCGCCACGACGCCGGTCAGCGCCAGTCCTGCGGTCGCGGTCATCGGGCCACCCGATACGGTCAACAAGGGCGCGACCGATACTCCGGTCGTCGTGTTCACCACGGCGCCGGTTGCCGTGTCTCGCACGACGATTGTGACGGTACCTTGACCGGGCACGCTGAAGGTGTGGTCCGCGGCCACTTCGAAGGTTCGGGAGGTCCCAGTGATCGTGCCCCGCGACGTCGTGCCGTCGCCCCAGTCGATCATCGCGGTCAGCGCGCTCGCCGAGTCGCTCGCAACCGCGTCCGTCACAGTGGCGATCACACCGGAGAACGGCACCCCTTTCGTCGCGGAAAGCGGAACGCCGGTGACCGTGAGCTGCACGGCGCACGCCCCGTTCAGGCATGTTTTGCCCCCCGTGCAATACGCGCAAGCGCCTCCGCCCGTGCCGCAGGACGCGCTGGTCTGGCTCGCGACCGGCGCGCAGGTCGTCGGGCTGCTGCAACATCCGCCGCACCCGCTCGTCGCGCTGCAAAGGCATTGCCCACCCGAGCAAGTGGTGCCCGCGGCGCACGGCATCGCGCAGCCCCCACAGTTCTGCGAGTCGCTCGCGAGGTCGGCGCACGTGCCGCCGCAATCCGACGTTCCGGAAGGACACACGAGGGCACAGGCAAAACCGCCGGCCGCTCCGAGGACGCATTTGGGCGCCGCCGCGGTGCAGCTCGTCGCGCAGGCTCCGCAGCTGGTCGTCGACTGGAGCGACGTGACGCAGCCGGCGCCGGCGTCGGCGCAATCGGCGTAGCCGGGTGCGCACGCGTAGGCGCAGTGTCCGCCGATGCACGCCGCTCCCGCGCTGCCGACGTTCGGCAGCTGAGCGCAATCGTGCCCGCAGGCGCCGCAGTTGTGCGGGTCGCTCGCGAGCTCGGCGCAACCGCCGTCGCATGCCGTGCCGCCCGCGCACCCGGCCTCCGTGCTCTTCTGGCTCGCGTCCGGCGACCCCGGCGCGTCCGGGGGCGCTTCACCGTCGCCGGCGCCGTCTGCGCTGACCGTCGCGTCGTTCGCGCCGCCGTCCAGGGTTGCGTCGACAGGGTTGCCCCCGGATGCATCCGCGTCGGTCCCGGTCGCGCGCCCATCCGTGAACGCGTCAGCGACTCCCGCGTCGGAAGTCCCGCTGCCGACCGGCCCGTCCGGCCTGGTCGCGCCGTCGATGGCGCCCGCTTCTGCTTCCGCGGTCGTCTCCGTCGAGGCGTCGTCGGGGCCGGTCGTACCGATCGTGAAGTCGCCCAGAATGCTCGCGCAGCCTGTAAGCGCGGCGCCCACGGAGAGTGCGACGGCCGCTCTCCATCCCGCCCGCGAATCGCGCATCGCGCCACACCTTACTCCGTCGATCTCTTCGAGCAAGGCAGAAACCCGACCACCCCAACGACGCGCGTGATCTGCTCGTCGAGCTCCGGTAGACTGCCGCACCCTTTGGGGCAACCGCGGAGCGTCTCCATGTCGAATCGCCTTCCTTTAGTCGCACTTCTCGCTGCCTCGACGGCA
>CAZVPE010000187.1:0-7215 GCA_964628155.1 uncultured Polyangiaceae bacterium | reverse complement strand
CGTCTCCATGTCGAATCGCCTTCCTTTAGTCGCACTTCTCGCTGCCTCGACGGCAACCGGCTGGGTGGCCGCCTGCTCGTCGACCAATTCGCCGACCCCCGCTCCCGACAGCGGAGCGAGCGGCAGCAGCAGTAGCAGCGGAGGGAGCGGGACCGGAAGCAGCAGCGGTAGCGGCTCGGGTGGCTCGGTGAGAGACGGCGGCGGGTCGGAGTCGGGCGCCGGCGCGCTCGGCCTCCTCGTCGACAACATGACGGCCACGAAAGGGACGCAGATTTCGCTGACCGTTCCGTCGGGCGACAATCCGGGTTCCTACTATGTGTACGCGGACCATCCCCAAGAGAATGCCGCGTTCATGATGAGCCTCATCCCGTCGACGACGCAGCTCGCGGACATGCCGGTGTCTCCCATCCTCACGAATATGGATGGCTCGCAAATCGCCGGAGAACTGTGCTTCGGCGGGCAAGTCGTCAATTACGTGGGGCTCGGAATGAACCTCGTGTATGCGCCGCCCGGCGACGCGGCGGAAGCGGGCGCCCTCTCGTCGCCCGTTCCCTTCGACGCGAGCAAGTACAGCGGCATCAGCTTTTATATCAAAGTCGACCCGCAAGACGGGTCCGTGCCGACGATCCGCTTCGGCGTTCCGGATACGCAGACCGCCGATCCGGCCGCGTGGCCGAAGTCGGCCTGCGCCTTGGGCGATGCGGGTCCCTGCGACGACGACTTCGGGGCGGGAGTCATCGCCACGCCGGGCGCGTGGAGCAAACAGTCTTTCAAGTGGTCCGATCTCAACCAGGGGCGTTGGGGCGCGTCATTTGCGGCGATCAAGCAAGGTCAGCTCATCGGAATGAAGTGGCAAGCGAACGGCGAGGGCCCCGACGCGTCGGCGCTCGACTCGTTCAACTTCTGCCTCTCGGACATCTACTTCACGCCGTAGAGGGGCGTCCCGGCGCCGCCCTACGCCGGGTCGGGCGCCCGCGACTCTTTCAAGACGCTCGCGACGACTTCGTCCGCGCGTTCGGCGGGTACGTTCGCTTCGAGCAGCCGTGCGCGTGCTTCGTCGGTCGTTCCACGCCCTTCGTCGAGGTGCGCGACGGCGTCCGCGGCCGCGATCAGCGTCGCGTACTCGTGCTCGGTCGGTTCGTGGTGCCAGCGGCAGGCCTCGATGACTTCCTCGGGGAGGTGCCATGCGGCCGCGAGCTCGGCGCCCGCCAATGCGTGTACGGCCTCGACGGCGGCGGCGGCGGCGGCCAGGTCGACGGCGCCTCGGTTCTTCGCGAGGAGCTTCCAGCAGCGGGCGCGCCCGATGTCGTGCAGAAGGCCGGCCAGAAACGCCGTGTCGCCGTCGAGCCGGTGCTCGCGCGCGAGCGAACGGGCGCACCTCGCGGCGCGCACGCCGTGCTGGAAGGTTGCTTCGACGAGGTCTCGGAATCGCGGCGCGTCGACGAACATCGACGCGTAGGCAACCTGAAAGAGGACGTCGCGCGTGGCCTGCGTCCCGAGCCGGACGACCGCCCGCCGGACGGAGGCGATCCGCGGCATGCCGGCCCGGGAATAGAGCGCGGAGTTGGCGACCGACACGACGCGCGCGGAAAGGGGCGGGTCGCTGGCGGCGACCCTCGCGACTTCGTCGAAGTCGAGGCCGGGGGTGCGCGCGAGGCGCAGCGCTTCGGTCACACTCCGCGGAAGCGTGGGCAAGTCGCTCGTGCCTCGCGAGAGATCGCGCTGAAGCTGCTCGAGCAGCGTCAGCGGGCTGGGTGCCGCGGCCATCATCGCGGTCCTCCGAGGGCGTCGGCCAACGAGTCGAGGTGGACCGGAGTGGCCAGTGTGCCGCTCTGCCGCGTGGGCCCTTCGCGCCCGCCGACGACCGCGCGGGAATAGACGACCACCCGGTCGCGCCCGGAGAGCTTGGCTTCGTAGAGCGCGGCGTCGGCCGCCGCCAAGAGGACCTTTTGCCCGGCCACGCCTCCGCCCGCGGTGCCCGCCACGCCCACGCTGACGGTGACCGAGCGCCGGGCCGCCCCCGCCCGGACTTCGCGGACGTTCTCGGGGAGAGCGGGGAGCTCGATCCGTCGGACTGCGTTGCGATAGCGCTCGCCGATCCGCTCGGCGACGTCGAGCGACGCGCCGCGCACGATGACCAGGAACTCCTCGCCGCCGTACCGGGCCGCCAGGTCCCCGGATCGGGTGCACGAACGGATCGCTCGCCCGACCAGGGTGAGGATTTGGTCGCCCATCACGTGGCCGAACGTGTCGTTGATTTGCTTGAAGTGGTCGATGTCGATGAGAACCGCCAGGAGCGCCTCGCCGCCTTCGAGGGCGGGTTCCAGCATTTCGTCGGCGGCGCGGCGATTCGCGAGGCCCGTCAGCGCGTCGCTCATGGCGGCGGTCTTCAGGGTGGCGCGCTGCGCTTTGGCCCACTGGAGCATCTCGCGGTCCCGGCGGTTTCGCAGCTGGACGCGGACGCGCGCGCGGAGCTCGCCGAGGCGGGACGGCGTGACGACGTAGTCGTCGGCGCCGGAAAGAAGGCCGCGGACCGCGCTCTCTTCGTCTTGGTACGCCGACGTAATCAAGATGATGGGAGTGAGGCGCGTGTCGTCCATCATGCGAAGGTCGCCGCAGAGCTCGAAGCCGTTGACCTCGGGCAGCATCACGTCGAGGAGCACCAGATCGGGCGGCCGAGCGCGGACCTGGGCGACCAGCGCCGAACCGTCGGGCAAAACGTCGATTTCGTAGCCCTCGTGGCCGAGCACCTTGGCGAAGAGCTCGCGCCGGCCCTCATCGTCGTCGACGATGAGGATGCGCCGGCGACGGTCGGCTGGGGGCGCGCTCTCGATTTCCACGCTTCTACGCAGGAGAACGGCCGGACGGTTCGTTTCTTCAGGGGTTTCGCCGGACTCCCCCATCTAGGATGGGGAGGAAACGTGATGAGACAAAGGCCCCACACTGTCCAGAGGAAGCGCCCCTTCCGAAACCCGGTAATCGCCGGATTTCACCCCGACCCGAGCATTTGCCGCGTCCGCGACGACTTCTATCTGATTACGAGCAGCTTCGAATACTTCCCCGGAGTCCCGATCTTCCATAGCCGCGATCTCGTCCACTGGCGGCAGTTGGGGCACGTGCTCACGCGGGCGAGCCAGCTCGATCTCCGCGGGATGCGAAGCTCGGGCGGCATCTACGCGCCCACCCTGCGCCACGCGCGAGGCCGCTTCTACGTCGTCACCACCAATGTCGGCGGCGGCGGGCACTTCCTAGTGACGGCCAAGCGGCCCGAGGGGCCGTGGTCGGACCCCATCTGGATAGACGACGACGGCATCGACCCGTCGCTGCTCTTCGACGGCGAATCGGTGTATTACACGCGCGACGGCAAGGGCCCCGACTTCGACCATCCGCTGGTCTACCAGGGGAAAATCGACGTCGAGACGGGGAAGATCGACGGCGGGCTCCGGCCGATCTGGTCGGGAACCGGCGGGATCTGGCCCGAGGGCGCCCATCTCTACAAAGTGGGGACGACCTATTACTTAATGGCCGCGGAGGGCGGCACCGGATACGATCATTGCGAAGTCGTCGCGCGCAGTTCCCAGCCTTTCGGACCGTTCGAGCCGTATCCCGGCAATCCGATCGTGTCGCACCGACTCCATCGAAACGATCCCGTTCAGGCCACCGGACACGCCGATTTGGTCGAGCTGGCCGACGGGACTTGGTGGGCGGTCTTGCTCGGCATCCGTCCGCGGGGCGGCCGGCATCACCATCTCGGGAGGGAAACGTTCCTAGCGGCCGTGACTTGGACCCGGGATGGGTGGCCGCTCATCGGCGAGGGGGGTCGAATCGAAGTCGAGGCGACCGGTCCCGCCCTCGCGCGGACCCGCCTCCCGCGCGCCCCAACGCGCGACGACTTCGATGGGCGAGATCTCGCGCCGGAGTGGAATTTTGTTCGCAATCCGTACCGGCGCGATTGGTCTCTGAGCGAGCGACCGGGGCACCTGCGTCTGCTGGGGTCGAGCGTCACCCTGGACCAGGTCGACTCGCCGGCCCTGGTCGTGCGGAGTCAGCAGCATTTCGCCGTCCGTTGCAGCGCAGCGGTCGAATTCTCTCCGCGCCGCCCGAACGAGGAAGCGGGCTTGACCGTGCGTTCGAACGAAGACTTCCGCTATGACCTGGCGATCTGCCTCGGGAAATTCGGTCTCGAGGCGGTGCTGCGCCAGCGGGTCGGGGGCCGTTCGCGCGTCGTTCGCCGGCGCTCGATGAAAGAAGGCCGTCTCACCCTCGAGGTTCGGGCCAGCGCCGAGACGTACCGCTTTTTCGTCGGCCCCCCTGGCGGCCTCCAGCCCCTTGGCTCCCTGGCTACACGTCCGCTTTCCGCCGAGACCGTTGGGGCGTCCGGGCGGTCTTATTTCACCGGCACGAGAATCGGGCTCTACGCGACCGGAAACGGCAGCCTCAGCACGGTTCCAGCCGACTTCGACTGGTTCGATTACGTTCCCGGCGCCGACTGAACTACCTTGGAAAAATCCGTAAAATCATCGCGCCGGCCGCCGCCGGAGGGTCGCCTGCGCCATCGTTCGTGCTAAGCCTGGTCGTGCTGACGTTCCCCCAACTTGAGCCGAATTTGACCCCAAAATCACTGTAGGGGTGTAGCTCAAACGATGTCTGCCCTCCGCAAAACCACGCAGCTGCGTATCGCTCCTCGTCCCTCCGACACCCACCCGGAGGACGAGGAACTGGCCGACGCCCTCATCGCCGGCGAACTTTGGGCAGCGACCGCCACGTACGACAAGCACTCGGCGATGGTCTTTCGGTTCCTTCAGCGGGCGCTCGGAGCGTCCGGAGGGGCGGACGATCTGACGCAGGAAGTCTTCCTCCAACTTTTTTCGAAGGTCCGCGGCCTCCGCAATCGCCAGGCCCTTCGAAGCTTCATCTTCTCCATCGCGATTCGCACTTTGAAGTGGGAGCTCCGACGAAGGCGCGTTCGGCGGGTTTTTCAAACTTCTTCCTTCGACCGCCTGCCGGAGCCGGCGGTCGATGCGCTCGACGCCGAGTCCCGACAGGCCGTAAGGCGCCTCTACGTCATTCTCGATCGCTTGAATGTTCAGGAGCGTACGGCGTTCGTGCTGCGTCATATCGAACATCTCACGCTCGATGAAGTCGCCGACGCGCTTGGCCTGTCCCTTGCCACGGTCAAGCGCCGCTTGAGCAACGCCACGCGAATCGTCTCGCAGGAGATGGATCGAGATCCGAGTCTCGCTCCTTATAGCAAGAGGTCTTATGATAACGACAGCCGAGGGGAAAATGACGCATCCTGAGGCCGTGGCCGAAGGATTGAGCCCGCGCGCCGCCGGTGTCGCGGAGCTCGCTCGGCAGCATTTGGGGCACATGTCCGACCGGCAGCGGGAGGCGATTTTGAACGCCGTCCGGCTGAAGATGGACGACCGCCGCCGGAGTCGCGCGCGCCGCCGGTCCACGTTCATGGTGGTCGCCGCGGGGTCTTGCGCGGCCGTCGTCGGCGTCTTTGCCGCGCGCCATCACGGGCACGCGGAGCCGCTCTCGTTCCGAGTCGAAGGCGGGGATCTACGCGCCGGGGGTTCCGTCGAGGCTGGTGCTGCGAGCCGGCCGGTGCTGCGCTTCTCCGACGGAAGCGAAGTGGCGCTCGCGGAGGCCTCGCGGCTTCACGTTCGCTCGGTGGACGAGCACGGCGCGCAAGTGACGCTCGACGAGGGTCACGCGCACGCCTACATCACGCACGCGGTCGCGACCCACTGGAGCTTCGACGCGGGGCCCTTCGTCGTGAATGTGACGGGAACGGCGTTTGGGATCTCGTGGTCGGCCGAGGAGGGGCGGCTCGACGTGCGGCTCGAAAACGGAGCCGTGAACGTGAGCGGGCCGGTGTTCGACAAGCCGGTCGGGCTTCGCGCGGGCCAGTGGCTGACGGTGCGGGCGCGCGATGTGCTCATTCGCGATCTGGGGTCTCCCGAGGCGGACGTGAAGAAAGAGCCGGCGGAGGCGTCGAATCGCGATCTCGAACCCGAGCTGGTGACGACCGCGGAACATTCGGCCGACGTGCACGCCCCCAAGCGGGCCGGAAGGCACCGGACGGTTGCGCCTGCGGTCGTGGCCTCTCCCGAGCATCACTGGGCGGCGGAGCTCGCCGATGGAAAGTTCAGCGAGATCGTGGAGGACGCTCTCCACATGGGGCTCGATACGGCGTTTTCTTCGAGCGGCAGTGACGATCTCGCCGCGCTTGCCGATGCGGCGCGTTACACGCGCCGTTACGAGGTGGCGCGCGGGGCGTTCATGGCGGTGCGCCGGCGATTTCCGGCGTCCGAGCGCGCCCACGTGGCCGCGTTCTCGCTCGGGAGGCTGGCCGATTCGCAGCAAGACGAGCGAGTCGCGCTGTCCTGGTTCGAGACGTATCTGATGGAAGCGCCCGACGGCGTGTATGCGTCGGAGGCGTTGGGACGGAAGATGCTTCTCGTGCAGCAGCTCGACGGAAACGATGCGGCCCGGCCGCTCGCCGAGGCGTACGTGCGTCGCTTCCCATCCGGGACGTACGCTCGGACGGCACATGCGCTAACACTTGGTTTGTGACCTTTCGAGGCCTGGTTGTCGCTCTGGCGGTGCTCGCCGGGGCGGCGTGTGCCGGGAATGCATGGGCCGCCAACTCGCCGCGGGTGTTCCTCGTGCGAACCAACTCGTCTACCGCGTCTGCCAAAGAGGCGATGAACCGGATGCAGGGGGAGCTTGCCGCCGAGGGGTTCGACGTGTCCTTCGTGGATTCGGCCGCCGGAGAAGTCCCTAGCTTGCCGGCGGGAGAAGACACCAACTCGGTCAGCATTGAACTCGTCGTCGACGCCGACGAGCAGGCGGCCGAGCTCCGCGTCATCGATCACTTGACCAACAAGACCGTCATTCGCCGGACGAAGATCGAGGCGCAAGAAGCTTCGCAGGTGGCGCAAGTCCTCTCGGTCCGAGCGGTGGAGCTATTGCGGGCGAGCCTGATGGAGCTTCTCATCCGGTCGCGCCCGCGTTCAGCCGTGGAGGCTTCGCCGCCGGTCGATGTCTCGGCTGCGCGCAAAGCGTCGACCTGGGCGGCCGGCGAGCTCCAGATTCAGCGAGAATCGACGTGGGGCTTCGACGCGGGGGGGGCGGGGTTGGTCGGGTTCGGCGGCAGCATCCCGCCGGCCCTCTTGGCGGTTATCCGGGTGCGTTTGCTCTTGGGGC
>CAZVPE010000186.1:0-11887 GCA_964628155.1 uncultured Polyangiaceae bacterium | reverse complement strand
GGCCGGCGCCCGATGGAGGAGCGGCAGGCAAGGATTCCGGGCCGGCGCCCGACGCGACCGCCCCGGACGATGCGGGCCCGCACGACGCATCTCCTGCGGATTCGCCGGCCGCGGAATCGGGCGCAGCCCCCGCTGGTTGTAGCCCGGGCGCGGTCGTCATCCCGATGACGAAGCTCAACACGACCTACAAGTTCAATACCGTCGCGTCGGTTTGCGTCACGTACAAAGGCTACGTCAGCGGCTGGAACGGCTCGAACATGCAAGGCCGTAGCGTCACGGTGGTGGGCGCCATGACGCGCACGCTCCCCACCATCGCCGAGAACGCGGTCCAACCGTCCGTGGCGCCGTCTTCCGACGGGTACATCTATTGGAACTTCTCCATTGGAATGTATGCGTATTCGTCGATGGACGCGTTTCCCTGACGAACGCACGGGCGGCTCGCTCAGCCGAGCGGCGAACGGACTCCGGAAGTCGCCGCCGCAGAGTCGCGCCATCGTTCGATTGCGTGCACGAGATCGCCGGACCGAATCGGCTTGGTCACGTAGTCGTTCATGCCGTGCGCGAGGCAGGCCTCGCGATCCCCGGCGACGGCGTTCGCCGTGAGCGCGACGACGTACGTGCCTGACCCGGGTCCCGCTCCGTCGCGCAGCGCGCGGGTGGCCGAGAACCCGTCCATTCGCGGCATTTCACAGTCCATCCAGACCATGTCGAACGGCTCCGTTCCCAGCCGTTCCAGGGCCTCCACCCCGTCGGCCGCACGCTCCGCGACCCAGCCGAGCTGTCGCAACATCGCGCACGCGATGCGCGCATTCACGTCGTTGTCCTCGACGACGAGCGCGCGGCGCGCTCCACCCGCCGCCGCTCCGGCAGCTACCGGTACGTGTGCGGAGGACGCCGATGGAGTCCGGAGGACGGCCCGAATGGTTTCGACCAGATGCCGGCGCCGGATGGGCAGCGAGATTCGCCCGTCGAGCCGGACGGCCGTGCTCGACGGACGGCGCGTCGTGCTGCCGACCGCGAGGAACTTGACCCCGTCGAGGCACGACTTTGCCGTCTCGAAGTCCGCGAGGTCGCCTTCGGAATAGACCAGTGCCTCGCTGACGAAACAGAGATCGAAAGGTTCGCCTCCCACCGACGAGAGTTCCAACAAGCCTTCGCGCGCGCTCGCCGCCGCCGCGATGTGCAAGCCGAGCTGGGATAGTTCGGCCTCGGTGTTTCGACGGTCTGCCTCGTTCGGCTCGATGCACAGCGCCCGGAGACCCTCGAATGGCAGGGCCGGCGCGGCATCCGGGCCCGGACTGGAAAGCTCGACCGAGACACGGAACGTGCTGCCCAATCCCACCGCGCTTTCGACCTCGACGGCCCCGCCCATGAGCGAAACGAGACTCTTGCAGATGGCGAGGCCTAGACCCGTGCCACCGAACATTCTCGTCGTCGTGGGGTCGGCCTGCGAGAAAGCCTGGAAGAGGTGCGGCAACGCGGCGGCAGGAATGCCTGTCCCCGTGTCGCGCACCGAGAAGCGCAACGCGACTTTCCCCGCGTCGATGCGAGCGGTTCGAGCGGAAACGGTCACTTCGCCGGAGCGCGTGAACTTCACGGCGTTTCCGATCAAATTGACGAAGATCTGTCGAAGTCGGTTCGAGTCTCCGAGGGCCGAATGGCGCACGCCCACGAGATCGGTGACCAGGCGGACTCCCTTCGCTTCTGCTTGCGAAACCAGGATCGCCGCGGACTCTTCGATAGGATCGCGCGGATCGAACGGCGTGCATTCCAGAACCAACTTGCCGGCTTCGACTTTCGAAAAGTCGAGGATGTCGTTGATGAGCGCCATGAGGCCGTCGCCGCAGCCGCGCGCGGCCTCGGCGTACTCGCGTTGCTCGGGCGTGAGCCGGGTCGTCAGGAGCAGCGCGGTCATGCCGATGACGCCGTTCATGGGCGTTCGAATTTCGTGGCTCATCGTCGCCAGAAACCGAGCCTTCGCACGGACCGTTTCCACCGCTGCGTCTCGAGCCGCCACGAGCTCCACAGTCCGTTCCCGAACCGCAGCCTCGAGGTGCTCGTTGGCGTGCGCGAGCTGCGACGCGACGCGCCGCAGTTTCAGGCCCACCCCGACCACCAGACCGAGAAGGACGAGGGCCACCGCCGCCGCCGTCATGCCGAGCACCGACGCGGACCGGCTCGCCGCCGACCGGTAATACTCGTAGCGAGTCGTGACGTCGGCCCAGGCTTGGTGGGACGGCAGCGTCGCGATCTCGCGAAGGAGCGCGTCCGTCTCTTCTTTCCCGATTGCGATCACGCTCGCGTGGGCTCTCACGAGCGAGAGGCTCCGCCGGTCTTCTCCCGGAGCCATCGAGTCGAGCCGATCCTGAACTGCCGAGAGCGTCGCGCGCATGGCGCTCTCGACGCGCTCGTCCTTTCGGAGAGCCAACGTCAGCGTCTCGAGACGGAGATCGCGGACCAGTTCGATCACGGCAGCGTCCGTCGCCTTCCGCAAGACGTCCGCGCTCAGAGCCGGGAAGTAATTGAGCGAGTTTTTCAGGAGCGCATTCTTCGACTTGAACTGCTCGAGCAAGCGCGCCCGCCGAGTGGCCAAGGCCACGTAAGTCCCGAGTGCAGCTTCCAAGTCCGCCCGCTCCGCCGGGCGGAGAAAGCTCGGCAGTCGCGCGCTGGCTTCGTCGTCCAGTCGCTTGATCTGTCGTTCGTCGTTCGTCAGCGCATCGTAGTTGGTGTCGAAGTCGAAACGCGACTGCAGGGCGCGCTCGGCCACGTCTTCGTCGAGTCTGGCGCGTTCGGCGAGCAGGGCCGAGAAGGCCCGAGGCTGGTCCCCGACCGGCGCGCGTTCGTCGAAGCCCAAGACCGCGATGACGAGCGCCGTCGTAGCGGCCAAGAAGGCACCGCCGACGGGGCGCCAGTTCATAAGGGCCGGCCCCGGTAGCTTCCGGTCAGCGACTCCAAAAACACGACCAGATCGGACCTGTCGGTGTCGTCGAGGTCACGGCCGAGCTGATAGCGAGCCATGAGACTCACGGCCTCACCGAGCGTGGCGACGGAACCGTCGTGAAAGTAAGGCGCCGTCCGAGCCACGTTGCGCAGGCTGGGCACCTTGAAGACGTGACGGTCCGCGTCGTCGTGCGTGACGTTGAAACGCCCGAGGTCCGCTTCGAGCCCGTGCCCGCGATCTCGGAAATAGTCATCCATGACGCCCAGCTTCTCGAACATGTTTCCCCCCCAGGGGAGTACGGCCAGCCCACGGCTTTCGTTTAGATGCGGCACCGGGGCGCGAAGGTCCCCCGCGCCTTCTACCTCACGCCCACCAGTTCTCGACGCGAAGTCCCTCGACGTGTCGAAAGTCGCGGACATTGGCGGTCACGAGGGTGAGCCCGTTCACGACGGCAACGGCGGCGATCTGCCCATCTGCGTACTGCATCGTTCGGCCGGCGGCGTCGAGGCGCGCCCGCTCGCGCGCGAGCCACTCGGCGGCCTTCGCGTCGTAGGAGAAAGCGGACATTTTCGTCACGACCTCGCGCATGTACTCGCGGAGCCCTTCTTTGCGCTTTCCGTCGGGCAGGCGCTCGACCCCGTAGAGCGCCTCGTGGAGCGTCACCGAGGCAATGGCCAGCTTTGCGTCGCTCGCGCGCAGGCGTTTCAGAAAGCCGGTGTTCGGGGCAGGCCGTACGGCCTCTGCGAGCGCGTTCGTGTCGAGCAGGAACTTCACCACCGCACGGGCCGCCCGTGTCCCTTCGCGTCGCGGAGGCCGTCGAGAGCACTCGCAGCGTCGAGCTCCGCGAGATCGTGCGTCGCGCGAAAGCGCTCGATGGCAGCCCACACGCCTTCGCCTTTGCCTCGGAGTCGGTCGTAGTTTGCGCGGGATAGGATGACGGCGACGGGCTTGCCGCGCCGGACAATCTCGACGGGCTCCGCCTCGGCCTCGTGGAGGAGGGCCGGCAGGGTATTCTTTGCTTCTGCGACGGATACGCGCTTCATAGCTATCAAGTTAGCTATCTCAGACCAATCCGCCAACCTCCGGGGTCGATGGCCCACGACGCAGCGACAGTGCGGAAAGAAAAGCCCGGCGAAGGAGCCGTCGAACGTTCACGACCGAAACAAGCTGCGGCGCTCCCCCTCGGGGAGATACGGCGCCTGGAGGCGAACGGGGTCGCCGAAGTCTTTGTAAAGCAAGTCGCCCGCACCCGTGAGCCTCTCCGCGCCCGAGACACCCAGAATCATGGCCGACTCGATGTGACTCGAGAGTGTCAGAGCGACTCGGCACGGCAAGTTTGCTTGAATCGCACCGGTGATGGTCGCTCGGCTCGGCTGTTGCGTCGCGAGCACCAGGTGAATTCCCGCGGCTCGGGCTTTTGCGCCGAGAAGACCCACCGCGCGCTCTATCGCGGATCTCTCCTGCTTGTTCTGCGAGATGAGCGCGAAATACTCGTCGCACAGGCACACGATGCGCGCGAGGGGGCGCCCCGTCTTCTGGATGTACGCGGACAGATCGTCGGCTCCGGCCTGCCGGGTGAGCCGATAGCGGCGCTCCATTTCTTCGATGAGCTCTTCGAAGAGCTGACTTGCCGGCCGATCCCTGCCCGGGATCCAGAAGGCGTCCTTTTGCCAGAGAAATTTGCTTCCTTCGAGATCGTTGAACGCGGCGAGTTTGGGGTCGAGCGTGACGACGCGGAGCGTCTCCGGCGTGTTCGTCGCGATGAGACTGGCGAGCATCATCCGAAGCCACTCGCTCTTGCCGCTGCCGGTCGTGCCTGCCGCCAGCACGTGCGATCGACCGGCGCTTGCCAGATCTGCGAATCGAATCCGGCGCCCGGGGTCCACACCCACGACGGCTTTCGCCGAGCCCCGGAGGGGATCCACCGCCGGAAGGCGGCCCGCGATCGCCGAGAAAAGCACCGTCTCCGGGTCGGGACGCGCCACGTCGACGTAGAGGCGCCCTCCTTCCTGGACGATCAGCGGCTCCGACGCCAGCTCGAGGCGGTGCTGGACTTCGGCCGTCCTCCGGCGAAGCCCATCGAGCTTCGTCCCGGCGCTGAGGCGCGCCTCGAAGCGCAGAAAGCGCGGGCCGACGCGCGGCGCCCCGACGATTTCGACGGCGATGCCGTGCTCGCGATAGGCGCTCGCCAACCGCTTGCCAATTTGCGCGTACCTCGGGTCGGGCTCCCCCAGACCAGACCTGTCGGCCGTCTCGGGCTGCGGCGCCGCGACCCTCCCCACCGACTCGGCATCCGTCGCGCGGGCGTCGGGCAGCACGCCCGCGAGGCGTCCGATGAGCTGCACGAGCTGCTCGACGGCGCCGCCGAGCGCCGCGGCCTCCACGACGTGTTCGTCGAGGCTCGGCGAGAACCGCACCATCGCGAGACCCGACCTCCGCGCATCGTTCTCCGGTGTCGGCGTCGAGCGGGCCAGCATGACGTAATAGAGGGCCGCTTGCCCGAGGTCGACGGCCGGCATTGCGCGACCGAGCTTGAGCTCGATGGCGCAAAAGGCATCGCGTCCGGGAACGCGCAGTACGGAATCGGCATACCCGACGAGACGCACGGACTCCTTCCACCCCGGCTCGCGAATCTCGCATTCGAGTGGGACTTCGGCACGCAACAAAGGCTCGACGCGCTCCCAGTTGGCGCTGAGCCCGGGGCTGTGGGCCACCAGCTCGGCGACGATCGCCGAGAGCCACCCGGCCAGGTTCTTCGTGGCGCGCCAAAGCGTCATGACCTCCGCAGCAGAGTCCTGCAGCACGGCGGCGTTCCGGCGGAGCCGCGGCGCGAGAAGCCGCCGCCAGGTGTGCTCCACGAGCTGTTCGTTGCGGCGACCCGTCTCGGCGCTGCCCTCGACGATCACGCGGAGGCCGCTCCGGAGGGGATCGACGCCGACGAGGTCTGCGAACGTCTCGTGGAAGAGGCGCCCGAGAAGCGCGGTCGCGGGCTCTCCCTTTCCGGTGCCATTCGGGCCCGAGGCCTCGGCGAGCGCGGTGCGGACGTCTGCGACCGAAAGATGGACCGTCATGACCGCGCCTGCCCGTCCAGCGGGACGCCCGACACGTCGAGCAAGACCGACGGCGGCCCTTCGAGCACGAGACAGTGCGACGCCGCCTGGCGCCCGCACCGGAGCACCGCCTCGACCTCGACCCCCAACACTTTCGCCGCCGCCGCAACCTCGATGACGTGCTCTTGGGTCAGAAGCAAGACGAGGTCCGTTTCCAGGTCGTCGGGGCCTGCGGGAGCTCCTCCGAAGATGGCCGTCACGAGCTCTCCGACGGGCTCGAGCAGCGCATGGGAGCGAAGGCTTCGCAGCCAAGCCAATACGGCGCCCGCGTCGAGCGGTGGTGCCTCGTCGTCGGCTAGATCGCCGGACTTTGCGTCTCCGAGGATCGAGGCCAGGGCGTCGAGCGCGGCGAGCGCCTCGATGGTCGGCTCGACGAAGCCGGCGCCTCGCGCCCGAAGCGCGTCGAGGTGCTCGCGCGCCCGCGCGGCTGCCTTCGACAGCGCAAGGCGCGGGTCCCGCAGAATGACGAGCGCCGGGTCGTCCTTGCCGGAGGGCTGGGCGAGGAGGCCTTTGAGCTTTGGCGTGAGGCTCCGCCCGTCGATCTCGTTCCGAAACGAAAGCGCGACGGGGCGCGGGCCGGCGAGAAGGACGTCCGCCGGCCGCGCGTCTTTCTCCATGAGCTCGGCGCCGGCGAGTTCGGCTAGAATCGGTGCGCCGCGCGTCAAGATACCCGTGGTCTCCGACGGCCTCAGCGCCGGCAACCGCTTCTGCACGCGGTCTTCGAGCTCGCGTGCCAGGAACTCCGCGACCGGGCGAGCTCTCGAGGGCTGTCGGCCGAACTGCTTCGATTCGAACTCCCGGGCCGCCAGCGCAAGGACTCGCCGCGCGACGCAGGGTGACTCGAGCGCGAGCCGGCCGACGAGGGCGGTGTCGAGCGGGTAGAACGGCTCTCGCGGGCGAGTCGCGCGCAGGCTCGCGAGCTCGGGGTGTGCTTCCAAGCGCAGTCGCACGAGCTTCTCGACCTGGACGGCCGTCAGGTGGTCGAGCGCCACGCTCCGGCGCGCCATCCGTTCCCAGTCGGCACGCCGGATCGCACCGCGAAAGGGTTCGAGGAAGGCGGACTGCAAGCACGTGATGAGGAACACGTTCGGATCGGAGTCGCACAGGTCTGCGGCCATTCGCCCGAAGGCGAAGAACGCTTCGTCGTCGTTGCGCGTTCGCTGGAGCGATTCGACCTGATCGAAGCAAAAGACGATGGGTAGCGTCTCTCCGGCCAGCCGGCAGAGCGCGGTCACGACACGGTGCGCGACTTCCTCGCGATCCTCGTCGGCTTCGGCACCGAGCCCGAGGGCCGCAGCGACTCGTTCGGGCAGGCTCTCGCCGGCGAGCCATGCCGACGCATCCCGCACGTTCCGATTCAAAACGAGGTGTTCGAGCGTGATGGCGAGGTCGCGCGGCAGGCCGAGACGCACCCCAACGTCCTGCAAACGTTGAAGGAGCGCCGGCTCGTCTTCCGCACGAAGGACGCGAAGCTCCAGGATACCGGCCCGGGGCCCGTGCCCATCGGAAACGGCGAGCTGGTGGGCGACGAGGCGCTGGAGCTGTGTCAACCCTTGCTCACGGCGCATGAGGTCCGCGGCGAACCGTCGGCGCAGGTGCTGCCAAAGCAGCTCACGGGTCGTCTGGAGGCGTATCGAACTAAACACGCACCGGAGAACGGCGTCGGGGGCGCTTCGCGCGGTGTCCGCGAGATGCCGCTGCAGGCGCCCGAGCAGATGCGTTTTGCCCGACCCCGCAACGCCGTAAATGAGGAGCGAGTCCGGCACGCCGCGGGAAGCACTTTCGATCCCGGCGAGACAGGCGTCGAACGCGCCGGCGTGGATTTCGGGCAGGTCGACCGTCGCTTGCCATGCGTCCTGAACGATATTGTCGCGAAACGGGTTCGGGAAAGCGGCGAGCGCGTTCATCGTCTCGCCCTCGGCGTGATGCCGACGTAGTGCGTCCCCTTCGCGTCGACCACGAGCTCCGCGCGTTCCGAGTCGGGTAGCGACGCGGGAAAATCGTGGAAGTGAAGCTCCACGACGCCCTCGCGCGCCAGCTGGAGAGCGAGATCGTCGAAGGTCTTCTTTTCGAGCGACAGGCGACTGCGGAGAGCGCGAATCGGAAGGAGCGCGGTCCCCGGGTCATCGGCGGCCAGGCGATCGAGGGCCGCGACGAAGTTGGAGCGGTCGTCCTTTCCACCGTTGGCGTGCCGCTGGCCTGGTGCCGATTCGAGCGCAGCGAGGAGCGCGTCGCGGATCCGCTGGCGTGGGACGCGCTTTGCGTCGAGTTTTTTCAGCGCCGCCCCCAGCGCCTTCATCACCGGGGCGAGCAGCGGGGCGAGGTCCACCGGCTCGGGTTCTCGCCCGAAGCGCTTCGCCGTCGACCCGGGAAGTGGGCTCTGCTCGTAGAGCACGTCGCTCTTCGTCGCGCGCGTGAACCATTTGTCGAAGACGGCACGGTACCCGGGCGCGAGCTCGACGACCCAGGCTTTGAGCGCACCTTTGGCGAGCGGCGTCGAGAGCCGCTCGCGAACGAGCGCGTCGACTTGGGAGAGCGGTTCATGCTCGAAATAGAGCGGCGTCTTGGAGGCCTTGAAGAGAACAATGACTCCTCTTTGCACCAGAGCGTCGATCGCGACTTCGACCGCCTTGGCGGAGCGCCGGTACGAGACCGGCAGCCGTTTGCGGAGAGCCGCCTTCGATAGACCCGCGACGCCCTTGGCCGCCTCGCGCACGACGCGCTCCAGCTCTTCGGGTGCAATGTCCGGCGTCTTTGCACGGCTCCCGGAGGTCATGCCGGCGGAGGGTACACGCCGCCAACACCTACGGACAGTCCGTGATAACGGTGACGCCTCTCGCCCGCGGGGCGGCTGCGCGCGCGGATGGCCCGGAGGCGCCAAACCCTTGGGGCGCCATTCGTCAGCGTCTTCCGTTTTGGGTACAATTCACGCAATGCGCCGCGTCGCAAGCTCACTCGTCGTGTTCCTGGTTGCCTGCGGGAAGGCGATGCCGAACGCCGGGCCAGTCGACGCCATGAGCTCGGGCGACGCGTCAGGTGCGGACGCGGCGTCCGCCGATGGCGCGCGCGATTCGTCCAGCGAGGCAGGCGCGAGCGAAGGAAAAGTCGAGGCGGGAGAAAACGACGCGAGCGGGACGGACCTGTATCCGGCAGGCGCGGACGGGAGCGTGTACGACGCGAACGAAATGGACACGATGGTCCTCGACTCGGGTTTGGCCGACGCGCCCCCCCAGGAGGACGCGGTCGCGGACGGGGACGCGGACGCGAACGACGCGAACGACGCGAACGACGCGAACGACGCGAACGACGCGAACGACGCGAACGACACGAACGACGCAGGCCCGACCGGCGCGGGCATGAACGACGCGAACGATGCCGGCCCAATCGACGCGAGTGCGAACGACAGCCGCGCGCCCACGACGGCCGACAATCCCCCCATTCCCACCGGCTACAAGATTCTCTCGCAGGCAGACGTCACACCGGCGATGACGGCGTGGGCGACGTCCATCCTGAACGATTCCACCGACTATCCACTCTTCGCAACCGCGACTCAGACCTTCGGAACGCTCATGGTCCTCGCCCGAGTGGAGTGGCAACCGCCTGACTTCCAGAACGCCGCAGTCCACCGAGGAGTAACCCTCTACGAACCGCTCTGACCGGATCGCGATTTCCGCTACGGAAAATCCTGCCGGGACGGTGGTAGCGTGCGCGTCCCGTGGTGGTAATTGCCGACCGAGCTGGCGCTTCCTACCCGCCCGCCTTGGGCCAAGGTCGTGCCGCGCGCGACGTGCAGCGCATCGTCCTTCTGCTGACTGTCGCGAGTGCATCCTGCAGGCCGCACGACGCAACCGAGCCCGCGATGCAGACCGCCGCGCCCGCGGGCGCGCTGTTGACGCCGCGCGCCGAGATCGCACCAGCAGGAAGCGGCGTTGCCATCGGCGACCGATACACGTTCGACGTCCGTCTCGTCGACGAGCCGCCGTCGCCCGTGTTCCTGCTGGCGCGCTTTTCCGAGCCGCCTGGCGATTCGTGTGAGGAACGCTTGACCGCGCACGCTCGCGGACTGGGAGCCAATCGCCTGTACATCCACCGCGGTTCGGCTTGCACGGGCAGCGCATTCTTTGTTCGCACGGTCCCCCCGCTCGCGAATCGCGAAAGCGGTGAGTCGCCCGCCGATGCGTCGGTGCGGGACTCGTCGCTGGGCGCCTGGGTGCGCGCTCGTTGGCGTCGTCCGGCGTCGATGTCCCTCGAAGAGTCACGTCGACTTTGCGTCGTGGTCCAATTCACCGTGTCACCGCTGCGGCGAGTATGGAGAGTGAATGGAACGCCGGTCCGTTCGAGCGGGAATCACGAGTTCGACGAATCTGTGCGCGCGGCACTCGAATCGGCGATCGATGAACGTGCAACGGTGCCGGCGCCTCCGCGCGATCTCGTCGGCGAGCATGTCGACTACCGAGTCGAGTTTACCGAGGGGGATCCAAGGATTTGCCGGCAACCCGCGCCATGATTTCGAGATCCCCCCTCTCGCCGGGCTCCCCTGCGACATCCCCCCTGGTAAGGTGACCGCGCCATTCGAGGGGCCCTCCATGTCGCGATCGATCCGACACGTCCTGTTTGCGTCCGCCCTTGTCGCAGCGCTGCCAGCTTCCTCCGGTTGCGGCGGCCGAAGCTCAGGTCCCGGGAGCCCGGACGGCGGCTCGGGGACGGGCAGCGTCGGCGACGCTGGCGGTGGCTCGGGCGGCGGTTCGGCGGACGGGTCGGGCTCGGGAAGCGGCTCGAGTGGTGGCTCCAACGGCAGCTCCGGAGCGGAGTCGAGCAGCAGCGGCGCAAGCAGCTCGGGAGGCGCGAGCAGCGGCTCGGGAAGCGGTAGTTCGAGCAGCGCGGACGGCGCGAGCAGCGGCTCTGGAAGCGGTAGCTCGAGTAGCTCGGGAAGCGGCTCGAGCAGCGCCTCCGGGGGCGGGCCGAGCTCCGGCAGCAGCTCGGGAGGCGGTTCGAGCAGTGGCTCCGGCGGAGGTACCGGCACCATCAACATCGGTCGCGGCTTTTTGAGCGCGATTTCTTACACGAGCATCACAGCCACGTTCCGGCCCGGCGCGCGGACTCCCGCCGCCCCCGACCCGAGCTGCACCACGGAGATCGACGGGAGCTGCTTTGCGACGACATGCGCCGGTTCGACGTCCGATGCGGGCATCGCCGATGCGGGCGCTTTGGCGTCGCCCGTGAGCGCCGGCACCCTCACGTTCGCCCAGGGAGCAAGCCTACCCATCGCGATCCTGCCGGGGCCCGGTGGTACCTATAGCTATAGCAGCGCCCCCGGAGGGACCACGCTTCAAGGCGGAGAGTCGGTTGGCGTCGTGAGCTCCGGAGATGTCGTTCCGACCTTCACGGCGAGCGTCACGATGCCCAACGACATCACCGTGAGCATGCCCGCGGCTCCGGCCGTCCCTGGGGAACCCATCGTGGTGTCGCGTGCCGCCGACCTTCCTATCGTTTGGCAGGGCGGCACGCCAGGCAACGTCCAGTTCTATGCGGCGCAGGGCCCAAGCGGAAGCCCGACCGTGTCGATCTTTTGTTCGTTCCTGGGCACTGGCGGAAACGGCACGGTGCCGGCCGCCGCGCTCGCCCACCTGAGCGCGACGGATCCCAGCGGTATGCCCAGTACGCAGCTATTCGTATCCGCGCAGTCGCCCGCGGCGAACGTTCAAGCGGGGGGATGGACCATTCAGGTCACTGCGTCGGGCGCGGGCAGTTTGTTCGCAACGGCGGCGGTTCAATGAGACACGAACCGTGCGCCTCGAAAACGACTACTTCGGCATCTTGGCGATGGTACCCGCAC
>CAZVPE010000185.1:0-11891 GCA_964628155.1 uncultured Polyangiaceae bacterium | reverse complement strand
CGCGTCCGCCGCACAGACCGTGCTCGTGGTCCTCGAGGGACCCGACCGCGCCGTGCTGCGCCACCTGGGCGACGCGGTCGTTCCCTCGCTGCTCGCTCTCGCGCCGGACGAGGTGTCGAGCGCAGAGGACGGGCCCCACGACGTTCGCGCGTTCCTCGCGCCGCGGCTCGGACTATTCCTCGACGCTGCCGAGCTCGATCGGCTCGATCGCGAGACCGAGGCGCGATGGGACTACGAGGTCGCTCGAGCGACCGGCTTTTCGCTCGACGACGACGAAGCCCCGCCGCCGCTCGCGTGGAAGGACATCGAGAAGCGCCTTCGCGATCCCTCCAAGGGCGGCGCCGGCAGCGACGTCCTCGACCGGTTTCCGGACGGCTACTACGAACGCGGCGACGGGCGTGCTCTCATGGTGGTCGCTCGATCTCCAATCGCGGGGGGAGATCTCGGCCGCGCCGGCAAGGCGCTCGCGGACATCCGCGCCGCCGTCGACCGCGCGCGCGCGTCGGCGCCGGAGTTCGCGAGCGTCGCGGTTTCGTATGCGGGGGAACTGCCGACCGGCTTCCGCGAATACCAGGTCATTTCCCACGATCTTTTGAGCGTCGGCGCGGCGGGGATCGGACTCGTTTTGGCCGTGGTGGTTCTGTACTTTCTGCGGTTGCGGTCGGTCTTCGTGATGGCGGTCACCATCGCGGTCGGCCTGACTTGGACCTTCGGGCTCACGCAACTGGTCATCGGCCACCTCAACGTCGCGACGGCGTTTCTCGTCAGCATCGTCGCGGGCAACGGGATCAACGTGGGGATCCTCTACCAGGCTCGCTACTTCGAGGAGCGCCGACGCGGCCTCGACCCGGCGGCCGCCGTTCGCGCGGCCGTGCACGCGACGTGGAAGCCCACCGCGATCGCCGCGCTGGGCGCGGCTGCGTCGTACGGTTCGCTTCTGGTCACCGACTTCCGAGCCTTCCGCGACTTCGGCTTCATCGCCGCGTCGGGCATGATCCTGTGCTGGATCGTCAAGACGCTGATGGTGCCGCCGCTGCTCGTCCTCATCGACTCGGGTCCCGCGCGCAGCGCCGGCGGATGGCTCGCACGGCACGAGATGGCCTACGGCCGACCGTTCGCCTGGCTCGCCTCGAAGGCGCCGGTGACCTTCGTTGCGGCGGGGGCGCTCGTGGCGGTCGTCGGCCTCGTGTCCGCCGGGCGCTTCGTCCAGCGCGATCCCATGGAGTACGATCTACGCAAGACCGAAACGGACCGTTCGCAGACAGCGGAGCTGCACCACGCGTGGGACGTCGCGCGCGCGGTTCTCGGCTCGAGTCAGGGCGCTCTCGTCATCGCCACGGACTCGCCCGGAGAAGCAGCGGCTCTCGAAGATGCGCTCCGGGCCCGTTGGGACGCCGCGCCGGTCGGCGACAAGCCTTTCGTTGCCGTGCACGGCCTCGCGGACCTGGTCGCCGGCGGGCAAACGGACAAGTTCGGAACGCTCTCGACGATTGGCGCGCGGCTCGAGCGAGCGCACGCGCGCGGTTTTCTCCAAGGCGACGACTGGACGCGCATCCGAGAAGTGCTCCCCCCGGAAGACCTGCGCCCGTACGCGGCGGGCGACCTCCCAGCGTCGATCGCGGACCGGTTCGCCGACGCAAACGGCGTCCGGGGCGCGCTCGTCTTCATCGAGTCGGACCCCAATACCGCGGACGACCTGCGCACCCTGGTGCGCTACGCCGACGCTTTCCGCGAAACACGTCTTCCGACCGGCAAGATGGTCCGAGGCTCGGGCAACGCCGTGATCCTGGCCGACATGCTCCGCTCGGTTGTCCGCGACGTGCCGCGCGCGATCTCGCTCTCGCTGGCGCTCACTCTCGTCCTCGTGTTCGTCGCCTTCCGCCGCGGCCCCTACCTCGCTAGCGTGCTCTTCGCGCTCGCCGTCGGGTGCGGCGGGGTCGCGTGTTTTCTCTACTTCGCGGACGTCAAACTCAATTTTCTCAACTTCTCTGCGCTGCCCATCACGTTCGGCATCGGCGTCGACTACGCGGTCAACGTCGCCCAGCGCTACGAGGCCGACCGCGGGCGGAGTATCCTCGGCGTTCTGCGCACGAGCGGCGGCGCCGTAGTTCTGTGCAGCCTAACGACGATGCTCGGGTACGTTGCCCTGGTGGGGTCGCACAACGCGGCCATCCGAGGCCTCGGGGCCATCGCGGCCGTTGGAGAGGTGAGCTGCCTACTTGCCGCGGTGCTCGTCATGCCCTCGCTGTTTCTGTTGGTCGAGCGAGGCCGGCAGAGCGGGGGCCTTTCGTGGGCCCTTCAACCGTTCCGACCGCGGCACCGCCCGATACCCTGACCCTCAAAGCGAGGGGAAATGTCCGGTCGAAGACGGCACCATCCAGCGGCATTGCTGGATTATTCCGCTGTCGACGGCCGAATGGCAATGTCGCGTGCGGCATGGGCTCCCGGCGGTCATCCTTTTGATCAATGACGCCGTGGTGCGCGCGCCCCTCGAGTCGCGGTCCCGGCGCCGAGGAGCATCCGATGGCGAGCGCTGAAGTCTGGTACGTCCGATCGACGAGCGGCGGAGTGCATCGATTGACGTTGGACGAACTGGACCTCGCGTTCCGAGCCGGCCAAGTCAGTGCCCGGTCGATGGTCGTCCCGGAAGCCGCGATCCAATGGTCGCGACTCGGCGATCTCGCGGGCCTCGACGAGGCGACGACCCCGGTCGTTCCAGTCAGCGAGCGCCCGGTGAGCATGGATCTCAGCGAGCTACGTCCGCACGGCGCGCGGCGCGGGGCCTGGCGGACCGGGCTCTGCGCGCTGGCGCTTACCATCGGAGTCGCGACGGGGCTCGGCCTCCGAGGCCCCGCGTTCACGCAGAGTCTCGGACGGCGCGCGGTCGTCTTCGTGGCGGGGGCGAAGCAGCGGGCCGCAGCGTGGCGTGCGCCTCGGGTGACCTTGGACAGGGCGGCCGCGTCTCCGTCGCCCCCGAGCTCCCCGGCGCAAGAACCGCGTGGCGCGATCGCGCCGCCGGTCGTCCCGGAGGTGAACGCGGCCGGCCTCTGGACGCCGATCCCGTACCGAAAGCCGGAGCTCGCCACCACGGTGCCTGCGATCGCCGCGACCGCCCTTCCGGTGGCCCGGCATGAGGATCGCGCCGGCGTCGGTCGCGCGCAGCGGGGGGCGAGCGAACGGCGGGCCGCGGGCCGAAAATCGCATGCGCGTCCTAGCCCCTCGAAGAGCCCCGCGCCCGCCTCACCCGACGACCAATCGGGTTTCACCACCGGCGGCAACAAGTACGATCCGCTCAATAGCGGGATCAGCCCCTAGGGCAATCACCGCGGTTTTCACGGGGCGCGGCAGTACCGCGCGAGCGAGTTGTCCGCGAGAACCGCGATGACGTCGCCGTTGGGCATGAACGTGGCGAGCGTGGCCTGCGGATCGAGGACGCGCTGTTGACCGTCGGGGAGGTGAAACAGTCCCGAACCGGAGACGATCCAGTTGCCCTCCGGCGAGAACTTGGCGCGGTTGCTCGTGAGCGCGGGCAAGCTGCGGAGCACGCTGCCGTCCGTCAGCGAAACCATCGCGTGAACGCAGGTGGCGTTCGGTTCGGAACCGCAATGGCTCACGAGCGCTTCATCGGCGTTCGGGCGAATTTGGACGTCATCGTAGATAGCGTCGGGCCGTCCGGCGTCCGCGCCTGCCCCGATCCACACCTGCGACCAGTCCGAGACGCGATAGAGGGCCGGATCGCTCGTGACGACGAGGGTCTCGTCGGCATTGAAGACTGCGCGGGCGCAAGCGGTCGCCGGCAACCGGGCGACCTCCGTGTTGTCGCCGGTATTGAGGACGCTCACGAACCTGCCGGAATAGTTGCCAAGGAGGAACCGATCGTTGTGCGGCGCGAGCCTTGCCGGCGTGACGAAGCAGTCGCCGGGCATGGGAAGAACGCCGGGCGACCGGGGCAGGGCGGGCAGCGGAGCGGCCGCATCGCCGGTGAAGATTTCATAGCCGTCCCCCGACGCGACCCATTGCGTCCCATCCGGGGAGAAGGCGTCATCGACGATGATGAAGCCGCCGTAGATAGAGACAATGTTGGACTGAGCAAAATCGGGGTCTATCCGCCACAGCGTGCGTCGGACCAAGAGGTGAACCCCGTCGCTGGATGCCGCCATATCCGTCGGCTGTGAGGAGGAATTCGAGTTCGGAGGCGGCAACGCTCCGACGACCTCCACGGGTTTACCCGTCGGCAAGTCGAAGAGCGCCACGGAGTCGCGAGGGTTGGTCGACGCCGCCAGCAAACCACTGCTGTCGATGGTCGAGTAGCTGTCGTACACGGCTTGCTGCGTGAGGGCCGATTCGACCGCGAAGCTTGCCATGTTGACGATTCGGTCCGTGAGGAGCACGCGTTCGCCGGCCGGCGAGTACACGGGTGGGAACCCGGTCTCCGGTAGGATCCCGTTCTCCAGGCTCGAGGACGAGTACGCCAGACTTCCGTCCGCCCTCCACACGGCGCTGCCGCAACAAGAGCCCGAGAACACTTGTCCTGCGACGATGTCTCCGCGAGGGGAGATCCGAAGATCGAACGGGCGCACCATCCCGCCCGCGGGAATCTGCAGGGGAATGTTCGGGCCCTGGACGAGCGGCGCGCAGCCCGCTGCGCACGGTCCGGCGGGAACCGTGTACGTGAGGAGTGCGGGCTGGCTCGTGGGCGTCAGCGACGACCCGCCCTCGACAGCAAGGAGCTGGCCGCCGCGGATCGCCGCGGAAAAGAACGAGCCCGGCATGTCGGCGATCCGCGAACCATCGGCCGTTCGCCAGATGCACGTGGAGGCTCCGCCCGTCACGAAAAGAGAATCGCCTTCTGCGGAGAACTGGGGTGGTGCTCCCGAGGAGCATTCGGGCGGCTGCGCTAGCCGAAGCACGACCGATCCGTCCACGGTGCTGAGGAGCGCGACCTCTTGGGCTTGAGCGTCGGCGGTGGCGAGGAGCGTTCCGTCGAGCGAGACCCCGAACGTCGCCGGGACGCCGTTCGCCGGCGCGAGCTGCCGGACGGGCTGCCTCGACCCGACCGCATGCACGACGATGCTGCCGTCCTCGTTGGAGACGACCAGCTCGCCGGTCGGAAGAAACTGGGCTTGGATCGGGAGCGGCGTCGGCGCTATCGAGCCGCACTTCTGCCAGGACCAATGTCCTGAGATGCTTGGATCGACCGTGTTCGGCGGGGCAGTGGGGCCTTGGTCTCCGGCATCGCCTCCGCCTCCCTCGCCATCTCCCGCTCCGTCGGCGCCGGGGCCCCCATCGGGAGCGTCCGCCGCCGTCCCGTCCGAAGCGGCATAGGCGTCGATTCCGGCGTCCGTCGCCGTCGGGCCTCCGGCCGCGTCGAGTCCCGCGCTCGCCGGCAGATGCCGTGAAGCCGAGTCCACCGTTCGGCCGCAACCAAAGATCAGGCTCGGAAGGACGCTCATGAAACAGCGCAACCACAACGTGCGCTCATTCGCACCACGCGGCCTCGCTGCCCCGCTCCGTCCACGCGACGTATCCGAAACGACCATCCGACGAGATTACCGCTTCCGGCCGCGCCGCGCGCGTCCCAATGCGCTGGTGCGGCGCCAGGTGGCATCTGTTCCCCGGCGAAGCCATGGCGGGTGCGCCAGATGGAGACGAGCGCCGTGAATGTCTTGCTCCGCCGTCGCATTGCGATCATATAGAAGGGTGCAAATAAACCATCTTGCGATGCTCGCGCTCGTCGGCGCGGGCGGCTGCGTCAACGTTTCCAATATCTGCCCACACAAGCCCATCACGCAGGGCGTGTTTGGCGAGATCGTGGATTCGAACAATACGCTCGAGCAAAACATCGAGGTCGACCTCTATACGATTGGACCGGACGGGATGAAAGACACGCTGGTCGGCAGCGCCCAGACGACGCGGGGCGGCTATGAGTTCACCGTCAATCCGTCGTCCTACATCCTTTGCGCGAAAACCGTCTGCGCGACCGTCACGGTACCGACCGGCCTGGTCGAATTGTCGGCCGTCGACGCCGCAGCCGGATTGACCTGGGACGCACCGGTCGCGGTGCCGCCAGACCAGGTCATCGGGCCTTGCAAGTTCGGCAACTAGCACCAGGCTTCTTCTCCAGTCGGAACGCCCACCACCCGATTGGACCTTGGCCTGCCGAATCAAGGCGCTACTGCGTCTCGCAAAAGGCTACGGGGAACGATTGGTTGCAGATGGGCGCGGATCGCGGGCAGTCCGATGTCTTCGCGCATGGAGTACATGACGATTGCCCCGTCGAGACGTAGTCGAAGTAGCAACCGCACGACCCGGGCGGCGCATAGGACGCAAGGGGGCCGAGTTCCACGGTGCGCGTCACGCGCATCGCGCAAGGCGCGACGAGATTGTTCTGCGCTTCCACTTGCACTAGGTCGACTCCGCCCGGCGCCACGGCCGTTCCCAACATGTAGGAAAGGATTCGCTCCACGTTGTGGTTTTGTGGCACGCCGCGGCTGTCGACGTAGGTAAAAAAGTGAATCGGCCCCCACAGCGCGTAATGACCGTCCCGCACGTTGCTCTTGTCGTGCGCGGTTGCAGTCGAGTCCGGATAGTAACCGCACGATTGGTCGAAGTCCTTGTAAGCAAGCGTCGTGACGTGGTTGGTCGTCATTGCATCCAAGTTCGTATCGGCCAAGATGCCAATCACGCCTTCCGGATTGGGATCGGTCTCAATCGCGTTGATGACCGCAGCAGCACCGGATAGGCCCGCAGCCGTGTTCGCGCTCAGCGCCGCCGCGTCCACGCCCGCCCAACGGGACAGCGGAACTCCGATGGCGACTGCGAGCAGGGCCTGCACGGCCGACGCGGAGTTGCGCCGGTAGATCGATGAATTGGACGTCCACGGCGCGACCCCCGAGTCGCCGCCGAATCCAAAAACGAAGTAGGCGGCCGAGGCGCTGATCGAGCGCTGGGAAGATGCCTTCGGGACGACGAAGACCATCGGCTGCACGGGGCCGAGAAAGTCGCCCACATTCGGCGGGAGTTTCCCGCCGGGAAGCGTTCCGCACGTGGGCGCGTACACGTCCGACGCGGCAATGTCGGCGACCGGCGCCCCCCCGTTCGGGCCGTTGGTCGGAAGGTCGCAGGTCCCCTGAGTCTGCGCCGCGTAGTAGATCGGCTTCGGCTTGGCCGAAATCGACGCTCCCGTAAAGAAGTTGTTCGCCCCGACGCAGCCGCCGTCGCCGATGTAGACTACGGTGATCGGATTCGGATCGACCGACAGCGCCTGCTGCAGGGGCGCGATGAAAGGTCCAACGGCGTTCGCTCCTTCGATGTAGACGACGGGGGGCACGGCGCCGCTCGTCGGGTTGGCCGCGCTCGGAACGGAGTCGCACGTGACCGCGCGAGCGATGCCCGAATTCGCGAGCGTCGCTGAGGCGACGGCCGCGATGACGAGAGAGAGATCAGTTCGGCTCATGTGAGACCCTTTCCGGAAGGTCGTTTGCTCGAACGTCGACGAATCAGTCGGAGCCGGCATCCAGTGGCGGCAGTGGCGGCAAGCCCCCCTTCGGCAGCAGGTGCGTGAGGCGCTTGACGTCGTCGAACGGCACGCAGGCCGCGTTCGTGCACGCATTGAGAAACTGCGGCATCTCGGTCGGCGCGCAGGCATAGCATTGGGTGGTGAGGTCGACGTCGCAGCCCGCCGTGCCGTCCGCCGCGGCCTCGGCAAAGCCGTCCGCGCCCCCGTCACCCGCGGCCGTGCCCTCACCGCGGTCCACCGTTTCCGTGTGCGTGGAGTAACCTTCGAGCCCGATGACTGGGCTGCAGCCGCCCGTCGCGGCTGCCGCGGTGGCCGCCGCGATCCAAGAGCATCTCGCCCACGTCACGAGGTTGAATCGGGCCCTTCGCATGGTCAAAACGTTCCTGCCGCGCCGATGGTTCGCGAATCGACGAAGACGCCGATGCTCGGCCGGTTAGGGCGCGGTCGGTCGCCGGACGTCAAGAGCAGGTAGGCGGCGCCGGTGAGCGCGCCCGCGAGGCCGACCCCCGCGCCGATGGTCGAAAGAAGCGCGTCTCGCTGCGACGCCGAGATCAGGGGTTGGCTCGACAGTGGGCAGCTCTTCGCGACGCATTCCCGATCGAGCTCTTTCTTGTCGTTCATGGCCGTCAAGCCGAAGAAGGTGCCGACTCCGACCCCGGCGGCACCGGCGGCGAATGCAATCCAGGCCGGAGCGAGCGAAGGCTTGGCGCCCCGCGAATTGGGCAGCGATCCGGTCGGTACGTTCGCCTCCGGAGAAGCTGCGGCCGACGCTGGTGGACTTGAGGAGGAAGGCTCTGGGTCCAAGACGACATCGGCCGTCTCGTCGCCCGCGAGATCGACATACCGGGTCACTACGGAGAGGCCAGCCTTGCTGCCGGCGACTTTGCGTCTGCCCGCACTAACCACGACGGGCGCAGCGAACGGCGTCGTCCCGATGACAACGTCGTCGATCCGGACCTCGACGCCCGCGGAGGCGCTCGACACCCGCACCCTTGCGACGCGCCCCTTCAAGACGTCGATGTCCGACTCGACTTGGGCACGGCGGTCCCCCGTGACGTGGTCGGCCCCTTCAGCCAGGTACCGTTGAAACGCCGCGAGCGCCCCGGGGTAGTCATGGAGTTGGTAGCGGCACTGCCCTATGTCGTATAGAACGCGATAGTTCGGTTCGATTGCGTAGGCGCGCTCGAACTCGATGAGGGCCGTGCGCCAATCGTCGTCCTCGAAGAGTTTGATGCCGCGCGCGAAGTGCCGCGACGCTTCTTGACTCGCTCCTTGCGCCGACGGTTGCGCGAGCGCGGGAGTCGTGCGGCACACACAAAGGGCAAACGTGGCGATTGCGATTCCGACAGGGCGGTTCATGGGGCGTACGGATCCTCTTTGTCGATGTCTCGTTGCCGTCGCACGCGGGGAACCCGAGCATCGCTGGAAGGAGCGGGCGACGGCTCGACGCTCGATGCCGCCGGGCGGAGGGGCGCTTCCGCGGGTCCGCGCACGGGGCCGCGCGATCGGAGGGGTTCGCGCTCGAGTGCAATGACAAGTTCCCTGTCGGCTTCGGCTGTGAAGGACACGCTCTTGGCGATGTAGCCGGGGAACTCGGCCAAGACGGTGTGGATCGCGTCGCTGCGAACGAGTTCGGCCGAGTAGGCGTTGCCTACGAAGACCCCGTCGACGTAGAGCCGCGTCGGCGGCGGCGAGCTGCGGATCGTGACGTGCGACGGGCCGGCAGCCGGGCCGGTCGCCGAGGGGAGCGCGGTCGGACTTCTCGGCGGGGGCTGGAGCACCGGCGCGATGGAGACGCTTGGGGTCATTGCGGGGGTCACCCGCGCGGCCTTTAGACCCCCGATTACGCCCGTCGTCACGAGTGCAATCCCTACGAATCCGGCGACGACGAACGGGCGGGATCGCGCGGAGACCGGCGCCCTGCTAGGGGCGGCTTTGGTCCCTCCAGCGCCGGGCGCCACCGATCGCGCATTGCCTTCACTTGAAAGCTCCGGCGCGATGCCGAGGCCGGACGAGCCATCTTCTGTCCGCGAGCGGACTCGGGTAAGGCTGACGAGTTGAAGTGGAGCCGCAGCGCTGACACCGCGAAGCTGAGCATCGATTGCGGTGCCGAGCTCGCTCCGCTCGGCCGCGAACAGCCGGGAGACCACCTCGCGCAGCTCGTCGACGTAGTTAGCGCCGTCAGCAGGCGGCAGAAAGCGCAGCAACTCGTCGCGCATGGCGCGCGCGGTCGGATACCGGTCCACGGGAGCGTCGCTCATGGCACGGTCGACGACGTCGGCGAGACCGGCAGGCACGTCTTGCAGCCGGCCGCGAAGTCGCGGAATGGCCCCGGTGAGGAGGGCACGCAGCACCTCGACGTCGTTCTGGCCTTCCCACGGGCCATGGCCCACGAGAAAGTCCCAGAGCATTACGCCCACCGAAAAGATGTCGGCACGACCGTCCACGACCTGCCCGGTGGCCTGCTGGGGCGCCATGTAGCGGACCTTTCCTTTGATCACGCCTGCATGCGTCTCTTGCGAGGAAAGGCGAGTCTTGGCGATCCCAAAATCGATGAGCTTGACTTGACCTTCGTACGTCAAAAAGACGTTTTGCGGGCTCACGTCGCGATGGACGATCCCGAGCACGCTGCCGTCGAACTCGGTCAGCGCGTGCGCGTACGCGAGGGCTTCGAGCACGTCGGCAAGGATCCTCAGGCCGAGCCCCATCGAGAGCGGTTGTCCCAAGCGCCGCGCGCGCCGAAGCACGCGATGCAGGGGCTGGCCGTCGAGGTGCTCCATGACGAGAAATCGCCGGAGCCCCTCGCTGCCCACCTCGATGGCCTGGACGATGTTCGGATGGTTCAGGCGCGCAGCGAGCCGCGCTTCGTCCATGAAGAGGTTCACGTAGAAGTCGTCGTCCGCTTGCTCGGGGCGTAGTTCCTTGATCACGAGCAGCTTGTTGAATCCGGCGACGCCGTCCGCGGCGGCCAGATACACGTCGCCCATACCGCCTCGAGCAAGCATCGCAATTAGGCGGTACTTTCCGAGCCGATCGCGCGTCTGCTCGTGTAAAGCAGTGTGTGCCACGACGGGAGCCTCCGTGAGCGGGGCGCTCGGTCTGCTAAAGCGGACTTAACGTGGGCGCGGTTAAGGGGGCGCCCCGTTCGTTGACGAGCATCCGAGAACGCGCACCCGCGCCGCCTATCGGCGCAGCTCGTCGCTATACGTCATCACGAGGTACATGCGGGCCGCCTCCGTGCCCTCGTTCCAGTACTCGTGCGGTACGTCCGCCTTGAAGAGAATGGCGTCCCCATTCAAGAGACAATGCCGTGTTGCCCCCACGACGATGGCGACGCTTCCCTCCGCGACGACGAGGTTTTCCGTCGTGCCCGGTGGATGGGGATCCGCACGTTCGACGGAGCGTGGCGCCAGATTCAACTCGTAGAACTCGACGAGACGCGGGGAATCGAACGGAAAAAGCGCACGCGAGAGAAACGCACCGTCGTGCGAGGAGAGCTTCCTCGCCGTTGCTGCGCGAAGCACGGTCGGCTGCGTGTCCGCCGGGTCCGTGATTAGGGCGGAAAACGGGACAGCCAGAGCGTGCGCGATCTTCCAGACGACATTGATGGTCGGGGCGCTTCGCCCGAGCTCGACTTGGTTGAGCATCGCCCGACTGACACCGGAGGCACGAGAGAGCTTTTCGAGCGACAATCCGCGTAGATTGCGCAGACGGCGCAGGTTCTGACCGACAACGCGGGTGAGGTTGGGAGACGACGCACTTGCGGAGGCTATCTCGCTCGAGGCTGGGGCCGCGTCGCCCAGTCGTCCAGGGACCGTTGGCATGTCCCCATGTCGTCTATTATGACGAACTGGAATGCGCAACAGTCGGACAGGTGAATCCTGTCCGGGAGCGCGCAAAACTTGCCGCGGCTGAGCGCCGCGGCAGCCTTCAATTCGTCATGCAACGGTCGCAGAGCGGGGCAGTGGCCTCCCGGTCTGAAGCCGGAGCAGAGCCGACACGAGGGCGTCGATGTCCTCGCAGGTGTTGTACGGGGCCAGGGACGCGCGCACCGTGCTCTCGAGTCCGAACCGGCGAAGAATCGGTTGGGCGCAGTGGTGTCCGGCCCGGACGGCAATACCTTCCTGATCGAGGGCCCTGCCGACGTCCTCGGTGCGGAATCCGTCGAGAACGAACGAGATCACGCCCGCCTTTTCGGGGGCCGTGCCGATGAACCGGAGGCCGGGGACCCGCGCGAGCCCCTCGGTGGCGTAGACGAGCAGCTCGTGCTCGTACCGCGATACGTTCTCCAGCCCCAAATGCGAGACGTAGTCGATGGCCGCGCCGACGTGCCCGCGCAGCCGATCGCCAAGAGAAACAACACCGCCTTCCG
>CAZVPE010000184.1:0-12146 GCA_964628155.1 uncultured Polyangiaceae bacterium | reverse complement strand
GCTCCCTGTCGCGCTGAACGGCAAGACCGCCGTGATGCGCTTCAGATTCCTTTTCCCATCCCCCAAAGCGGGAACATCATCACCACGATCCAATCGAATAGGGCATGCGCGAGAATGCCCGGAGTCAGCCGGCCGAAGATGCGCGCCATCCCGCCCCAGAGCAGGCCGCACCCAAGGGCCGCGAGCGGGATCATGGGATTTAGCCCGCCTCCGTTCTCCGACGCCGCCTTCAGCGACCACGCGGTGGGCACGTAGGCCAGCGCGTACAATCCCGCCGCCCACAACCATGCCGTCCGCGACCCGACGCGCTCGGCCACGAGCCGCGTCACGACGCCCCGCCAAAGCACTTCCTCGGCGAGTGCCGCGCCGGCGATCGTCGCGCCGATCGCGAGGCCGTGGGCATGCAGCGAGCGCGGGTCGCCTATCTCGCCGTAGAGCGACACCAACCAAATTTCTCGCGGAGAGCCGACGGGGGCCACGAGGCGGACGAACCCCCACGCGACTGCATAGAGCAGAACGGCGCCGAAGACGCCGCGCGTGAAGTCTCCCCACTGCGGCGTGATCCACTCGCGCAAAAGGTCCTCCCGATTGGCCCACGCGGCGCCGAGCGCCGCCAACGCGAGGGTCGGTCCCGCGGACAAGATCCAAAATGCAATGGTGCCGGAGCTCTCCGGCAGAAAGGCGAAGTAGGCTGCGACCGCCGTGACGGCGACAGCAGCGGAAACGAACGCGATGGCGGCCGGGCGCATGGGGTGAGCTTTCTCGGCTCAGCCGACGACAGGCAACCGCACCGTTCGAGGGGCGGCGGGGAGGGGCAAGACCTGGTTTTTCGCGAAGATGGGGTGTCGCCCCTGCGATTTGTGCCACTCGGCAAGCGTCGCCGTCGCGTGCATCTTCTCGACGATTTGCCGCCACCCGACCCCGGTGTTGTACGCGCAGAAGCTGATCTCGCCTTGTTGGGTTCCGTAAGGGATGATGCACATCTCGGTACGGCGAAAGTCGTAGTTGAAGAGGTCCTGGAACCACATTCCGGCCACGAACAAGATTCGCCACGAAAACTCGTGCGCGTCTTCCGCATACGCACCGATCTCGCCGCCCCGAGCTCCCGTCTGGCTCAAGAACTGGCGGAAGAGCGTCGTCAGTCCAAAGCCGCGCGGCGCGCCCTCCGCCCGAAAACGGCGGCACATGGCAAGCGCCACTTGGGCCAGCGTCACCGGACGGGGTTGCGCGGCGTCGTTGATCTCTTGAATGTCCGCGAGCAGCCCGTCGACGTCTATCACCTGCGCCAGAGGGACCATCTCTCTCGTCTTTTTGTGCACGAGGAGCGCCGTCCCGATTCCGCAGTTCGGGTGGCAGCCGCACTGCAGCGCCCCCCAGTCCGACCGCTCTGCCAGCAGCAAATCGGTAAGGTCTCCGAACGGCCCCATCGAAGAAAGCGGGAACCAGTCGCGGAGCGGCTCGGTGACCCCCAACTGGTCTTTCAGGTCGTGTGCAAGGTGGGACAGCGTATACCGCTTGGCGCGTCGTTCTTCGTCGGAGATGCCTTCGTCGCGCCCCGTGAAGCTCACGGGCTGGAACGAAACGACCGTAATCTTGTCGGCGTTCTCGATCGCGAAGCGAACGACGTCTCCCACCTGGTCGTCGTTGACGCCCCGCACCACGGTCACCACGAGAACCACGTCGATGTTTTCCGCATGGAGATTCTCTATCGCGCGCAGCTTCACGTCGAACAAGTTGCCCACTTTTCGATGGGCGTTGGCCTGTTCGCCGATGCCGTCGAATTGAAGGTAGGCGAGGCGAAGGCCTGCCTTCTTCGCCGCGCGGGCGAATTCGCGGTCTTGCGCGAAGCGGATGCCGTTGGTCGCGCACTGCACGCAGAAGTATCCGACGGACTTGGCATATTGGATGGCCCGCAAGAAGTGGGGAGAGAGGGTCGGCTCGCCGCCTGAAAACTGCACGCTCATCTGCCGTCGAGGCGTCACGGTCAGCGAGTCGTCGAGAATGCGCTGAACTTCCTCCCAACCGAGCTCGTGGACGAATCCCACCTGATTGGCGTCCATGAAGCACGGATCGCACATCATGTTGCAGCGGTTGGTGAGGTCCACCGTCAGCACCGATCCACGACCGTACTTGATGCTCGACGTACCGTGGTCGCGCAGCTTGGTCGCCGGGGCGAGAAAGTCGCGTCCGGGAAAGAGGCTCTCGACTCGGGCACTGAACGCGGGGTCTACCGACAGGACGTCTTCGACGCGACCGTGCTTCGCGCACGTCTTGGTCATCACGAGCATGCCGCCCTCTTCGGCGATTCGAGCGCGGATTTCGCCCGACTTGTCATCGACGAGCGCCCGCGGGTCGGTGCGGCCCTCGAGGATCGCCGTTCGGACCTCGACGACGCACTTCGGGCAGAGCGAGTCGGTTTCGCGCGGCCAGCCGAGCGGCGGGAAGGTCCGCTCGCGGCGCTTCTGCAGCGGCGCGGGCGCCCACTTCGGGTGCGGTGACGCCCGCTCGAAGCGGGTGTTGTACGCGCGGACGAGCGGCCAGAGAGCGTTCGCTGCGATTCGAAGGGCGGCGGCAAGCATGGGGAAGGTTGTGACTGAACAGTAAGACGCGGAGATTCGCCAAACAATTGTCGCTTGCCACGCCAGCGGCCGGTCCTTTGTTCTAGCGTTGGGCCCGTGCATGCTCTCGAGCTCGCCGCCTGCGTCTTTGGCGTCATCTTCGTCGCCGAGCTGCCGGACAAGACCGCGCTCGCGGCGCTCGTCCTTGCGACAAGGCACAAGCCGCTTCCCGTGTTCCTTGGGGCTGCGCTCGCTTTGACCGTGCAGACCATCGTCGCGGTCGCCGCGGGGAGCGTCCTGTCGCTGCTCCCGGCGAGGCCAGTCCACATCGGGGCTGGCGCCGTCTTTCTCGTCTCCGCGGTGGTCATGTGGTTCGGAAGAGAGGAAGAGGCCGCCGAAGAGCGCGGAGATCAGCAGCTTTCTTCCGATCGCCAAGCCTTCTGGCGTTCGATGACGACCGTGTTCGGCGTCGTCTTCGTCGCGGAGTGGGGGGACCTGACCCAGTTCGCGACGGCCGCCTTCGCTGCGCGCGAACGTTCGCCCGTGACGGTCTTCTGCGCGGCCACGCTCGCTTTGTGGCTCGTGACGGCCATCGCCGTCGGGGTCGGCAATCGTGCGGCGACGATGCTGGACGTCAACGTCACCAAGCGCGTCGCCGCTGCGCTATTCGTGCTGGTGGGCATCGCGCTCATCGCCGGCTGGCTTTGATCTCGACAAACCTGTTACGGAAAGGGTGACACTATGGCCCGTATCGTGTCTTTCGACGGAGCTTCCGCCGCGCGGTCGCTTCGCCGCGTGGCTCTGGCGGCCTTCATCGCTGTGGGCGTCTTCTACCTCGGCTGCTCGACCACGACGCGGGTCGATGCCGGTCACGTCGGCATTCGGGTCAAGCTCGCAGGCTCCGATCGCGGGGTCCAAGACATGCCGGTCGTGACCGGCTGGGTCCTCTACAACCCCTTGACCGAACAGCTCGTTCTCTTTCCGACGAGCGTACAGAACGTCGTGTGGACCCAGTCGGCGCACGAGGGTAGGGCGTTCGACGAGTCGATCACGTTCAGCTCGAGCGAGGGAGTCAACTGCAGCGCGGACATCGGTCTCTCGTTCCACATCGAGCCCGCGCTCGCGCCGCGGCTCTACGGTCGATTCCGGCTGAACGACCTCGACAAGCTCGCCGACGGGTACATGCGCAACACGGTGCGCGAGGCCTTCAACGACGTCGCTTCGAAGCTGCCCGTCCAGGACATCTACGGCGCCGGAAAAAGCAAAATGCTCGCCGAGGTGACCCAAAAGTGCCGCGACGTGTTCGGCAAAGACGGGATCGTGATCGACCAGCTCACGATCAACGGGGCGCTGCGCCTCCCGCAGAACGTGATGGACGCAATCAACCGCGCGATGGAAGCCACCCAGAAGGCCATCGAGAGCAAGAATCGGGTCGCGCAGGTCGAAGCCGAAGCAACGCAGGCCGTGACGCAGGCGCACGGGGGGGCCGAGGCAGCCCGACAGAAGGCGCAGGGGGAGGCGGACGCGCTCCTTATCCGAGCGCGTGCCGAGGCGCAGGCAAACGAGATCATTCGGCTTTCCACGACCCCGGCCGTACTCCAGTATCGCGCCCTCGAGCACTGGGACGGAAAGCTCCCGGAGTACAACGCCGGCCAGCTCCCGCTGCTGACGTTCGACCTCGGCAAAATGACGAACGCCGCGGACCAAGCAGGGCGCGAAAAGAGGCTGAAGGAATTGCTCCAGGAGAGCAAACCGGCGCCCTCCGCGGAGCCCACGCCCGCGCCGGCCCCCTGACCGCCCTCACCCGCGGTCGCGTCCGCCAACCGCGGCACGGAACGCAACCGCGAATTCGATCGACGCCTCGGAGACCGTAAACTCGCCTCCGGCGACTTCCAGGCCGATGGTCGCCGCGCTCGTCACGGCGTCGGGCAGGCGGAATACGTGGCTCAATGTTTTGGCGAAGTTCCACGCGACCTCGGCTCGATGAGCCAGAAGCTCCTCGTTTACGCGTTCGACGACGCTGTCGTTCACGAGTGTCGGAGACCAGGCGATATCGGCCCGCTCCACGGAAAGCGAGAGGGCCAAAGACGGGTGGCCGACGCGAGTGACGACTTCCGGCCGGAGGAGCACGACGAGCGACTTGGCCCGAACCGGCACGTGAAGCCCAAGAAGCGGCCAGCGGACGCGAGCGGCGCCCTCGAGTCGGACGCCCAGGCCGGGCACGAGCGTGACCTCGCGGAGTTCGTCGATCGCGAAGAAACGCTGCCCCTTGCCCTCTTTTGCAAGCTCGATCTCCAGCGGAACGAATTTGCGCAGGAAATCGAGCGTTTCGTCCCGCGATAGGCTCGCTAGAAGGCGCATCCGGACGAGCGTACTGCCTCCGGGGCCATTTGACGTCGGACGCGGCGCGGGTTAAAGAGTGCCGGGTAGCGTGCGACTGCGCGGCTCGCCTTAGAGGCTGGGCCGGAGTGGGCGTGCGGTAACCCGAGTGGGAAGTTAGCTAGGGAAGAGAGCTGGGGCGTCGGCGCGGCCATGCGGGTCGCCTCCGGTAGCGCCCTGGGTACGACGAGGGTCTCCGGGGATTTGGGGGACCGAGTGAAGAGCGGGAAATGACGTTCATCGAAGCTGCTGCGGAGGTGCTCCGCCAGGCGGGCAAGCCTCTACACTACAAAGAGATTACGGAGCTGGCGATCGCGAAGAACCTTCTGTCGCACGTCGGCAAGACGCCGGAGGTCACGATGAGCCACAGGCTCACGTCGGCCATCAAGAAAGAGGACAAAGAGGTCCCGATCGTCCGGGTGAAGCCTGGCATTTTTGCCCTTCGCGAATGGGAAGGCAAAAAGGGTCGCAGGACGGCGCCCTCCTCGCCCCCGGAAACGGTGGAGAACGGAAACGGCGAAGGGGCCGACGTCGAGGTGAACGCGCTCGAGATCGAGGCGGCTTTGCGGGAGGCCGAAGACAACGGGCACGCCGCGTCGTCCGCGGACGACGACGATATTTCTCCCGGACAGGGCCACGGGTATGCGGAATCGGAGTCGACGGGAGACCGCGACACGCCGGTGTCCGGCGACGAGGCGCGCCGCGCGGATCTCGCCGCGAGCGGGGCAGAGCTCTTCGACGACGAAGAAGACGACGACCAGCCGATCCTGGCACCGCTGCCGGCGCAGGGCGCCGCCGGAGGCGCCCCACAAGCGGGCGGCACGGGTGCGGCGGCGGGTGAAGGCGGCCGGCGGCGACGCCGGCGGCGGCGGCGCGGGCGCGGCGGGCAGGGCGAGGCGACCGCCGGCGCGCCCTCGGCCGGTCCTCCGGGCGAGCAGCGGTTTGCGGCTTCGGCCCGGCCGGGCGAGCCTTCGCAACCGCGCCTGGAGGGTTCCATTCAGCCGACGCCGATCATCTCCGTGGACGGCGAAGCAAACGGCGACGCGTTCGGGTCGCCGCGACCGGTCGTCCGCGAGCGGCAGCAAATCATGGCCAACGGCCAGCCCACGGGCATCGAAGTTCCCCTCGCCGAGGGCGACGACCTCGCTGGCCGGGATCTGGCAGACGCCGCGGCGGTCATCTTGTCCTCCTTCGACCGCAACGCCGGCCCGGTTCCCATACGGGCGATAGGCGAGGCGCTGACGCGCCGCGGCCGCGTCCAGGGCGACTCACTGCTCGTCATGGCGCAAGTGAGCGCGTCCATGCGCGCCGACAACTTGCGTCGATCGGCGGGCGGTCAACGCCAGCGTTTTCGCTTCGCGACGGGCGGACGGGTCGCTCTGACCGACTGGACGCTCGGCGGCGAGCTGCCTCGGCTCGAACAGGACGTCGTATCCGCGGTCGAACGCTACCGCGAGGCGTCGCGACGAGCGATGCTGAGGCGAATTCAGGAGCTCCCCGGGCACGCGCTCATCGAGCTCGCGCTGCTCGCGCTCGAGCGCGTCGGAATGACCAACATCAAGAGCGTCCGGCGCGCGGGATCCCCCGGCGGTGAGGCGCATTTCTCGGCCGTCCACAAGGCGGGCGGGGACGCTGTCCCGACGGCGATCGTCGTTCGCAAAGACGGGCGCGAGATCGGT
The DNA here is from genome assembly GCA_964628155.1 of uncultured Polyangiaceae bacterium. Taxonomy (GTDB): domain Bacteria; phylum Myxococcota_A; class Polyangia; order Polyangiales; family Polyangiaceae; genus Palsa-1150. Next base: position 5,530 of record CAZVPE010000184.1, on the reverse strand, counting down.
CGCGAGCGCGTGACCGACCTCCGCGGGGCCCTCCATCATTACGGCCCCGCAACCGCTGGATGGCTCGTCACGACCGGGCAAATCCTATCGGGCGCTCGAGAAGAGGCCGCCGCCCCCGGAGCACCCCCGGTGGCGCTCTACGACGGCATCGCGCTCTGTAGGCTGCTCGAGGAGTTCGACGTCGGGATCGTCAAGACGCGTTTCACCGTCGCGATCCCCGATCTCGAGCTCCTCGAAGCGCTCCGAGGGTGACATGGCGGTCCTGATTGCGTGCGCCGCCGGCGTCGCGATCGGGCTCTTGCTCGTGTGGGTGAACGCGCGAGCTGCGATCACGATCGCCCTCCTGGAGATCGTGGACGGCGAGACTCGAGTGACCCGCGGAGGGCTCTCTCCGCGCGTGCTGGAGGATTTGCGCGACGTCGCCTCCCGGCCGCGCATCAAGAGCGCCACGTTGCGTATCGTGAGAGCGAAAGATCGCGCGCGCATCGAAGTGCGCGGTAACGTAAGCGATCAGCAGCTCCAGCGGCTGCGCAACATCGTGGGAAATGTACGCTTGTCCCAGCTCGCGAGGGCAGGCCGGCGATGACGGAACGCAGGAGACCGACTCGCAGCATGCTCGCTTCTCTCGTCTGCCTCGCTCTTCTCACCGCGGCGCCTACGGCGAGTCTGGGGGGGGCTCCTCAGCGGGCCACGAGCCGACCCGCGAAGCCCAAGGTTCCCCCGCCGGAGCCGAAGCCCGTTCCCGACGTGAAACTCCTCATCGAGGCGACGACGGCGCGGGGCCCGTGGAGGATGCGAGCCGTGAACGCGGGAGAAGTCCCGGTTCGGATCGCTGCCGACGCAGGCCTCCTCAGCTTCGAGGTGACGCCGCGGGGCGCGCGCGCGCCCATTCGGTGCGAGCTTCCGGAGGACCTGCGACCGAGCAGCGATCGGGAGCGCGCCCTGGTGCTGCCCCCCAAGCGAGCCTATGCCGAGAGCTTCGAGCCTCGACTCTACTGTTTCGGGGAAAAACTCGAGGCGCTCGCTCCCGGCGCTGTCGTCGTGGCGCGACTTGGCTGGACGGGCGGCGCCAAGGCCGGATCCCCGTTCGAGGTCGCGCCGATCGAGGGCATCGATCCAGAGCTTGGGCCGATGAAATCGATCGAGTCGGAGCCGTTCGCGCTCCCGGACGAGCCGTCCCTACCGCTCGCACCCGTGGCGGCACACGCGCGAGACGCCGACGCAGACGCGCCGCGGCTGTCGCTTCAGGGCGCGGCGGCGGTCGACGCCATGGCGCCGAACGACATCGAAATCCCCGTGACTCTCCGAAACGAAGCCGAGCGAACCGTCGTCATTCGCTTTCGGCCGGAAGTGCTCGCCTTCGACGTCATCGGCCCGGGCGGCATCGAGCACTGCGAGTGGCCCACGCAGGTCTCGGCGCCAACTCAGGAACTCTTCGTGTCGTTGCCCCCGAACGGCGCCGAGACGCTCGACATCGGTCTCGCGGACTATTGCACCCGGGGAAGCGCGCTCGACCGAAGCGGCCTCCTGATCGTCCGACCGCGGCTCGACACGCGCAACGCGTCGGGCGTCTCGGTCGGACTCCGCACGTTCGACGGCACGCTGATCGCGACCAAGCCCACCGTCATTCGCCTCCACCGTGGCGCTGGGAAAGTGGGTCCGCTGCGGCGCCCGAGGCTCGAGCCGCAATAGCCGCGGCGTCGCCCCTCAGACCGGAATCACTCCGCGCTTCCTCGCCGGCCGCTCCACGCGCTTGTGCTGCGCGAGCTCGAGGCCCCATGCGAGGACGCGGCGGGTATCGCGCGGATCGATGACGTCGTCCACCAGCCCCCAGCCGGCGACTCGGTACACGTCGATTCCCTTTTGGATCTGATCGAGGACGGCCTTTTTCATCTCCGGGCTAGGCGCCTGCTCGCCGAATAGCTTCTTCGACGCGATCCCCAGCATCCCTTCGGCGCCCATCACGCTGATTTCCGCCGTCGGCCAGCAGACGATGAGGTCCGGCTCGTACGCGCGCCCGCACATCACGTAGTACCCCGCGCCGTAGGCTTTTCGCACGACGACGGTGAGCTTGGGCACGGTCGCGGCGGCCATGACGTGGAGCATCTTCGCACCGTGGCGGATGATCCCCGCGTGCTCGACCTTCGATCCGACCATGAAACCCGGGACGTCTTGCAAGAAGACGAGCGGCACCTGGAAAGCGTCGCAGATCTGGATGAACCGGGCGGCCTTGTCGGCCGAGTCGTTGTCGAGGATGCCGCCGAGATGCATCGGCTGATCGGCGACTATGCCGACGCTCTTGCCCCCGATGCGTGCGAGACAGGTAATGACGCTCCGGGCGAAGTGAGGTTTCACGTCGCAAATTTCCCCGTGATCGACGATCGCGCGAACGAGCTCGTACATGTCGTAGGGCTTGCGCGCCGACTCGGGGAGCAGGTCGAGCAGGCGCTCTTCGCGGCGGTCGACCGGATCGTCGGACGGTTTGTCCGGCGGAGGCTCGTCGCAGTGCGACGGGAAAAAGGAGAGATACTTCTTCACGGCCACCAGGCAAGCTTCGTCGTTGTCGAACTCGCCGTCACCGACGCCGCTCACTTCGCAGTGCACCTTCGATCCGCCGAGCTCTTGCTCCCCGACGTCTTGACCGGTGACCGCCTTCACGAGCGGCGGCCCGCCGAGGGCCAGGCTCGCGACGTCCTTCACCATCGGCACGTAGTCCGCGAGGCCCGGGATGTACGCCGTTCCCGCGGCGCCCGGACCCAAGATCGCCGCCACCTGGGGGACGACGCCGCTCATCGCCACTTGCTCGCGAAAGAGGTGCCCCGTTCCCGCGAAGAGCGCGAGGCTGTCCGGATGCGCGGAGGCGGGGTCGATGCGCGCTCCGGCCGAGTCGATGAGCCAGACCATCGGCCATCGACCGCGCAGCGCCATTGCGCGAAGACGGGTCACCTTCTCTTCGCCCGTGTAGCCGATGCTTCCGCCTTTGACCGTGAAGTCGTAGGCGGCGCAGCACGCCATTCGCCCCTCGATCTTTCCGAAAGCCGTGACGACCGCGTCCGCGGGCGGCTTGTCGGTCCCGTCGGGACCGGCCGCGAGGCCCATCTGCGTACCGTGCGCGCCGACCTCGAAGAACACGCCGTCGTCGAAGAGCACGGCGAGCCGTTCTCGCGCGGTCATCTTTCCGCGAGCATGCTGCTTCGCGACCTTGTCGGCCCCCCCCATCCCGCGCACCCGGGTGCGCCGCGCTTCGAGCTCGGCGACCATGTCACGCATCGTCGGCATCGCGTTCTTTCCCTTTCCAGCGTGGCGGGCGCTTCTCGAGAAAAGCCCTCAGGCCTTCCCGCGCGTCGTCGGTGGCGATGCACTCGGCAAGGCGTTCGCGAAGCAGCGGCAGCGCGCGCGCGAGGTCGAGGTCGTCCTGCGCCGCGAACGCGCGCAGCCCGAGGCGCACGGCGCTCGGGCTCTTGCCGAGGATGGCGTCTGTGATCGTCTTCACTTCGGCATCGAGCCGCTCGGGCGCGACCGCGCGGTTGACGAGGCCGAGGCGGGCCGCCTCGCCGGCGTCGAAGACCTCACCGAGTAGCATCATCTCGATCAAACGCCGGCGCGGCACCTGGCGCGCGAGCACCGCCATGATCGTCATCGGAAAAAGGCCGACATCGATCTCGGGCGTCCCGAGCTTGGCCGTGGTCGAAGCGACCGCGAACGTGCTCGCGGCCGCCAGGCCCAGCCCCCCGCCGAGCGCGTGGCCGTTCACCCGGGCGACGACGGGCTTGTCGGCGTGGAAGAGCGCGAGCCAGAGATCGACGACGTCGCCCTTGCGCGGGAGCTTCCAATCAGCGACGCCGCTCGCCATCTCCGCGAAGTCTCCGCCCGCGCAAAAGACCTCTCCCTCGCCCGTGAGGACGATGGCCCGGACTTCGTCGTCGGCGCGTGCGTCTTCGAGCGCCCAGAGAAGCTCGCTCGCCATCCGGGGACCGATGGCGTTGCGCCGCGCCGGAGAGGCGAGCGTGATGGTTTCGATCCCGCCGTCGCGGGTCACCCGGATCCGCTCGTAGGCGCGCGTCATTCCCCGGCTCGGAGCGCAAGAATCTCGCGGGCTTGCTCGACGGTGGCCGGACGCCTGCCGACGTCGCGGACCATGCGGACGGCGACCTCCACGAGTTCTCCGTTCGACCTCGCCATGGTCCTATTGTCCGGCAAGTAGAAGTTGTCTTCCAACCCGACGCGCACGTTGCCGCCGAGCACGAGCGCGGCCGCGAGCATTCGCCACTGGCACTTGCTGATGCCGATCACTTCCCACTCGCTGCCCGGCGCGAGGTCGAGGGCGATTGTCTTCTGGAGTTGGAGTCCCTCGACCGTCGGCGGAAGGCCTCCCAAGACGTTGACGATGAACGAGAACTGGAGCGGCGGCCGGAGGAGCTTCATGTCGAGCAGCGGCCAGATCCCGTGCGTGTGTCCCGTGTCGAAGCACTCGAGCTCGGGCTTCACCGAGGCGCCGTTCATCGCCTCGATGAGCTTCATGATCTTCGCGTAGGTGTTCGGAAACACCATGTCGAAGACGAAGCCGCCCTTCTTTTCGGAGTACTTCGCGTAGTTCATCGTGCCCATGTTGAGCGCAGCGATCTCCGGACGGATGGCCTGGAGGGTCTCGCACTGCTCGGCCACGTCTTCGGTGATCGTACCGGTCGAAAAATTGAGCAGGACCGGGCACCTCTTGCGAACTTCCGCCTTGATGTGCGCGAACGTCGCCGGAGCGAAGGTGGGACTCCCGTCGTCGTTGCGCGCGTGAATGTGGACGACGGCCGCACCGGCGTCGTGGGCACGCTTGGCCTCCTCCGCGATCTCGACCGGCGTAAACGGGAGGTGGGGGCACTGGCTCCTGTTGGCGAGGACCCCGGTGAGGGCGCACGTGACGACGCACATGTCCGGGTCGCGGTGGGCCATGCTCGGGGTTCCCATACGAGAACGTACGGGCCGCCGGTGCTCGGTCAACCGGCGTCATCGATCGCGCAAACGTGCCGGGAGTCCCGCCCCCACTTGCACATACCCGCCGGGTGCATCATCTTGGGCAGCTCCGCATCATGATTGTCCACGAATTTTCCGTTGCGGCGCGCGACCTGGACGCGGCCGGGAAGGCGTTTCGCTCCCCGATTCGCGCCGCCTGGCTCCGTGGAGCGCTCGAGGGTACCAGCGTGCTGCCCGGCGGGACCGACGGCGAGCTCGACCTGCGACTGTCCAAGAGCGGGAGCGACGTCATCGTGCGGGGGACCGTTACGGCCGAGCTGACCGTCGAGTGCGCACGCTGCCTCCAGCCCACCCGTGTCCTGGTGCGCGAGTCCCTGAGTGGCCTGTTCGTGCCCACGAGCGACCTCGGCGGCGCCCCTTCCGAGCAGCAGGAACTTACTGCGGACCAGGCCGACGTCATGCCGTACGATGGGGAAACTGTCGTGCTCGACGATTTCGTGCGGGACGAACTTCTCCTGGCCGTCCCCATGATCCCCTTGTGTTCCGAGAGCTGCCCGGGTATCAG
>CAZVPE010000183.1:3967-12177 GCA_964628155.1 uncultured Polyangiaceae bacterium | reverse complement strand
GGTTTCAGACGCTCGAGGCCGAATCGCACGTGCTTTACCAGATCTCGGAGTTCTACGATCCGGCCTACGCCCGCGGGGTGAGGTGGGACGATCCCGCGTTCGGGATCGAATGGCCGGATGCGGAGCGGGTCTTGTCCGAGCGGGATAGGACGTATCCCGCGTTCCAGCGAGGGCGACCGCGTGTCGAACCTTCGTAGAAAGTCTGGATACGTCGCATGAATGCGGTCGCTTGAAGGCCGATCTCACGACGATGAGGGCTTCAACTTGCACGTCGCCATCGTCATCGGCGATGACCTCGGACGCGAAGGGCTGATGCGTTATAGGCGCGCCCCCCGCTCGCGCTCGACTGGCTCCGAAGACCGCCGAGCGGTCGCATCGGCTATCGCAGCAAGAAGGTGCGCGACGCGCGAGCCAAGCTTCGGGTCACCCAGCTGTCCTCCCGAGCGCGGCAACGGTCATCCCAGCGGTACGTGAACGATGCCGCTTGTTCCAGCAACTCACTTTCATTAGCCTCGCTCCACTCGGCACGGAGAGGTTGAATCATGGACGACGTCTTGTTTTCGCTGTTCGTCCCAACGCGAAACCGAGCTCACACGGCGGCAATCCTCATCCGCGAGGTGCTCACATTCCTCCCCGGCGACTGCGAGCTCGTGGTCCAGGATTGCGGAACCGACGGCGAGCTAGCGCCGCGAATCGCCGATCTCATGTCTGATCCTCGGATGCGCTACGAACACACCGAGCTCGTGCCGATGACGGAGAACTGGAACCGTGGCATGAAGCGCTGTCGCGGAGAGTACGTTTCAATCATCGGAGATGACGACGCGATCAGTCGAAAAATCGGCCGTGTTGCACGTTGGGCGAAGGCCAACAATATCGAGGCGTTGACCTGGCCCAATATATTCTCTGCCCGGTACTACTGGCCCGGTGCTTCGACACCGGAACGAGCTGGAACGTACAACATGTACCGGTATACCGGCGCCGTGCAGAAGTATTCGTCTGCGGAGCGGCTTGAGAAGGCCGTCCGTGTGGTCGGGCACATGGGCGACGAGGTTCGAGGTCTTCCGTGCGTTTACCATGGCCTTGTAAAACGCTCGCTGGTCGAGCGCATGCAACGTCGGCCAGGCGCGTATTTCGAGGGAATGATTCCGGATATATATTCACAGTTCTTTCTCGCCACTCTCGTGCATGATGCCTGGTGGGTCGATTATCCCGTCTCGACCTTCGGCGTCAGCGCCAAAAGCAACTCGGGCTCGCTGCTGAGTGCCAATGCGACCGAGCTCCGCGCCTTTTATGCAGAATATGGCGAAGTGGATTGGCCGATACTGTCGCCAATCGCCGACGGAACGTTTGCCTACCAAGCGATTCTGGAAGGGCTGAGCCGCGGGTTGACCAGCGCGGGCCGCGCCGACCTGCTACGCCAGCTCGATGTCGCGAGATACTACGCGCAGGTTATTCACTACGGGAAGTCTGCGCGGCGGGCAAACCTGATCCGGTATTTCCGCGCTTCTTCATCTCTGGATAGAACTCCGATGCAGAGCGCTGCGCAGCTCGTTACCACCTTCGCTCGCGGCGTCGCTACGCGCTACTTCAAGGCGAAGCGAAATCCGTATGTGGAAGAGTATGAGCCACTGGAGCTCGTCGATCGCTTCCGGAATGTTCAAGATGTCGCTCAGCTGATGGGCCTTCAACAGCGGGCGCTTGATGACCTGAAGGTCCACGGCCCTTGGGGAAAGGGCGTCGACACGCATTCCTCAGCCTTCGACTCGCAGCCGGGTTAGCGTGCGGTGACCGGTTTTGCCTCTGCTCGCACCTCACCCCTACAGCCTCTCGATGAGCACACGGCAAGGTATGCTGCGAGGGAGCCACGACTCCGTGCCACCACCCGCGGAAGCCGCTCGTCGACATGAGGGCGAGCCCGCTATTCTACTTGTCGTGGGTCGCAGAGACATTGACCGCGGACGATTGCCGGGCGCTGCACGTCCCCGAAGCGTGCCTCACTGCTTCTAGAGCATCGAACGGCTTGGCGGACCGAGGATTTGCTGCGAGTTTCGAGCAGCACGAGGCGCGACGACGAGAACTATTGGAGTAATTTGAGGAGGAGCAACGAAGCGATGCGCAGGAAATCGCGGCAAAGCCGACGGGAGTCAAACCGTTCGGTGCTCTCGACGCTGAAAGACAGCTCGGACCTGCTGTGCCGGATGTCCGAGTTCTACGATCCCTCCAGCGCTCGGGGGTACATTGGGGTGACCCGGCCTTCGCGATCGAGTGGCCGCCGGCGGGGCGCGTGATGTCCGATCGGGACCGGAACTATCCCGCATTTCGGGCATAGGGGTCCGGGGATGCGATCGCGCTCTCTCAGACGATAGGGCATGGAGTGCCCAGCCTTCGCCGCGAGAGCCGCAGCGACGCAGCGCCATCGGGGTGACCCCGATGCCATGCCTTGGCGACATCGGAGACGGTGGGCTAGCTTTGATGTCGACGCCTCATGCACGCCGCCAAGCTCAACATCCTCATCCCGGAGAGCCACCGGGTCGAGTTGACCCTACCGGCTGACCTCCCCGCGGGCCCCGCGGAGCTCACCGTCGTCGTTGCCCCGACCCGCAGCGAAGGGGCACGCGCTCGCGCTATGGGGATGGATGCCGGCGCCGGCTGGGTAGCCGATCATTTCGACGCTCCGCTTCCCGACGATGTGCTCCGGGCGTTCGAGACCGGCGAGTGAGGCTGCTGGTCGATACGCACTGCTGGCTCTGGTACCTGCTCGCCCCCGAGAAGCTAAGCGCGGACACGCAGGCGCTCTTCCGCAGCGACGAGAATGAGGTGTTCCTCTCGGTCGCCAGTGCCTGGGAGATCGGCATCAAGCACGCCCTTGGCAAGCTGCGCTGGCCGCTCGCGCCCGGGGACTACATTCCAGATCGAACGGTCGCGCTGGGCCATCGGACCGCGCCCATCGAGCTGCGTCACGTCGTTCACATCGCGCAGCTCCCCCTTCACCACCGTGACCCGTTCGACCGCGTCCTCGTGGCCCAGGCTCAAGTGGATGGCCTAAAGCTCGTGACGGCCGATCGGCAACTCACCGCATACGCAGTCGACCAGGTGTGGGCAGGCCAGGGGCAAGGTGAGGTTGATCCTCAAGGCCGCGGGTCCGCGGACTCACTCTCCAGCGCGAGAACCCCAAACGCGCGCTAGTGAACGCGGAGCAGCGGTTCCTTGCGCACGAACCGGTCCAGCCGATCGATGTCCAGCGCGGGTGTAGGGCGCGCGCGGCCGCAGGGGAGGGCGTGATGTTTGATCGGGACCGGAACTATCCCGGATTTCGGGTATAGGGTCCCGCGATGCGGTCGCGATCCCTCAGCCGATAGAGTACGGAGTGCCCAGCCTTCGCCGGAACATCACCGCGAACTTTGCGGGTAAGTTGTGGGCGACGGCTCTCGGCTTGGTCTTCCCACCCATTTATGCCCGTCTGCTCGGTATCGAGTCCTACGGGCTCGTCGGCGTTTGGTCCTCGCTCACGGCCGTTCTCGGCATCCTCGACCTGGGTCTTTCGACCACCCTGACGCGCGAATTGGCCCGCTACTCGACGGACGACGACGAGTCATCTCACCGAGAAATGCGCAACGCCGTGCGGACCATCGAAGTCGTCTTTTGGGCCGTGGGGGCCGTGGCGGGTGGGGGCATCGTCATCCTCGCGCCGTTCGTCGCTCAACACTGGGTGAACGCGCAGCACATTTCGAGCGATCTGGTCGCTCGCAGCATCCGTGTCATGGGTATTGCCTTCGCGCTGCAGTGGCCCATGGGCGTGTACAACGGAGGCCTGCTAGGCCTTCAGAAGCAAGTCGCCGCGAACATCATTCAGGTGGCATTCACGACGATTCGCGTGCTCGGCGCAGCGGTCCTCGTCTGGAAGATTAGCGCCGCGATCGACGTGTTCTTCGTCTGGCAAGCAGCGGTCATGGCGACACAAACGCTGGTGACTAAGGTGGCCCTGGCGAAGAGCCTGCCGGGCAGCGAGCGCGCGGGCACCTTCCAATTGGAGCTCCTAGCCCGAAACTGGCGCTTTTCCACAGGCATGTTCTTTATCTCGATCTCGTCGATCGCCCTTACCCAAACCGACAAAATTATCGTCAGCAAGCTACTCCCGCTCGCGCAGTTTGGTTACTACACCCTGGCGTGGGCAGTGGGCGGCGCGCTCACAAACTTCACCAACCCGGTTTTCGTTGCTGTCTTCCCCCGGCTGACGCAGATCGCCAAAAAGAATCAGCCCGAAGAGCTAAGTCGAGTATACCACGCAAGCTGTCAGATCATTTCGGTTGTGCTCCTCCCGGCCGCTGCGGTGCTCAGCCTCTTTTCGCGCGAGGTCCTGACCGCGTGGAGTGGGGACCCACGCCTCGTCGCCGAGGCTTCCAATGTCGTCGCCGTCGTGGCCATCGGAACCGCGCTCAACGGTCTGATGAACATACCCTACGCGCTCACGCTGGCGTTTGGTTGGACACGCCTGAATGCGGTCGCGAACCTCATTGCCGTTCTCTTGATGGCCCCCATGGAGTACTGGCTGACGAAGAGCTACGGACTCACGGGCGCCGCGATAGGCTGGCTCGCGCTCAACTTCGGTTACGTCGCCATCTTGATGCCCATCATCCACCGGCGGCTCCTGCGAGGCGAAGTCTGGCGCTGGTACCTCGTCGATGTCGGCTTGCCCCTGGCAGGCCTCGCGACGGTTGTCCTTCCCTTTCGCTGGCTCATCGATTGGCCGGGAGGTCGGTTCATGGCTTGCGTCTACTTGGCCGGTATTGGAATCGTGGCCGTCGCGGCAGCCGCTATTGCAGCTCCGGCGTCGCGAGAGCGGGGGCTCGCTCTACTGGGGCGGTGGTACGCATTTCGCCGGACGACCTGACCGAAGCAAGCAGGAAGAATGGGCGGCGCCTAGCGTAGCCGTCGCAGATATGCGCCCGGCCAATGCGTCACTTGCTGAGAAGTCAGCGCTTCCGCGAAGAGAAACGGCGGAGTCTCGAGCGCGAACTCTGAATGGCTCTGCACGAAGTCACGTGCCGCCGCCTGAGGGTTGTCATCCTTCCACGCGGCCTTTCCATTGGGCACGTCATAGAGATCTCCCATAACGCCGTCCGTGGCGACGATATAGGACCCAACACTGACGAACGGGGCGTAGGCCTCAAGCTCCTTCGTAACGTGCGACTTGCTGTGATCGGAGTCCAGAACGACGAGGACCCGATCGCCCTCGCCGATCTGGCCGCGGACCTGCGCCACAACGGCGGGCTCGACGGAGCTCCCTTCGATGAGCCTAATATAGTTGGACAGTTCATGTGCTTCGATCGCCGCCCGGTTTTTGGCCCGTATCTCGATGTCCACCCCTACGACCCGCCCGCGACCCATTGCGCGAAATAAACTGGCATAAAAGATCAGCGACCCGCCATGAGCGACTCCCGTCTCAATAATTAAGTCGGGCTTAACTCTGTATATAGTTTCTTGAATCCGGATCATGTCCTCCGGCAGCTGTACGATCGGACGCCCCATCCAAGTGAATCCGTAAGAATACTTCAGGTCCCATCCAACCTTGACCCAGAGGCGCGAGAGGTGTGCAAACGCTTCCGCCGAGTAGAGCGGCACTCTACGCTCTTCCCCATTTTCCTCCCAGACGACGCTGTTGTCGGTCGTGTCGATCGATAACTTCATGACGATCCCTCCACCTCGATGGCGACGTTGAGGCCCTCCTGAGCAACTGCAGATCGGATCTCATTGGCGTAGTTCGCGTTCATCACGACTGCACTTCGCACATCCCGCTGCCGCAAGTCGCTCACGCCCACAATGGGATGCCCCGTCCCGGCAATGAATTTCTTCTGCTTTCTTGGATTGATGTCCACCACACAATCGACGATTGTCGCGTCCGGATCCACGAGCTGGAGGAACGTTACCCCCTTTGCACCGGCACCCCAAACGGCGATCGGCCCACTGCGCCGCATGTCTTCGAGGCGACTGCGGAGCCCCGCAATCCGATGGGCCTCTTTGTCGCGGTAGCGGGATGCGCGTCCGATGATGTCCTTGGCCGAGGGCGCCTTCGGCGGCTGCGTCATCTTCGCGAGACCATCGTAGGCGGCCAGCAGCAATAGATACTGACCCCCAAACACTCGGTCGATCGATCGAACCGAGAAGCCAGCGCATTCGAAGGCGTAAGCGAGGGATTCGGCAGAAAAATAGGAACAGTGCTCGTAGAAAAAGTCCTGAACTACAACGTCTTCAAGAATCCACTCGACGGTCGGAGTTTCGAAGGCAAGCTCTGCGTGCTTGCGGCCGTCAAGGGCAACACGCAGCGCGTCGAGAAGGTCAAGCGGATTAGGAACGTGCTCGATGACATGGCGGCAGACCACGACGTCAGGTCGGACGTCCGCGTGTTGCAAGCCATAGTACTCGCGCACGAACGTGACCCGACCGTCGTCGACGACTTCCGGCCCCACATAGGACGGATCGAAACCGATTCCGGTGCTTTCACCTCGTTCACATAACCGACGAAGAAAGGAGCCGCGCCCGCAGCCAACTTCGACAATAAATTTGCGGCGTACGCCGGCGGCTACGAGTCGATTGACGAGATTCTCCACGTGGAGGTCAAATGTGGGAGAGCATGTCTGGTCGTTTTCATAAGTTTCACCGTACTGTAGCAAGTCTTCCCGAAACGCGGTGTTCGTCACAAAGCCGCAGTGGCGACAGCAAGCAATCCGAAGGGCGCCGCGCGTGATTGCCCGCGCGGCCGAAGGTGAGTCCATAAGAAGATTCTGATGCACTGGCACCGCATTCCGCTCAAGGAACACGAAGAGATCGTGGCCTTTGCACAGAGGACAACCGCTCATACCAAGCTACTCCTCGGGGGCTCGGGCGAGGACGATGCCGCTCCGGCGCGCCACCATTCGATTGCGCTCTTTAGACCGTCGAAAAGGCCGAAGCTGGGTCGCCAGGCCGCCTCCCGTTGGAGGCGACTCGTGTTGGCGCATACGAAGGGCGGGTCGCCCTTTGCGTAAGGAAGTGCTCCGAGCCGGATGAGATCAGAACGCCCCATGATTTCACCGATCGCGGTGACCAATGTCGCGACGCTCACCGGGGAGCCCGAACCGACGTTTACCGGCCCCACAATTGGACTCTGCGCGATAGCCCACAGCGCCGAGGCGACGTCTTCGACGTGAAGAAAATCGCGGATCTGCTCGCCCAGTGTACAATTGGCTTCCTGGCCTTTCGACAGCGAGCGGATGACGGACGGCACTAGCCGGCGCTCGTTCTCTTGGGGCCCGAAAAGATAAAAAAGGCGCGCCCACGCAATAGTCATATCGCCGAGCGGCAGGCTGCTCAGAATCATGAACGTGGCAGCCTTGGCGGCAGAATAAAGAAACTTGGGCTGGAGGGGAGTGCTCTCGCTCAAGTAACCGACCTCAGTAGCGTACTCGAAGCACGTTCCAACACCGACGAAGCGATGGCAACCGAGGTCGGCGAGCATGGTGGCCAACCTGACCGTTGCTCCGATAAGGTCAACGTTCTCGCGTGCGTGAAGATATTCGCCAGGGTTCGCATACCAGGCCAGGTGGATGCACAGGTCTGGTTTGAGCGAGCGTAGCGACTGCTCGAGATTCTGGGGGCTCCGAACGTCACCGTAGAGTAACTGCAATTGGGACTGTACGTCAGAAATGCGGGATAAATCGCCGCCTGACCGGACCAACGCGCAGACGTCACAACCCTCACGGACAAGCCGTCGCGCAACATGCGACCCGACGAACCCAGCAGCCACAGTGACCAAGACCTTCATGTAGCGAACCTCGGGTACGTCCGGTCCCGCTCGGAGATGACTAATACGAAAGGGGCAGCCCAGAAGTATCCCACCTGACCTCGCGGGCGCAGACCGGATCATAGAACTCCGAGAGCACGTGCGATTCGGCCTCGACCATCTGAAACTCGTGAGCTACCCCCTCGGGCACGTACAGCGCAAGGGTGTTCTCCGCGGTCCGCGTTTCGGCCAGCCATCGCAGGTACGTCGGCGAGCTCGCGCGCAAGTTGTCGTTCCGGAAACTCTAGCCCGTTTGGTCCGGAAAGTCTGGCCTGTTGAGTTGTTCTTGCGATCTGCGCCCCTTCCTGCTCCGCCTGTCTCCAACGCACGCAAGCCCGGGGGCAACACCCGGGGGCTCGTTGAACCATTGGTTCCGTGGCCGGCAGAGCCG
>CAZVPE010000183.1:0-3957 GCA_964628155.1 uncultured Polyangiaceae bacterium | reverse complement strand
AAGCCCGGATGACCGGCACGCCTTCCCAAAGTGGAGCCGGCGAACCTCCGCATCGATCGCGGTTGGCGACCGTGTCTACCACCCTGTCCCGTCTCAGCGGGGTCACGTAACCGTCTGTACGACGGAATCGAAAGCTCCGAACGCTTGCTCGGCGACCTCGGAACCAAGGGCTAGAGTGCCGCCCATGCCGCTCGTGACCTGCGTCATCCCCAATTACAACTACGCCCGCTACCTCAGCGTCGCGATCGAAAGCGCCCTCGCGCAGACGCACCGTGACACGGAAGTCGTCGTCGTGGACGACGGATCGACCGACGCGTCCACCGACGTTCTCCGCGGCTACGGGGACCGTATCCGCTGGTTCGGTCAGGCCAACCAGGGGGTGTCCGCCGCGCGCAACCGCGGCATTGAGGAGGCGCACGGCGACTTCGTCGGGTTCCTCGACGCGGACGACGTCTGGTACCCGACGAAGGTCGAGCGCCAACTCGCGCAGATGGCTGACCGCGACGTCGGGCTCGTACACTGCTGGGTACGGGAGATCGACCCCGACGGAAGACCCGTCCGGATCCGCCGGGAGGGGGGGCGGGGATGGCTTCTCGCGGACCACGTGCGCCTGCGATCGACAGTTCTCCTCGGCGGCAGCAGCGCCCTCCTGCGCCGCGAATGCTTCGGGGAGGTCGGTGGGTTCGATCTGCATCTCTCGACGTCAGCAGACTGGGACATGTGGCGCCGTGTCATGACCAAGTACCGTGTCGAGCTCGTCGAGGAGACGCTTGTCGACTACCGCGTTCACGGTTCCGCGATGCATTTCAACATCAAGCTTTTCGAGCACGACATGCTTCACGCGCTCGACTCGACGTTTTCCGATCCTTTGGCGGCAAGAGTCCGACCTTACAAGCGAATCGCCTATGCCACCATTTACAGCCAGCTCGCCGCCTGCCATTTCCTTGACGGTAACTCGCGCAATGCCGTGCGCTATGCCGTCAATAGCCTCGCTCTCTCCCCGACCCCCATCGCGCGAATCATCGCGCGGAAACTGCGGCGCCGGATCGAAGCGGCTTGGACGGGGGCGTAACGCCGCCCTACTAGTGGAAGTCCAAGCGAGTCACCGACTGGACGATCGCCACCTGATTGTCCCCCGTGTCACCGATGTAGAGCCGCGACGTGAAGTAGGGCGTGCGCTCGGCGGCGATGCCTTGTGGGCCCGTGAGCGCCAGTCCGCCCGTCGTTCCGATGCTGATCGCCGCGGGGGAGCTGCTCTGGATCATTCCGAGGTCATAGGTCAGCACCCGCGCGAGATCGCGGTCCACGACGTAGAGATTCTCTCCGTCTTGCGTTAGGGCGACAGGGCCTGCAAGACCGGTGAAGTCGTTCGCGTTGGACGTGGCTGACCGACTCGTCAAGTCGGGCTGACCGAGTACCCCGTCCGCGTTGGCGCCGGAGGCGGGCGGTGCGGAGAAGAAGACGACCCGGTTGTTGCCCGAGTCCGCGACGTAGAGGACCCCTTGGAAGGAGACGATTCCCGCGGGAAACGAGAGAGACGAGGCACTCGCTCCAGCGTTTCCCTGATTGGACAGGACGGCCGAGAACGACGACTGCCCGATGACGACGTCCGCGGCTTGACCGCTCGAAGTCGGGAAGGTCTTCCATGCCAGCACACGATGATTGCCGGTGTCCGCGACCCAAAGCGCGGTGCCGTCGCTGTACGCGGCCGTCGGGCGCTGCATCGTCGTCGCGCTCGCCCCCCCGGGGTTTGCCGTGGTTGTCGTGAAGCTCGTCTGCCCCAAGACGAGTGTCGCGGCTCCGCTGGTCGCATTCGCATCGTAGACGAGCACCCGATTGTTTGCAGTATCGGCGACGATGACGTGCGCGGAATCGGCGAAAACACCCTGTGGACCGCTGAGCGTGCTCGCCGTCGGCGAACGTCCGGAGTTGGACAGCGCGAGGGTCGAATTCGGCTGACCGTACACGGCTGTCGGTGGCTGCCCGGGGGCGACGGGCAGAGTCATCACGAGGACGCGATTGTTATTCGTGTCGGCGACGTACAGCTTGCCATTCGCTACCGCGACTCCACGGGGCTGCGATGTCGCGCCGCTCGCGGCGGTGCTCGTTTGATTGAAGCCGTTCGTGAAGAAGCTCGGTTGCCCGAGAAGCGCGGTTGCGGCCGCGCCTGTGGAAGGAGCCGTCGCGACGCCGTAGCCGACGACGCGATTGTTCGCCGAATCGGCGACCCACAAGGTCGCGCCATCGCTGGCCACGCCGAGCGGGGTGGCGAGCGAAGCAGCGCCGACCCCGTTCGCGTTCGAACCGCCCGTGACGTCGCTGCTTTGGCCCAGCTCGCCGAGGGGAACAAAGCTCGCCGCGTCGAGCATATGAACGCGATTCGAGTCCGATTCACTCACGTACAGCGTGCCCCCGACCACGGCGACTGCGCGCGGCCGCAAGATGGAGCCAGCCGCCGTCGCAGGTGACAGGGGATAGCCGGGATTTGGGAAGGACGTGGGCTCGTAGTTCGGGTTCGTCAAGGCTGTACCGGAATCCTGTCCGACAAACGCTCCCGGTGTTGGAGAGGTCGTCGCGTCGTCCCAGCGCACGAGTCGGTTGTTCTCCGTGTCGGCCACCCAGAGCGTGGTGCCCGCGAGGGTCACACCCGTTGGCAGATTCAGTCCGTCGGCAACGAACGTGTAGGGGTCGTTGCTCGCGTTCGCCCCCGAGCTCGTGAAATCGGCTTGACCGATGACTTTATCGGCTGCCTGGCCATTCGAGGTTGGAAATGTGCTCCAGCCGAGGACCCGGTTGTTCAGCCGGTCGGCGACAAAGAGATGCGTTCCGTCGCTCGTGACGCCCGTCGGGTAGAACAAGCCGAGGGCGTCTGCGTCCGAAAAACCGTCGCCGTTTTGATCCCCATTTCCTCGGTTCGGTTTGCGACTCGAAAAGTCGGCTTGGCCTAGGACCAAATCCGCGGGTGTTCCCGTCCTCGACGGCACTGAGTTCCAGATGAGAACGCGGTGGTTCTCGGTGTCTGCCACGATCAGATGGGTCCCGTCGAGTGCCACTCCCGCCGGACCAGACAGGCGCGCGGCGCTTGGCGTTTGCTGGTCGAGGTTCGGCACGTAAGATGCGCTATCGGGCTGCCCAAGAACCACCACCGCCGCCGGGTTGGCCGCCGCGGTATCCGTTGCTCGGTATAGGAGCACGCGGTTGTTTCCTCGGTCTGCGACGGCGACGAATCCGCTGCCACCCGCCACGTCCCCGGGGCCGGCCAGCGTGGTGGGGGAAATTCCGCGGTAGTCGACCAGCCCGCTCGTCGTGAAGCCCGCCTGCCCGACCACTCGGCTCGCCGGTTCGAAGTTGAACGTCGGCGGCGTGTCGAATACGAGAAGCCGCCGCGAGTCCGGGACCAGCACGACCTTGCCGGCGCCGAGGTAATTCCCGACCGAGAGGGATGACGCCGAGACCTGGCTTTCGACGAGGCGAATGGGATCGGGTTGGCCAAGAACGAAGTCGATGGGCACCGGAGCCATTGGAACGGTCTTCAGCATCGCCACTCGCGTGTAGTCGCGTGCGGCGAGCCCGCCGCCGGGCGTGCGCGCAATCAGGCCAGGATAGTTCAGGTGCGTGGGCGGATCGACCGTGGCGCCATAAGGAAGCACCGTGAAGTCGACGGGAGGGTTGCTGACGGTAGTCGCCTCAATATAGACGAGCCCCGGACTAAATTGCCCGGTTAAGAGGAGGCCTTGCGAAGCAAAGGCGACGCCCCACGCCTGGTAGATGGGGGTGGCGCCGGCACCGATTGAATTTGTCGTGAAATCTGGCTGCCCTATGACGACATCTGCGGGTTGATCGATGGTTGTGGGGAACGTGTCCCAAACCAGCACTCTATTGTTGTAGATTTCGGCGGCGGCGAGCCTCGTTCCGTCGGAATCTACGCCTGCCGCGAAAGCCAAAGTGGCTGGCCCC
>CAZVPE010000182.1:0-12186 GCA_964628155.1 uncultured Polyangiaceae bacterium | reverse complement strand
CGCCGGGGATGGATCGCCAGCGGATGGGCACTTATTTACGGGGACCTGTACTTAGGCCGGAGGCGTGGGGGCCGGCAAGGCTCGGCCCGGGGGAGCGTCCCGGCGCTTGCCGTTCGCTCGCGGCATTCGACGTTGAGGTACTACTAGGGTCGTGCGCCACTCCGAATCGACGGCCTTGCTCGCTTTCACTCTGATCGCCTGCGCGACCGCCTGCGGCGGCTCCTCGGCCCCGCTGCAGTCGCCCGGAAACTCGGAGGCTGCCGGCAGTGCGGCCCCGAGCGCCGCTGCGCCTTCGCCGGCGCCCGCCCTGGAAGCGACTGCCGATTATTCCTCCCGCGTGCCGAACTCCTGCGCCGACAAGGCCGCCGACCTCTGTACGCCTCCAGGCGAATTCGTCGAGCGCCTTTGTGCCAAGCCGCACCAAGACGTGGCGCTGGCCCTCTTCGACAAGTCGACTCCTTTCACGCGGCTCTACCTCAAAGGGAAGATCGACGAGCTCTTGTTCGACGAAGAGGTCCTCGCGCTCCGGTTCCACGCGCAGCCGAAGGGGGGAATGATCGTCGGCAGCGGCAAGGGGACCTACGACGTGCTTCGATGGGACGGGAGCTGCTCGAGAGGGCTCGAGGCCGAGGTCCTCACCAAGTCACGGCCCCCGAGGCCCCGGGCTGCGCACGTACAGTGGCACCGGGTCGGCGGGCGAATGCAGAGCGCCCTCATTGCCTCGAGCGAGGCCGTCAAGCATGCCCACTCCAAGCGGGGCAAAGAGTGCAAAGGCGCGATGAGCGGGGACGTCTCCGCCGCATGCGAAAAGGCGGACGCGGCGCTGGTCGACGCGATTGTCGATTACGTTCGCTCGGGCGAGGCGCTCCCCGACCCCGAGGGAATGTAGCGTCCGCGGGCGGCGCGGGAGCGCTGGCCCTGCGGAGTGGCTTGTCATCAAAACGGGGGATAGTTGGGCAGGCGCCCCGGGTGTTACCTGACGGCTGATGCGGCTCCGCGAGGCGGGTGGGCGCGCCGGGCGCTGTCTCTTGCGATTGGCTCGCGACAGGCGCGGAGCCAGTGCGGTCCAGTACATCCTCGTCCTCGGCTGCGTCGGTCTCGTCGCGCTGATCGCATTTCGCAACTTCGGCGACGTGCTCCTCCGCATGACGGGCTCCGAAGCCGAACACGTGCGCGCGCTGACCCCCGACTGTCCGGGGTTGGGGGATTGTGTCGGGGGAGGATCAGGGGGCGCTGGAGCGGGGGGCCCGGCGCCCCCATCCGTGGTGAGCCAGGCCGCCGCCGCTCCTCCCGCGGCGGAGGAGAAGCCCAGCAGCGGAAATGGACGAACCCCTGCTCTTGCCGCCCTCCACTCGCCCGCGCAACCGAGGGCCGAAGAACGACCGCGTGCGGAGGGAACGCCCGCCGAGGGCGAAAAGCTCGGCGGAGCACCCGGCGGCGCCCATTTGCCGCTCGGCGCCGAGGGCGTAGGGGATGCGCCCGGCGGCGGGGGAGCGCCGTCTGGCGGCGCGCCGGCGGCGAACAGCGGCGCTGGCGCCGCCGGCGGGGGCAGCGGGGCCTCGCCGAGACCAAGCGTTCCGCCGTCGCTCGGGCAACGTTGCCTGGGGTCGAACCTTTGCGCCGGTTCCGTGGGCGCGACCGTCGGATTCCTGCAAGGCATGGCGCCGGGAGGGTTCCTGGCAAACCTGCTTCCGCTGCCCGAGGGGGTGAAAAAGAACGCCGCCTATCAATACTGGAACGGGGCGGGTCAAGTGGCCGGGGGCATTGCGTCCGCGACCGCTGGGACAGCCGCCGAGGCCGTCGGGGGCGCTCTCGACCTGACGGGAATCGGTGCGGCAGTCGGAGTGCCCATCAATGTTGCGGGGGCCGTGCTCGTGGCAAACGCGGCGACGGCGGCCGTGGCCGGTACTGCCCAGATGGTCAAGGCCGGGCAGATGCGGAGCCAAGGCGCGCCCGAGCAACCGCCGGTGGAGCCGAACGCCGGAGAAAACGCACCTCCGGAACGGCCAGCACCCGCGAATGAGAAACCGCCTGAAGCGAAGTCTACGCCCGGACAACCGGAGTCCGCCGGAGGTGTTGAGCCCAGCTATGGTCATCTTCAGGATCCCGATTCAGTCGGTCCCGGAAAAGACTTCACGGCCGCACAAAAGGCCAAGATCATCCAGGAAAACATGAAGAGAAACGGAGGCGTCGTGCGATCCGACCAGTCAGGCACCGTTTTGAAGAGTCCCGGCAAGAGCCAACGCGGGGTAACCCCCGATCCCAATGAATGGCAGATCGACCATATTGTTCCTAAAGACAAAGGCGGCACGAACAGCTATCGCAACGCTCAAGTGTTGTCTCGCGCCGAGAACAGAGCCAAATCGAACAATTGAGAACCGCGATGAGCGAACAGGTTTTCGACGAGAACTTTCCGCAGAAAGCGCTGGTATGGCCGGGTTCGATGCTCGCCTCGATCGCGCATGCCGTCTTCGTGGCGCGCGCGCCTTTCATGGCCCACGAGCAGTCATGGGACGGGCAAACCTACAACATGCAGGACAGCGAAGGTTCCCGGGGAGTCATCGCCTTTGGGGAGGACAAGCACGTCTTCGTCGCCCTTTTCTACCTAGAAGGGAATCCCATGAAAAGGGGGCGGGACGAACACTACGCGGCGTCCGTGCTGCGCGCAGTGCCCGCTCAGCTCGAAAAACTCGCGCTGGAGGCCACGCAATACATTCTCAATGATGTTGGCGGAAAGGCCGTCCCGGTTGCCACGGCGGCGTTTTGGAGCGATCCGGGCGGTCCGCGGGTTGCCGCGACCGAACCGTGGCAAGACGTACTCGAACACGGTGCTCTCTTGGCCAAGAATCAAGTATTGCCTGCGGACTTGGGATTGCAGCGATGGGTACTTGAATTCGAGTTGAGCCCTACGGAGACCGAACTCACGGATTCGCTTTTCGGGCGCCGCCGTGCTTCGACGCAACCGGTTTGGTTGACGGCTGCCGAGAGGCAGCAGCTGCAAGCGACGGCCGACGGGGACGCTGGTCTCCAAGCCTGCCGAGAATCCCTGGCCGAGATCGGACTCCTCTTGCCTTGACTGGGACTGGCTACCCGATGCCGAGTCGCCGTGCCCGCTCGCGGAAGCCCGCGATTTCCGAGTCGATCATGCGAACCGGCTCGTGAAAGCGGATGGCGACGCGACGCATCCAAGGCCCCGAATCGTCGGCCGGCAGTTCCTCGACACGGACGATCACACCGTGCGCGATTCGCGTGGGGTCGTCGGACTGCTGCGTCGGGTGCAGGAGAAGTGCGACTTCGTCGTTCACGGCAACTTTGGTGGTGCGAACCAGGACGAGTGCGCCCGATTCGCTCATGTCGTGGACCAACGCCGCGCGCTGCTCGCCGTCGGGCCGCTCGAGCGACGCCATCGTGCATGCCAAATACCGATCGCCGCTGCGTCGGTCCGATGGCGGAGGCGCGGTGTCGGGTGGCGACATGCGCTTACCTTACCTCGCTCCGCGGGGAGATGGCCAGTCGACTCATCGAGACCCTCGCGGCGCACGCAGCGCACGTTGCCCGCGGGTCGCCCCAACCAGGCGAGCCGTCGACCGCAGGCATCGTGCAGCATTGCGTAACCCTCGTCAGAAGGTGCCAAACGCCCTGACCCCGTACGAGCCGGATCCCAGCTGGGCCGGCGAGAGATGGACGGTGGTCTTCTCCGTGTTCTTGGCGACCGGAGTCCCGCTGTCCTCGTCGATGGCCAAGAGCCCGACCAAGGTCATGAAAGCGCCGAGTCCCTGCAAGAGGCCGTCGGTCGCAATGAGGGCGCGGTTCCCGAATTCGGCGCTGCAGTCTGTGGCATTGCAGCTCGGACGGTGAACGAGGTCGAGCCAGGGGCCGGCGATGGGCACGTAGAGGTGGTCGTCCGGTTTTGTGTTGCTGGACTCGGCGACGGCGATCGCCGGCAGGTACGACGAAGCGAGTACGAAGAGTCCGGCCCCGATGAGGGCGCCGTTCGTTGCGTCCGAGCTGGCCCCCGCCTCGGTCGGTGCAAGAGCGGCTCGCGGAGCGTGCCACGTTGGGTCGCTCGACGTCTCGGACGGCAGCGAGACCGGGGACGCTATGGGCAGCGGCGCGATCGGGCTCGCGGGGATCGCGGGCGCGACGGGGGCGACTGGTCCGGGCGCGGGCGCGGGAACCGGTGCTGGCGGGACGACGGTGGCCGTCGGCGCGGCCGGTGTTGCGGATGTTGAGGAGGCGGTGAGGGGTTGCAGCGCGCTGGTGGTCGCCTGCGGGGCCGTGGCCACTGGCGCCGGAGCCGGCCCCGAAGGGGGCGGCGCGGCGTTGGCCGCAGGCGGCGGAGGCGCGGCGGGGGCCGGAGGCGGCGGTGCCGGAGGCGCAGCCGGTGCTGCGGGGCTACTGCTCGCTGACGGCGGTTGCGGCGTGTTGGGCGCCGGCGGTTGGGTCGTGTTGGGCGCCGGCGGTGGCGGCGCGGTGGGCGCCGGCGCTGGCGGCGCGGCGGTGGCTGCGGGCGGCTGCGGCGAGACCGGGGCTGTTTCGTCTCCCCGCGATACGCTGCACCAGGCGAGCGCTGCGAGCGCGACGCCGATCCCCCCCGGGATCACCATGGGTACTTTCATGATCAACCTCCCCGAGCGATTCGCTAATTCGAACGCTCTTCTCCCAAGGCTGAGTGCAACGGCAGTGCCGCTCGGCCGGAGGAGTTTTCTCCTCTTGTTCTGCGTCCTGGATTCGACGTGGCCTGGGACGCGTGCGTGATCGTGTGGCGTGGCTTTGCAGGAGTCCGCCGGCGCACTCGGGCCGCGCCGAGCTCCGCGTGAGGCCCCCCCTAGGGCAGCAGCCGGATCTCTACGTCGACTCGCCGACCGGGCCCGCCCGCAGGAGGGAGCGCGAAGAAGGCCGCGCCGACGTCGCCAGAAAAGCTTCCAGCGCTCAATGCGAACACGTCGCCGTGCAGTCCGTCATGAATCTCGTCGCGCGAGACGCGAGCGGTCATACGAAGCCTTGTGACCGCTCCGCGCGCCGTGAACTCGCGGGTGCCGAGCAGGACGAGCGTGCGCTCGATGCTCCCCCTGAGGGCGGTGGAAGGGGAGCCGTCGATGCCGCTTCTCGCGAGGCGCCCGTCTTCGTCGAGCACCAGCGTGACCTCTGCACGGCCCGCGCTGCCGAACGGGACCGAAGACCAGATGCGGTCGGCGCTCGCGGCTTGGGGGAACGCGCGAGTGAATGTGGTGGCGAGGTCGGTCGCGAAGCGAACGCCCACCGCCCCGAAGAGCGCGGGCGGAACGGAGGCGCTTGGCGTCGCCGAGCCGGCCGTGCGGAGCGGGGCCGAGCGCGGGCGGCTCGTGACTCCGACGGCGCTCGGCGCCGCAACGCTCGCTGGCTCCTCGTCGGGTGCAGCGATGGCAGGCGGGTCGACGTCGAGCGTTTCACCGGCAATCGACGCGGACCGCTGGTCGAACGCCGGTCGCGCGGCTGTCTCACCGCGCCCAATCGCGGCGAACGCCGCCACGTGCAGCGCGAGGCTGAGAGCGGCGAAACCGAGAATCGGTGGAGCGCGCGGGCGATCCATTCGTCTGTTCCGGAAGGACTCAGAACAAGTTTAGCTGTCCGCGCGGCCGACGAAAGGTGTGGGGCCCACGATCGCGCGCGAATTCGGACGTCTCGAGGCCGAGCGCTTTGGCCGTTTGCTCGAAGAGCGATTGAATCGCGTCCGCGTAGACGCCCTCACCCCGCCCTCGAACACCGAAGCGTGCGTCGTACATCTTGCCGCCCCGGGTCTCACGGATTCGGGCGAGCACACGTTCCGCGCGGAGCGGCAGGGATGCCCTGAGCCGCTCTTCGAACACCTCCTTCACGGGGCCAGGTAGCCGGAGGAGAACGCTCCCGGCGAAGCTCGCGCCCGCGCCTCGGGCGGCGCGGAGCACCTCTGCCATGTCCTCGTCGTTCAGTCCGGGAATGATGGGCGCGACCATCACCCCGACGCGAAGTCCGGCGCGCGCCAGTCTCTCGATCGTGCGCACGCGCCGCGCGGGCGTGGTCACGAATGGCTCGATCGCTCGCGCCTTGGTCTCGTCCCAGAATGGGATGCTGATGCTGACTCCGACCCGCGCGACCCGCGAGAGCTCCTGCAGGACGTCGATGTCTCGTTCCACGAGCGGCGCCTTCGTGATGATTGCCGCCGGGTTTCTGTACTCGGCGCACACTTCGAGGCATGCGCGCGTGAGCTTGTACGTGGTCTCGAGAGGCTGGTAGCAGTCGGTCACGCCGCTGAAGGCCACGAGTTCCCCATTCCATGCCGGCGCGTCGAAGGCGTCGCGCAAGAGGGCGGCCGCGCGCGTCTTGACGACGATCTTGCGCTCGAAGTCCGTTCCGGCGCCGAAGCTGAGGTACTCGTGGGACGGGCGCGCGTAGCAATAGGCGCAAGCGTGAAAGCACCCGCGGTAGGGGTTCACGCTCCAGGAGAACCCAACGTCCGGGCTGTCGTTGTGCGCGAGGATTCCGCGCGTGTGATCTTCGTACACTTCCAGCGAGGCGGGGGGAGCCTCCCCTTCGAGATACTCCACGTCGCTCGTCGCCCAAGGGTTGGGCGGATTGGCGACGGGGCGGAGGGGAGAAGGCACGCCCGCCCAGCTTTGAGCTGAACGTGCGTTCCAGTCAAGCGCCCGGCCCGCCCGGCTACTCGACCACCGAATCCTTGAGCAGTTTTTCCGCTTGAGCCTTGCGCCAAGCGACGAGCTTCTGCCGCAGCTCGGGGCGTTTGGCGGCCAGAACGGAGACCGCGAAGAGCGCGGCGTTGGCGGCGCCCGCTTTGCCGACGGCAAAGGTGGCGACGGGAACGCCTTTCGGCATCTGAACGATCGCCAGCAGAGCATCCAGGCCGAGCAGATGGCCCGAAGGGATGGGGACGCCCAGGACGGGCAGTACTGTGCTGGCTGCCACGACGCCGGGCAGATGGGCAGCTCCGCCGGCACCCGCGACGAAGACTTCGACGCCGCGCGCCGGTGCTTGCGCCACGTATTCCGAAAGCGCGTCCGGCGTGCGGTGGGCGCTCAGCACCCTGGTCTCGCAGGGAATTCCGAACTCGGCGAGCGCGTCGCGCGCCGCCTGCATCACTTCGAGATCACTCTTGCTTCCCATCAGAATCGACACGAGCGGAGAGGTCATGGCGTGGATGGTAACGCTCCTTCGGCCTCGTGCCGATCGCCTTCTTCGACGGTTCCGTACCGGAATACGAGCTTGTCTTCGCCATCGCTCGCCAAATCGACGACGACGTGCCCTCCGTTCTCCAGCTTGCCGAAGAGCAGCTCCTCCGAAATCGGCCGTTTGATCTGGTCTTCGATGACCCGAGCGAGCGGGCGCGCACCGTTGTCCGGATCGTACCCCTTTTTCGCGAGGTACTCGGTGGCCGCTTCCGTCAGTTCGATCTTCGCACCCCGAGCCGCGAGCTGCTCGCCGAGCTCGCGAATGAACTTGCCCACGATGCTGCGCATCACCCGCGGGTCGAGCGGACGGAACGCGATCCGTGCGTCGAGCCGGTTTCTGAACTCCGGACTGAAGAGCTGCTTGTAGTCTCGGTCGGCGTCGGGCTTGTCGCGGTCTTCGCCCGAGGCACCGCCGAAGCCCACGGCCCGGCGCTGCATGTCCCGCACACCGATGTTGCTCGTCATCAGGAGCACGACATGCCGGAAATCGGTCGGCTTGCCGTTGTGGTCGGTCAGCTTCCCGTGGTCCATCACCTGGAGCAAAATGTTGAAGATCTGGGGATGAGCCTTCTCGATCTCGTCGAGGAGAAGTACCGCGTGAGGTGTCTTTGCGATCGAATCGGTGAGCAGGCCGCCCTGGTCGAAGCCCACGTAGCCGGGGGGCGCGCCGATGAGTCGCGAGATGGTGTGCGCCTCCATGTACTCGCTCATGTCGAAGCGGTGGAAGGCGATTCCCATGACTTTGGCGAGCTGGCGGGCGACCTCCGTTTTTCCGACGCCCGTCGGGCCGGTCAAGAGGAAAGACCCGATCGGCTTCTCGGCCGCGCGTAGCCCCGCGCGCGAAAGGCGGATGGCCGAGACCAGCTGCGCGATGGCCGCGTCTTGTCCGAAGACCACCGACTTCAGGTCCGACGCGAGGTCTCGTAGCCGCTCCTTGTCGCTCGTCGACACCTCACGAGGAGGAATCTGCGCCATACGCGCGAGAACACGCTCGACGTCGGTCACTTCGACGACGGGGATGCCCGCATCCGCCGTGGCTCCCGGCGAGACCTCGACGGCCGCTCCCTCGCTTTCTCCCGATTGCAGTCCGAGCTTGCGGGCGGCCCCCGTTTCGTCGATGAGGTCGATGGCCTTGTCGGGCATTTTCCGGTCGTGCAAGTATTTCGCACTGAGCTCCGCGGCCGCGCGGATTGCCTCGTCGCGGTAGCGCACACCGTGGAACTCTTCGTACTGCTTGCGCAGGCCCTCGAGGATCTTCACCGTATCTTCCACGCTGGGCTCCCCCACTTCGACGCGCTGGAAGCGCCGAGCGAGAGCTCGGTCCTTCTCGAAGTGCTGCCGGAACTCCTGGAACGTCGTCGAGCCAATGCATCGCAACCTTCCGGACGCGAGCGCGGGCTTCAGGAGGTTCGAAGCGTCCATGCTCCCGCCCGTGGTCGCCCCG
The DNA here is from genome assembly GCA_964628155.1 of uncultured Polyangiaceae bacterium. GTDB lineage: Bacteria > Myxococcota_A > Polyangia > Polyangiales > Polyangiaceae > Palsa-1150. The sequence goes on along the minus strand of CAZVPE010000182.1, from coordinate 3,537 downwards.
GCTCCGACGATCGTGTGAATTTCGTCGATGAAAAGGATCGCGTGGTCGACCTTTTGGAGCGCTCGGATGACGGCTTTGATGCGCTCTTCGAAGTCGCCCCGGTAGCGCGTACCGGCGAGGAGTGCGCCCATGTCCAGCGAGTACACGGTGGAGCTCGCGAGGGCTTTGGGGACCTCGTTTCGCACGATCTTAAGCGCCAGACCTTCGGCGATTGCCGTCTTGCCCACCCCCGCGTCGCCGACGAGAAGCGGGTTGTTCTTCTTCCGGCGCGCCAGAATTTGGACGATGCGAGCGACCTCGTTCTCGCGGCCGACCAGTGGATCGATGCGCGAGCTCTTGGCCTCTTCATTCAAGTTGACGGTGTACGCCTTGAGTGGGTCCTTGGATGGGCGGAGCGCCTCCGACTCGCTTTCCCCTTCGCCGTCCTTCCCGGGTGCAGTCCCGCTGTCTTCGAGGCGCGAGACGCCGTGGGAGACGTACGACACCACGTCGAGCCGAGTGACCCCCTGATCCTCCATGAGCTTGACTCCGTAGGAGTCCTGCTCCTGGAACATCGCCACCAGAACGTTCGCACCGGTGACTTCGTCCTTGCCGCTCGACTTGACGTGGCTGGCGGCTCGGCGAATGGCGCGCTGGACGCCGAGCGACATCGCCGGCGTGCGCGCTTCGTCTTCCGAGAGCTGCTCGAGCTCGTCGCTCAGATACTGCTCCAGCCGTTTCTTCAGGCCACTGGGATCGCCGCCGGCGTGGCGAACCACGTTGGCGGTGGTCTGGTCGAGCAAGAGCGCGTAGAGCAAGTGCTCGATCGTCACGTACTCGTGGCGTCGCCGCGCGGCATCGCTTGCGGCCACCGACAGGGCGATTTCGACTTCCGGGCTGATTCTCATGGGTGCCTATTCACTCCGGCTCGGCGGTAACGAGGAGTGGATGCCCGTGCTCGCGGGCATCGCGCATGACTTCGGCGACCTTCGTCTCCGCGACGTCGCGGGGATAGACTCCTGCAATCGCTTTCCCCTTCTTGTGGACGGTGAGCATGATGTAAAGCGCCTCGGTCTCGTTCTTGTGGAAGAACCGCCGGAGGACGTCGACGACGTATTCCATCGTCGTGTAGTCATCGTTGTGGAAGTAAACGTGATATCGCCTTGGAACCGCGGTTTTCTTGCGTTCCTCGACCTCGACGTCGTCTTCGTGACGAGGGTCGGTCGGGTCGGTCGGCATCCGACCAACATAACGCCAGTTTGCGCCGGCGCAGTAGTGCTAGAGTGAATCTGCCGTATCATGCCGATAGTACCGGCGCCCAGTGTAGTCATCGCCGAGCGGTTTCGCCTCAATCGGCTGCTTGGACGGGGGGGCATGGGCTCGGTGTGGCATGCCACCCATCTCGGGCTCGACATCCCATGCGCCGTCAAGTTCATCGAAGGCGAAGTGGCGCAGCTTCCGCAGTTGCAGGCTCGCTTCGAGCGGGAGGCGAAGGCGGCCGCCCAGCTCCGCAGTCCGCACGTCGTTCAGATACTCGACCACGGGGTCTGCGACGGGACGCCGTACATCGCGATGGAGCTTCTCGAAGGAGAGGATCTCGGCAAACGCCTCGCGCGACTCGGCCGGTTGCCGCCGCATGAGCTTCTGCCCGTCGTGACGCAGGTCGGCCGCGCGCTCACCAAAGCGCACGCTCTGGGAATCGTGCACCGCGACCTCAAGCCCGACAACATCTTCCTCGTCCGCGACGACGACCGCGAGATCACCAAGGTGCTCGACTTCGGCATCGCGAAGGCTTCGGGCGCCGGAGCTTCGGGGTCGAACACACAAACGGGAACGATGCTCGGTACTCCGTACTACATGAGCCCGGAGCAGGCGCAGGGAACGAAGGCCGTCGACGCGCGGAGCGATCTCTGGTCGCTGGGCGTCATCGTATTCGAGGCGCTGACCGGACAGCGGCCGTTCGAAAGCGAGGCACTCGGCGATCTTCTGATGAAGATCATCGTCGCGCCGATTCCGCGACCATCGCAAGTCGCCGGCGGCGCCAGCGATCTTCCGCCCGCCCTCGACGCGTGGTGGGCGAGGGCTTCTCAGCGCGACCCGTCGCAACGTTTCCAGACCGCAAAGGAGCTCAGCGACGGACTTGCGGCCGTGTTCGGGCATTCCGGGAGCGAGGTCTACGCCGCCGCGTCGCCCTCGATCGCGGTCGGCGGTGCGCCGGCGTCCGTCGACGGACCGCTCTCGCCGCCGTTCGCGGGCACTCCCACCGGTACCCCGATCGCGCAGACCCTGACGGGCGCGCCGGCGGGCGCGGCCCGGAGGATGCCGCTGGTCGTCGCGGTCGGCGTTTTCGTTGTTCTGGGCGCGGGCGTCGCGGGTGCGGCCTTCGTCGCCAAGGGCCGAAGCGTCGGACCGGTCCAGGACTTGGCGGCGAGGAGTGCCGGCGCCGTCCCGGATGCGGCGCCCCTCCAAGGACGAATCGAGGCGCCGGCGGCGATCCCTGGTCCCTTCGAATCGTCGTCCGCGCCGGCTCCGGCCTTCTCGCCTGACCATGGAAACGCGCCCCCCCCGTCGTCCAAGCCTCCGACCGCGCCGCGACCCGCCCCCACCAAAGTGCCGTTCATCGCGAAGTCGGTCGTGGCGACTCCCGTCGCGGTTCCGACCTCGCCTGCGCCGGTTCCCGCATCGCCGCCACCGAATACCGAGAAGTCGCCCCCACCGAATACGGAGAAGAAGACCATCGACCTCGGCATCTGACCAGGCCTCGCTTCGCGGGGAGGGTGGGCGCCCGGGCAAGGTGGAATGCCATGGACCGATACGCACGCGCCGAGGCCATCGTTCGGACGACCCTCTCGCTGGCCGGTGCGGCCCTACGCGCGTCGTACGTCGAGAGCGTGATCCGGACTTCGGACATCGAGGCTCTCGCGCGCGCGCTCGACGTCGTTTGCGAGCGGGCGGAACAAGCGGAAGCGGCGCCGCGCGAGGCGCTCCTGGCCATCGTCGACGCGCTGAACGCCGAGGGCATGGAAGGGGTCGTGCAGCGTTTGCGCGAGCAAGCTGCGGGCGATTCGCTCCTCGCCCTCGATCGCCTCGTGCGTTCGCCGGACGCCGAGGCGTCCGCTTCGTCCACGGCCGGTACGCCGCACGGCGATGCGCGCGATCCCTCGGCCACGTTGGGACGGCGCAAGTTCCTCGCGCGACGTCCAGACCGCGAGACCCTGCAGCGGCTGCTCGGTGACCCGCATCCGGACGTCATCCGCTCGGTGCTTCGCAATCCGCGCCTCACCGAGGACGACGTCGTGCGCCTCGCGGCGAGGCGTCCGGGGCGCGCGGAAGTGCTGGCCGAGGTGGCGCGTTCGACGAAGTGGTCCCACCGCCCGCGCGTGCGAGTCGCTCTGGTTGCAAACCCCGCGACTCCGCCCGAGGTTGCCGCGCGCATCGCCGGACTGCTGCTGCGACCCGAGCTCCACCTCGTCGCGCGTCTACCCGGAGTCCCCCGGAGCGTGCGCGCCGTCTGTCTGGAGCACCTGCAGCGGCGGCCCCCGGTAGAGAGTCTCCGGC
>CAZVPE010000181.1:0-12291 GCA_964628155.1 uncultured Polyangiaceae bacterium | reverse complement strand
ACGTTCAGGACCTGAAGGAGAAGGTCGAAGAAGCGCAGAAGGCTGCCAGGGCGACGCAGAACTGAACCCTTATGGCTGGAAGTTCAAGACGACGCGGATTTTGATGTTGCCGTGCCCGGAGTCGGCCAGCGTGTCCCAGAGTTGCGCGGACCCCACGAAGTGTTCCCCGAAGGCCCGGCCGAATCCGAGGTCGACCGGAACTGTCGAGCCTTTGCCACGCCAGTAGAAAGCCATGGGCGCGTCTGAGGTCACAAAGAAGTCGGACGGCAGGTGAATCGTGACGAACGGCTGTACCGTTACGTACGCCACGTCGGGGCTCTGGCTGCTACCGGCGACGGAGTAGAAGTTCTGCACGAGTACGGCGACGTTCAGAGGATCCCCCGGCAGTCGCACCCCAACAGCCGGGCCAAATTGCACCTTTCCCTGCCCGAGGGCAGGGTTGGTCGCCATCGGAAAGACGGTCGCGAAGCCCGCACCAACGTCGAATGGCCCGACGTGGCGCGCGCCGAGGTCCGTGAACGTCAGATCGCCAAAGCCGGAAGCTGGCCCTTGTCCGTTCTGCTGGCTCAGCGCGGAGAGCTGAATGCGGGCGATGGACCAGAACCAGGGCACTTCGAGCGCCGGTACAAGCAGCCCTTGGTAAGGGAGAACTGGCTCGAAGAGGAGTTCCGCCTTGTAGCGATCGTCACCGTTCGGGAACGTATAGGAAGGTTTGAATCCGATCTGCGTCTTGATCGGCAGCGGGGTCGTGGCCTCATCGATCGCGTTTGCCCCTACGTCGGAGGTCGGCGGCGCGGCGTCGGCACGCTCGCCTTCGGCAATCGCAGGCTCGACCGACGCTGCCATGATCACGAGGCCTGCCGCCAACGAAAGGCTGGCCCGTCGCCCGGGCGCTCCGAGGCCTTTTCTCATCGAGTCCCCGAGGCGACGCACCTGAAACCAAGGTGGTTCGCACCGCTCGACGGTTCACCTTTGCCGCGCGAGCCGACCAGGTATCGCGTGCAGTACTCGCTCGAGCACAGGAACGAGCCGCCGCGCTGCACGCGCTTCGCAACGGCCGGCTCGCCGGGATCATACGAGTCCTCGGGGCCGCTCGGGTTGTCTGCGACCCGATCCCGGTCGAACGCTTCGTAGTAGTCCGAGCGGTACCAGTCGGCGACCCACTCCCAGACATTGCCGGCCACATCGTAGAGCCCATAGCGGTTCGGCGGAAACGACGCGACGGGCGCAACCCCCGCCCAACCGTCGTCGCCCGTGTCCTTCTCCGGGAAGTGCCCCTGGAACACGTTGGCCATCCACCGGTCGGCCGGGCGGAGGTCGTCGCCCCAAGGATACCGTTTGCCAAACAGGCCCCCGCGCGCGGCAAACTCGAATTCCGCCTCGGTGGGCAATCGCTTCTTGGTCCACTTTGCGTACGCCTGGGCGTCTTCGTACGCCACCTGAACGACCGGGTACCGCTCGCGTCCGCGCAGGTCGCTGCCGGCGCCGGTCGGGTGCCGCCAGTTCGCGCCCCTGAAGTACGACCACCAGCGAAAGTGCGAGTCGAGCGGAACCGGATGCGCCGGGGGATCGAACACGACGGATCCGGCGACCAGATTCTCGCGCGGCGCGTCCGGGAACTCCTCCGCCGTCGGCGTGCGCTCTGCGACGGTCACGTACCCGGTCGCGCGAACGAACTCCCCGAACGCCTCGTTCGTGACTTCGGTGGTGTCCATCCAGAACCCATCGACATAGACGCGATGCACGGGCTGCGCGTCGGTGGTCGGGTCGCCGCAGCCCGGGCCTCGATGGCTTTCGGGACCGATGGCGCCCATCGAGAACTCTCCCCCGGGTATCCAAACCATTTCCGGAGACCCGGATGGTGCGGAACCAGAAGGAGGCGCAGTGTTCTCGATAGTGGGGCCAAATGGCGATTGTCCGCCCTTCGCGTTCTCGATTACGGACCTTGCGGGCGCAAGGCCCGACGATTTGCTGGCTTGTGTCTTTTGAGGCCCCGGCCCATCGGACGACCTTTCTCTTCCGCAACCGATCATGCCCATCGCGAGGACGAACCTCGACCATCCGTCAATTCGGGCTCGCATCCGAATCCGCCTTCGCAAATAGATTTCGAGAATTTCTGGCAGGTGCTGCGGCGAAGATGAGGCGATTAATCGCTCGCGTGGCCCTTCTCTTGAACTTGCTTCATGATCGCATCGAGATTGTACGTCGCCGCAGCTTGCAGCGGCGGATAGGCTTTGAAGGTCATGAGGTGCTGCTCCCAGAGTTGCTGGCCGATCGGAAGCATTCCCCAGTCGTACATATAGGCGGAGCTCGGCGACGCGAGCGCACCTCCAAACCCCATGACTGTGTTCTGGCTCACGCCTACCGCCTGCTCAAATGGATCACGCTTGATATTCTGGACCAAGGTGAAGTGAAAGGGAATAAGTGGCATAATCCAACCAGTCGCTCCAGCTTGTGACATCGTATAGTACATCTTCCAATTCTTGTAACGAATCGCGGACGGGGTCGCGCCCGAATAATAAAAGAAATGGTCGCGCGCGGACTTTTCCGTCGTGCCTTCGAGGTAATCGCGCTGATCAAAGCCGTCGAGTGTGGTCTTCACGATCCCCGGATACTTGCCCGCTTCGATTTCTTTCTTCAGGCCGTCGCCTTTCGGCCCTCCTGCGATGTCCACCAAAGTTGGCATCCAGTCGAGGGCAGCGAACAGCTGCTTTTTCACCGTGCCTGGTTGAATGTGGCCTGGCCAGCGAACCACCGCCGGGGAGCGATAACCGCCTTCCCATGCCTCGCCCTTCTGTCCCTTGAATGGCGTGACACCCCCATCGGGGAAGGTTATCGCCTCCGCGCCGTTGTCGGTGGTGAAGACGACGAGGGTGTTGTCGAGCTCTCCGAGCTCTTCGAGCTTTTTGAGGACGTATCCGATGTTGTCGTCCATCTGTTTCATTCCGGCTTCGTTGACGCCCCAGTCCTTTCCGCCGGACTCGCCCACCATTTCCATGTACTTGGGCGAGAGCATGGTCGTGACGTGCATGCGCGCCGGGTTGTACCAGACGAAGAACGGCTTTCCGGTCTTCTGCGGGGCGTTGCGGTCGATAAAATCGATGACCTTGCCGGAGATCTCTTCGTCGACCGTCTTGGACCGCTCGAGAGTGAGCGGACCCTCGTCGTGACAGTTCTGGTTCTTCATCGTCCCGTCCCCCGACTTGCACCAGATCACCGGGCGAGGCGGCGTAAGACACGTCGCGACTTTGGGGTCGACGGCGCCCGGGACTTCGGGCACGCCCGGGATGGGGGTGTTCTTGCACGGCGGAGCGACGCTCTGCACCGTCGCGCTCTTGTTGATGTCTGGGAAGCTCACCTGCTGCATCGCGTCGAGGTGATAGAGATAGCCCCAGTACTCTTGAAATCCGTGGGCGGTCGGCAGTGCCTCGGTGTGGTCGCCGAGGTGGTTCTTGCCGAATTCGCCAGTCGTGTAACCGAGGTCGAGCAGAAACTTCGCAAGGGCGGGAGTTCCAGGTCTCAGCCAGGATGGGCTACCCGGCAACTGCGGCGGAATCATCCCCGTGCGCACCGGATACATACCCGTGAAGAAGGCGTTGCGGCCAGAGGTGCAGCTCTGCATCGCGACGTAATCGAGGAAGACCGCGCCTTCGTTGCCGATGCGGTCGATGTTGGGCGTCTCTCCGACCATCAAGCCGCGGTGGTAGATGCTCGGCTGCATCCAGCCGATGTCGTCGCCCATGATGAAGAGAATGTTCGGCTTGCGTCTCGATGCGGCCGGTGCGCCTTGGCCCGGCGCCGGTGCTTCAGTTTGGAGGGCAACGGGCTTGATACCAGACGTCGGCGAAATGCCTTTCCGGTCCACGACTTGATCATACGATGCGGCGGGTGTCTTATCGGAATTGCAACTCACGGCAGCGGTTGCGACCGCTGCCAGAACGACGACCAGCTTGATCAAGCCGCGGTTTGACTCTGGCGTATTCATCGGAAACCTCCCTCGGGTGCGACGCCGACCACCTAAGGCAGAGCCGTTGAAACGCAAGCGGCGGCGTCCTTGCGACTCACAGCCGGGTACGGCACTCATCGACGAAAGAAATGGCGCCAATAGCTTTTTTCTATCGCGATTGTCTTTCAGCAACCCCTCTGGCACTCTCGCCTCGAAGTTCCGTCAGTCAGCCGCGACCGCCGCAGCCTGCTTGCTGCCGCCGTTGACGGTCGCCCGGTCGCTCAGCTCTGCGCCGGACAAAACACTGGCTGAGTGAATGAGTGCCAGATGCGAGAACGCCTGAGGAAAGTTTCCGATCAAGCGTCCCGAATTGGGTTCGTATTCTTCGGCCAGGAGCCCGAGGTCGTTGCGAAGCGCGAGCAGTCGACCGAACAGCGCTTCGGCGTCCTTGCGACGACCCGAATACGCGTACGCATCGACGAGCCAGAAGCTGCAGGCAAGAAACGCCCCTTCGGAGCCCGGCAGCCCATCCCCCGTATGTTCCGGCTTGTAGCGGAGTACGAACCCGTCTCGGACCAGGTTCTTCTCGATGGCTCGGATGGTCCCCTGCACGCGGGGGTCGCTGGCAGGCAAAAATCCGAGCGCTGGCATCAGCAGCACGCCGGCGTCGAGAGCCGGGCTGTTGTAGGACTGCGTGAAGGCATTCTGCTGCCGATCAAACCCGTGCTCGCAGACGTCACGGTGGATGCGATCGCGGAGCATGTGGTAGCGGGGCAAGAGGACCCGTATCGGATCGTCTTCGACGGTAAATTCCTCAGCGATTCGAATCGCGCGGTCCACGGCGACCCAGGCCATCATCTTCGAATGCACGAAGTGGCGACGCCCCCCGCGGACCTCCCAGATGCCGTCGTCTGGTTTTTGCCAGCATGTTTCGAGGAAATCCATCAAGGCACGAGCGGGTCTTCGGTCCCGCGCTTCGGCAACGCCGAGTCGCCTCGATTCGTAGAGCGCGTGGATGACTTCTCCGAAGACGTCGAGCTGGAATTGTTCGCTCGCCGCGTTGCCAATGCGAACCGGTCGCGACTCCTCATACCCAGGCAGCCATGGAATCTCGAACTCGGTCAAGCGGCGTTCGCCGTCGATGGCGTACATGATTTGAGTTTGCGCCGGGTCCCCGGCGATTGCCTTCAATAGCCATTCGCGCCAGGTCGCGGCCTCCGTCGAGTAACCGCCCACCATCAGCGCGTTGAGGGTGAGCGTGGCGTCGCGCAGCCAGCAATAGCGGTAATCCCAGTTTCGCGTTCCGCCGATCTCCTCGGGTAGCGCCGCGGTCGGCGCGGCAACGATGCCCCCCGTTGGCGCGTAGAGCATGCCCCGCAGAGTGACGAGCGACTCGTTCACGATGTCCCGGTAGGCGCCTTGGTATGTCGAGCGCCCTGACCATTCCCGCCAAGCCAGCTCGGTCTGGGCCAGCTCGCTTTCGGCGTCGACCCGACCCGGAAAGGGTGTCTCCGAGGCATGCCACGTGAGCTCGAACGGAATGCGCTCCCCGGCTCTCACCGCAATGAGGCCGCGCAGGTCTTGACCGTCGACAGCGATTGCGGCCGGCGTAGAAAACGCCACGGCATTGGGCGCAACCGTCATCTCGATCGGCCCCCCGTCGGTCTGGGTTATCCACGGGCGATAGCCGCCGTACCCGAAGCGCACGCAAAGGAACAAGTGAAGTGGCACGGTGCCTTCGAGTCCTTCGACGATGCGGACCAGCGCGTGCCGATCTTCCGGGCCGCGCCGCAGCGGCATGAAGTCGATGAGACGCACGGCCCCCCCATCGCATTCGTAGTCCGTCTCGAGGATCAATGTTCCCGGCCGATAGCGTCGTTGAACGCGCCGGACGGTCGAGCCGGGATACATCATCCAACACCCGTGCTCGTCGCGGCCGAGCAGCGCCGCCATGCAGGCTGCGGAATCGAAGCGCGGCATGCAGAGCCAATCCACGGACCCTTCGCGCGACACGAGCGCCGACCCATGCATATTCCCGACAAAGCCGTAGTTCTCGATGAGAGATGCCATGAAGGTCTCCTTCTTTTGAATCGCTCTTTTTCGAATCCGTCGGAGGTGCAAACCACCGACCATCGACCCGACGCATGTGTCGGACCGGGCGGGCGTCGAGCGTCTCGGCCGTCGAGCGCGGTCCCGATGTCTCAACTTCGCCGGTGGACCCACGCGTCCCGCATTTGCAAGCGAGGAGGTGCAATGAATCCCGAGAGCAACAATCGTTACGAGACCGCCCACGATGTCCGCGAGAGGCTTGATTACGAAAACGATCTGCTCGCCAAGCGCACGACTTGGATACTCGCGTCGCAGGCGTTCTTGCTGTCTGCGTACGCGATCTGCGTGGTGGGGACCAACACGGAGCGGCTGAATCCACACGCGGTCACGCTCGAATTGCTAGTCGCCTTGTTGCCTTGGACGGCGATCGCGTCGCTCGTTTCGCTCTACGTAACTGTCGCAGCGGGCCTCATCACCATGGGCAAGTTGCGACGCACCCACAAGCCGAGTGATCCCTGGGAGGAGCTATTGATAGCTGGGCCGCTGATTCTTCGAATGGCGGGGCTGGTCGCTCCGGCGACGGTCCCGGCCATATTCTTGATCACCTGGGGCGCGGTGCTTTGGGTGCGCTGAGGACGCCTGGGCGACGTGGGCGACGATCGTGACACAGGCCAGGATCAAAACGAGCATCGCGACCACGAACAGCAAACCTTGCGCTGCGGTCGCATCGAAGGTTCTCCTTGGATGGTCATTGGGACTTGCTACACGAAGTCGGAAACGACGCTATCTTCTTCGCTCCCGGCGGCGGTTGGAACTTGAAGACGGAATTGTCCAGCGGAGCGTGGGGCTGCCAGTGCGACAGCTGAACTGTAAACTGCGGCTCGTCTTTTATCGTCTTGCTCGTGATGACGTATCGTAACGGCAGGGGTTGCGGTCCATCCTGGATCCACACCTGCCAATCGACTTCCTTCTCCTGGAAGGCGAGATGATTCGTCAGCACGCCATCGACAGTCTCCTTGCCGATGAACTGGCCCGCGGTCACCTCGTCGGTCAGAACGTCATAGGGGTGGCTGTAAAGGAGGTCCGCCCCGGGCGCGTCGAGCTGGTATTTATTGTGGAGCGCGTCGACCGTTGCGTCTATGGTCGCAGGCGAGGGGGCGCTGGCGTACTCGTTGTTCCCCTTGCAATAGACCGTCATCGTCTTGCCGTCGTCGGTGAAGGAAAGCCCGTTCGAAGCGCCCACCTGCGTGCTTCGTAGCCGGCTGGGACGCGCGACCGACACCTCGTGATCGCCGGTGACATCGATTTTGCGCCCGTCCTTGGTCACGACCTCGTCCACCGTGGAGCTCGTGACCTTGAAGGTCTGCAGACCCGCGACGTAGTCAGTCATCTGCCGGAGCAATCGATCGGCATCCCCGTCGATGTGCGTCTGGTGCGGAGGCGCTTCAGCCTTGGGCGGACTCTCTGCTGCGGCGGCTAGCGCTGGCAATCCCACGAGCATGAGTGCAAACCCGTATCGGTTCATGACCACCTCCGTTTGGTGGTGATGCAAGCCGAGAACCGCTCTCGACCCCGCGGTGTGTGCGGTCGGATGGGCCGTGCGCCACGCCTCGGAAGAGCCATTCGGAATGTCGGGCTCCGAGAACGATGGGCGAGCGCCTGTACGGGTAGCCCGCGCAAAGGGTGTCTGGTGCCGTGCAGAGGGTCCGACGCGGGCGAAGGCCCACCGAACGATTTTCGTAAGACGCGCCTTCGAATCCCGGAGGGTCAGCGGCCTTGTTTTCGTTCGGATGTCCGAGATTTGTGGTCATTTCGGCCCAAATTTCAGATGCAGCCCGACTGGTCTGCGCGTTGCAGTTGAGGCCTGAGCGAAGGGCTTCGGCATGGCGTGTCCGCCGTGAGCATCGCCCGTCCCCGGAGGCGTTCTGATGTCAGGCAAAACGATCGTGCAGCGGAACTGGAAGCAGGCGGTAATCCTCGGCGGAGCCGTAACCTTGGGAGCCGGGGCGACACCCCTCGCTTGCTCCGGGTCTTCCCAAGAGAACAGCGGCGGTGGTCCGGCGTCCAACTCGACGACTGCGTCGAGCCCGGGAGGCGACGTCGGCACGTTGGGCTTCGCGCTCACGCTCCCCGGAGGCGCTGTCCTCTCGAGCGTCACGTACGATCTCCTCACCAGCTCCAGCACGCCGGTCAGTCTGCCGAACGCGCCCAACCCCGGCACCGTGAACGTGAGCAACAGCGCGTCCATCGAGTTCCAGCTCGGCGGTGTGCCCGCGGCGATCGGCGACTCCATCTCTCTCACGGCGTCGATCGTGGGCGGGGACAGCTGTCAGGGCAGCGCGTCCGGAATCAACGTGGCGGCGGGCGGTACGACGAACGTGACCGTTCAGATGCTCTGCTCGCTCCCCGGTCAGGATGCGGGAAACCTCTTCGTCAACGGCACCGCGAGCTACTGCGGCACCTGGACCTCGCTGTCGACCACCAGCAGCGAAGTGTACGTCGGTGAGTCGATCGTTCTGACCGCCACGGCGACCGGCGCGAACCCTGGTAACCTCGGCTACACCTGGACGATGAGCAACCCGATCGGCGCGTTCGGCGCTACTTCGGGCGGCGTGGGCGCGCAGGGGCAGGACGAGGGCGTTGGCCCGTCCGATCCGATGCAGTTCCTGTGCACCGCACCGGGAACGACCACGATCACCGTCGTCGTGGACGACGGACCGAACGACGCGGGAACCTGTCCGACGAACCTCACCACGACGACGACCACCGTGCTCTGCGACGCCGCTCCGAGCAACCAGGTTGCGGCGGCCTGGGTCGAGCTCACGGGGCCAAACGGGTCGAACGGCCTCACGGGCAACGTCGCCATCGCGCGCGCGATCACCGAGTACTCGGCTCCCGATGGCGGAGCGAACCCCTGTCCGACGATCACGATCAACGGCGCCGCGCCGGTGGCGATGAACCTGCGAGCGGCCGGCACGACGAGCCTCGCCGTGCGATCGGTGAACACACCCCCTGCCAAACCGGCGCTCTTCCCGGTGAGCTCGTGCGAATATCAGCTGCCCTCGGGCGCGACCAGCGCGGTGGTCGCCGGCCGGTCGCTTCCGCTGCCGAAGGCAACACCGACCAAGATCGTCGTCCTCGGCGACACCGGCTGCCGCTTGCAGAATGGCAACGGCACGCAGAGCTGCAACGACCCGAACCCGAACGGCACCGATACGCCTTACCCGTTCGCGGCCGTCGCGGCGCTGGCCGCAGCGCAGAATCCGGACCTCGTGCTCCACGTCGGAGACTACGCGTACCGCGACAACCCGTGCCCGGCGGGGCAGGGGTACAACTGCGGCGGCAGCCCGTGGGGCTTCGGCTGGGATACCTGGCAAGCCGACTTGTTTGCGCCGGGCGCCCCGCTGCTCGCCGCGGCTCCTTGGATCATGACCCGCGGCAACCATGAGCAGTGCAACCGCGCCGGCCAGGGCTGGTACCGCTTCCTCGACACCAACCCGTACGACACGACCGGTGTCCACACCTGCGACAACGCGGCGAATGACGCCACTGCGACGGGCGGCAACTGGAACAACCCGTTCTTGGTCAACATCAACTCGAGCACGCAGGTCGTCGTATTCGACACCGCGAATGCCAAGCCCCAGTCGCAGTCACCGTCGCTGCCGACCGGTCCCGGATCCTTGTACTACACGACCTACGCGAGCGAGTTGACGACGGCGGGCAATCTGGTGGGCGCTTCGCCGCTGCCCTTCAACCTCTGGTCGAACCACCATCCCATCTTCGGGTATGCGACGGGCACCACCCCCACGAACCCAATCCCGGCATTCCCTCCGGTCATGAACTCGGTCTTCCCGGGGACCTACTTCCCGCCCCCGATCAACCTCGCGCTGCACGGGCACACGCACGACTACCAAGCGCTCAACTTCCAGACCGGCGCGCTGCCGGACGGCGGCACCTTCCAGCCGGCCGCGACGCTGGTGAGCGGCAACGCGGGGGACATCCTGGACACGGCGCTGCCCTACCCGCTGACCGGCTCGTCCGTGTCGGCTGTCGGGAACCCCTCGGCGGTCAGTGTGGCCACCGTCGGTGGCGTGCAACAGTTCGCCACGTCGGACAATGGGGCGCCCTACCAGAACCCCAACAGCAGTACCGACAACGATTTCGGCTATATGGTACTGCAGTTCAACGCCGGCCCGCCGGCCACCTGGACGTCGACGGAATACCGGACCGACAACACCGTGCGCGATGTTTGCACTGTTCAGACGAGCGGCCAGATCTCCTGCGCGTCTTGGGGCGTCATTCAGCCTGACGACGCAGGCGTGTACTGATCGGCGTATGACTCGAGGCCCAGCCTCGCAGACCCAGACGCCCTCGCGGGCGCCGAGGAGACGGTGGAGGTCCTACGGGACGGCCGCCGTCTCCGCCGTTTTGTGGGGTCTATTGGCCGCGTGCCGCGGGCATGCGCCGGAGACCGATTCCGGTTCGACTTCGAACCCGGCTGGATCATCGGCGTCGCTTGCGGTTCGGCCCGCGGAGCGTCTCCCGGTCGTGGACCCGATTCCTCCGCATACCGTGCCGCCGTTGATTGCGCGAGAGAAGGTCGGGCAGTCGATCTTTCTCGATGCCACTCTTTCCGACCCTCCGGGGACGAGCTGTGCCAGCTGCCACGACCCGGCCGCGGCTTTTTCCGGCGACAACGGGTCGGACAGCGGCGTTGCGCGCGGCTCGCGGCCGGGACACTTCGCGCGGCGAAACGCCCCCTCCGTCATGTACGTCAAATACGTCCCACCTTTCCATTTCGCGCTGGAGGACGACGACGACGTCGCGGAGTCGCCGTTCGGCGGCTTGACATGGAGCGGCCGCGCCGACACGGTCGCGGAGTTCGCGCGCCTCCCTCTGTTCGATGCGGACGAGATGAACAACGCGAGCGAAGCGGAAATCGCACGAAAGCTGCGTGCTTCGCCATACGCGGCCGACCTCGCTCGAGAGTTTCCCGGCGCGCTTGAAAACCCTGCCTCCGCCATGAAGGCCCTTGGCGAGGCGCTGCATGCTTTCCTGACCAGCGAGACGATGTCTCCGTTCACCTCGAAGTTCGACGACTTCTTGCGCGGCAAGGCCCAGCTTTCGCCGCTCGAGATGAAGGGGCTGACGGCCTTCGAGAACAGGGCGAAGGGCGCATGCAGTCACTGCCACCAGATGTACCGACACTCGAATCGCCCCGAGTCGTCGCTCTTCACGACCTATGCGTACGATGCCGTCGGCGTGCCGCGGAACCGCGCCATCGCCGCCAACGCCGACGCCAAGCGCTACGACCTGGGTCTATGCGAACGGTCGCAGAAAAAGGTGCCTTCGTCGGACGGCAAGTGGTGCGGCTTCTTTCGAGTCCCGTCGCTTCGCAACGTCGCGGTTCGCAAGCGGTTCATGCACAATGGCGTGTTCTCGAGGCTTCGCGACGTCGTGGCCTTCTATGCGACGCGCTCGACGAACTCCGATCGGTGGTACCCGCGCGGCGCCCGGTTCGACGACTCGCCGGACCGGTACCGAGGCAACGTGAACACCCTCTCGTTTCCGTACAACCGGCACGAGGGCGATGCGCCCGCCATGGACGATGCCGACATCGATGCGATCGTCGCTTTCTTGGAGACGCTCACCGACGAGCCCTATCGCAGCCGCATCGCTCTCGCGAACGAGCGCCCCTCGAATGCCGAACTACGATGAGTGCTGAATTCAAATAGGGTCCGCCGGGACGCGGGCGTATGGCTACTACTCGGGCGTGTGATTACCCCCGAGCCTACGATCCATGAATGCGCCCTATCTTTACACTTTTCACCTTCGAGGCTGTCTCCTGGCGTTCTGCCAAAGTGAGTCGGCAAACCGCAAATCGCAGGTGCGTACGCCGTATCGCCGTCACCTTTCCGTGACATAAGCCGACAATCGCTGACCTAAAGGCGCCCAAGTTCCGCTGGGCCCTACGCGGAGCCCTCTCTCGAGCCGGGGGGGCCGATGGTACGATACGTGCGTCCAAAGTCGGCCCATGAGCGCACCCCGAGCCCTTAGGTCCTTGGCGCTCGTCGTGATCTTGGCCGCCATGCCTTGCGCAGAAAGCGGCTGCACGAGCCAAGGCGAGGATATCTCGCTCCAAGGATCTGGCGCGACTTTCCCCGCTCCAATCTACAAACGATGGTTTTACGATTACTACCGACAAAATCCCGCGATTCGGATCAACTATTCGCCGATCGGCAGCGGCGCCGGCATTCGTCAATTTACCTCGGGATTGGTGATGTTCGGTGCCAGTG
>CAZVPE010000180.1:0-12315 GCA_964628155.1 uncultured Polyangiaceae bacterium | reverse complement strand
TCGTCGACTACGAGGCGCACGACTACCACCAGCCGAGCGACGAGCTGCGGCCCTCTTGGAATTTCGAGGGGTTGGTCGACGACGCCCGTTTCGGCTTCTTCGCCGCCCTTGAGATCGCCGAGGCGCAGGACGCGCCGCAATGGGTCGCGGGCGACGAGTTCGAAGCGGCGCGAAAGTCCGTCGTGCGCGGAAATGCTCGCTAGCAGTATCAGAATTACTCATCCAAGCACGCTCTCGTAAACGGTAGGGTCGGCGCTTGCCATGGCCGTCGCGCCCTCGCCTACCATCCTGGCAGCGAACGCCTCCGGTGCGCCGGTCGAACGGGCCCGGGAGGCCGGTCGCGCAAGTGGCGGGAAGCTTCTCGCCGAGACGCTTCGGGCATACGCCGGTCGCGCTGTCGCCGGTATCGCCACTGGGCTTGCATGGACCTGCTGCAAGCTCACCGTTCCTGTGTCCTTGCGACAAGGGCTCGATCTGGGGATCCGCGCGAGCGACGGGGCGGCGTTCCGCCAGGCGGTGCTCGGCATCGTGCTCGTGTCCGCGATCGGCGCGGGGCTGGCCGGACTGCGCCGCTACCTCGCACAATCGTTGGCGGCGCGGTTGGAGACGGACTTGCGGGCGCGGCTCTTCGCTCATTTGCTCCGGCTGGATCTGGCGTTCCATGCGCGGTCTCCCGCCGGCCATCTCGTGTCGCGGGCCGTCTCGGACCTGCAGCAGATCCAGCAGCCGTTCGTCAACGTGCCGCTCACCGTTTCCAACGCCGTGATGTTCGTCGGCAGCTTGGTGGCCCTGGCGTCGATCGATCCCGCCCTGGCGGCGGTCGCTCTCGGCCCGACGCTGGGCGTCTTCCTCGTCGCCCGCTGGCTGACCGTCCTCCAGGGGCCGCGGCTGCGGGCGCTCCAGCAGGCGCTCGGGGCCCTCGCGAGCACGGTCGAAGAGGCGGTCGCCGGGATTCGGTCCATCAAAGGGCTGGGGCTCGAGACCGTCGAGCGGGGGCGGGTGCAGGCTCGGAGCGCCGATGCGTACGCAGCCGCGATGCGCGTCAACCGCGTGCGCGCGAAGGTGATGCCGGTTCTCGACTTGCTACCTGCCGTGGGCCTCGTCGCGGTGCTCTGGTTCGGCGGCGAGCGCGTGGTCGACGGCCGGCTGACCGTCGGTCGGCTGGTCCAGTTCAACTACTATGTCCTGCTCTTGGTCAACCCGCTGCGCATGACCGGGATCACGATCGCCCAGATGCAGCGGGCGCTGGTTTCGGCGAACGCGATCGCCGCGTTGCTCGCGCTCTCGCCGACCGTCGCCGATCCTGTTCACCGGCCGTTGTCGCTGCCGCGTTCCTCCGGAGCGCCGGGGGCGGGCGAGGGGAGGCGGCGGGAGCGCTCCGGCTCGCCGCGCGGCGGAGACATCCGTTTCGAGTCGGTCGACTTCGCATACGCCGACGGTCAGACCGTGTTTCGCGGGGTCGACCTGCATGTCCGCGCCGGGGAGACCGTGGCGCTCGCGGGTGCCACTGGATCCGGCAAATCGACGCTCCTCGCTCTGCTCGCGCGCTTTCACGACGTGTGCGGAGGGAGCGTGGTCGTCGATGGGATCGACGTGCGCGGGACCGCCCTCGCCGATCTGCGCATGAAGTTGGGGATCGTGTTCGAGGACGCGTTTCTCTTCAGCGGATCCATCCGAGACAACATCGCCTTCGCCGCGGCCGGAGCGTCGGTCGCGGAGGTGGAGCGCGCGGCTCGGGCCGCCGGCGCCCACGACTTCATCGTCGGCTTGGAGGGCGGGTACGAGGCACCGGTCGGTGAACGTGGACTGTCCCTGTCGGGTGGCCAGCGGCAGCGGATCGCGCTTGCGCGCGCCCTTCTGAACGATCCGCCCATCCTGGTCCTCGATCAGGCCACGGCCGCGGTCGATGCGGCCAAAGAAGAGGAGATCCTCGGCGCCCTCGCGTCCGTCATGCGCGGTCGGACGACCCTGCTGGTCGCCCATCGCCCGGCAACCCTACGGATGGCCGATCGCGTGTTCTTGCTCGACGGCGGCCGCATCGCCGACACCGGAACGCACAGCGAACTACTCGCCCGAAGCACAATCTATAGAGAGCTGCTCACGCCGGAAGCCCTTGGTTTGGCAACGGGCGGGGCCCAAACGGAAAGGCCGTCGCCCTCCGATCGCGGGCGCGCCACACGGAGGGCCGGGTGAGCGCGTCGCCGACGCCGCGGGCGGCCAATGGGATGCGGGGGAGGGCGCTCAGGCTTCTCGCGCCCCACCGCATGCTCGCCGTCTCCGCGATGGCGATGGTCGTGTTCGCGACGCTGGGCTCTCTCGCGGTACCCGCCATCCTCCGGTACGCGATCGACCACGGGCTCCGGGCGGGACATCCCGATCTCCGGGTCGTGGCGCGCTCGAGCGCCTTGTTTCTCGCGTTTGCGTTGGCCGCGTCCGTCCTTTCCCGCGCCCACACAGAGCTTCTCGGCGCGGTGGGCGAGCGCGTCGTCCGAGATCTGCGCGACGGGGTATTCGACCACTTGATGGGCATGTCCGCCCAGTACTTCGATCGGACGCCCGCCGGCGTTCTCGTCTCGCGGATGACGTCGGACATCGATGCGCTCGAGGAGATGGTCCAGCTCGCCCTACTTCCTTTCGTCCAGAGCACGCTCACCTTGGTCTTGTTGGTCGGAGTTCTCTTCGCGCTTTCGCCGACGCTGGCCGCGGTGTCGCTCGCGCCGATGCCCGTCCTGGCGGTCATCTCGGTCGGTTTCCGCCGGCGATCGCGACGCGCCTACCTGACCGTGCGGGAGCAAACGGGGCGGACCCTATCGACGATGGTCGAGAGCCTGGCGGGGATCAAGGTGGTCCAGGCGTTCGGGCAGGACCGCGCGCGGCTCGCCCGATTCCTCGGTGAGAACGACAAGCTTTTCGCGTCCGGCATCGAAGCCATCGGCGTGCAGGCCCGCTTTCTCCCCGTCGTCGAGGCCACGACCGCGCTCTCGACGGTTCTCGCCCTGGGCGGGGGCGGATGGCTCGTCTCGCACGGGCGCGTCAGTCTGGGCACGGTCAGCGCCTTTACGCTTTACCTGCTCATGATCTTCGAGCCGGTCCAGTCGCTCAGCTTCTTGTTCAACACCGTGCAGTCGGCGGCCGCGGCCCTCGACAAGATCTTCGGCCTACTCGAAACCCCAGTCGACGTGGCGGACGGGCCGACGGAGCTGCCCGCCGGCGCGGCCCT
The DNA here is from genome assembly GCA_964628155.1 of uncultured Polyangiaceae bacterium. Classification (GTDB taxonomy): domain Bacteria; phylum Myxococcota_A; class Polyangia; order Polyangiales; family Polyangiaceae; genus Palsa-1150. The sequence goes on along the minus strand of CAZVPE010000180.1, from coordinate 9,095 downwards.
CTCGCTGAACGATGTCACCTTCGGCTACGGGAAGGAGGGGGTTGCGGTCGTATCCGGGGTCTCGATCACACTGCGGCACGGCGAGCGGCTGGCGCTGGTCGGCCCCTCGGGGGCTGGCAAGTCGACGTTGGCCAAACTGATGGCGCGGCTCTACGACCCGACCCGTGGGGCCGTCCAGTATGGCGGGGTCGACCTCCGGCAGGCGTCGCACCGTTCCCTGAGGCGCCGCATCGTCCTTCTCTCGCAGGAGGGCCACCTCTTTCACGGCAGCGTGGCGGAGAACTTGCGCGCCGTGCGCCCGCACGCAACCGATGCCGACCTCGAGGCCGCGCTCTTGCGCGTGGGCGCCTTGGAGCGCTTCGCTGCGCGCCCGCAGGGGCTGGCCTCCCCCGTCGGTAACCGCGGAATGCTGCTGTCGTCAGGCGAACGCCAGCTGCTCGCGCTGGCGCGGATTGCGCTGCTCGACGCCGACGTTTTCATCCTCGACGAGGCCACCGCGAGCCTGGACCCCGCCACCGAGGCGCAGGTGAACGCGGCCCTGGAGGCGATCATGGTCGGGCGGACGGTAGTCCTCATTGCCCACCGGCTTTCCACCCTGGAGCACGTCGATCGCATCGCCGTGGTCGCGAATGGCGGCATCGCCGAGATGGGATCGCACGAGGAACTCTTTGCCCGCGGCGGAGCGTGCGCCGCGCTCCACCAGGACTGGCTCCGCTCCGGTGAGCGGGCGTAAAGGAGCGGCACGGTTGCCGCCGGAGTCGTCATGACCTCGAAGTTTGGGCGCAACGCGCTCGTCCTCGGCCTTCTCACCGCAGTTGGCCCTTTCGCCATCGACATGTACGTGCCGGCCCTGCCGGCCATCGGGCGCAGCCTTGGCGCCGGCACGGGCGCGGTCCAGATGAGCCTCGTGGCGTTCCTCGTCACCATGGGCTTTGGCCAGCTCGTCTGCGGGCCGCTCTCCGACGTGATCGGCCGCAAGCGCCCCCTCTACGCCGGGCTCGGAGTGTTCATCGTCGCCAGCGTGGGCTGCGGTCTCTCGCCGACCAGCGGCTCGCTCGTCGCGTTTCGGTTCTTGCAGGGACTGGGCGCGTGCGCGGGAATGGTCATCCCGCTCGCCGTCGTCCGAGACATGTACACCGGCACGGACGCCGCTCGGCTCATGTCGCGCCTCATGCTCGTCTTCAGCGTCTCTCCCATTCTCTCGCCGCTCGTCGGAACCCTCGTCGTAGAAGTCTGGAGTTGGCGGGGCATCTTCGTCGTGGTGGGCCTCGCGGCCGCGCTGGGGACCGTTCTCGTCGCCACGGTCTTGCCCGAGACGCGGCCCGTGGGCCTGCAGCGAGAGGCAAACCTGAAAAGCGCCCTGGCGGGCTACCGCACGTTGCTTGGAGACCGAAAGTTCATGCGTCTGGCGCTCATCGTGGCGTTCGGCATCGCGAGCTTCTTTGCATACCTGGCCAACTCGGCCTACCTCCTCATCGAGCACTTCGGCCTCACCCCGCGCGCGTACAGCCTCGCCTTCTCGATCAATGCAGCTTCGTTCATCGGGGCCTCGCAGCTGACCGGCAGGCTGGGCGCGCGCTTCGGCCTGCGACGGGTGCTCCGCGTGGGGGTGGCAGGCTTCGCGGCCGCGGCGACCCTGCTCTTCGTGCTGATGCTGGGCGCGGTCGACCGGCTTGGCGTCGTGACCGGGCTCCTCTTCATCGCCTACGGATTCCTCGGTCTCGTGATTCCCGCGACGACCGTGCTCGCGCTCGAGGACTACGGGGAGCTCGCCGGGACGGCGTCCGCCCTGATGGCGACGCTGGAGAGCATCACAGGACTCGTGGTCATCGCGATCGTGGGTGCCTTCCTCGACGGGACCCCGCGGCCGATGACGGGCGGTATTGCGGCGTGCTCGCTCGCGGCTTTGGGACTCACCCACTGGCCACTGGCCGCTCGCGCCGCGCCGAGCATCGCGGAACCGGCGGCCTGAGCGCGATGGGTACCGGCTTCGACGCTCCTGCGGTCGCCTCGCGCCGGAGGCGTTCGTCGGTTCTCTTGTGTCTGCTATACAGGACGCATCCCAATGCCTGAACCCATGCGAGCGGGTGCGCCCGCGCCGTTGCAGATCGAAACCGACGTGCTGGTCGCGGGCGGGGGGATGGCCGCTTGCTGGGCGGCCATCTCCGCGGCCAAAGCCGGGGCTCGCGTGGTGCTCGTGGACAAAGGCTACGTGGGAACGAGCGGCGTCACGGCGACGGGTGGGCCGGGACACTGGTGGGTCTCCGCCGAGGGCACGGCTCGCGCCGAAGCGATTGAAAAGCACTGGATCGCTGGATGCGGCCTGGCCGACCGAGGCTGGATGGAGCGCATCATCGATACGACGTGGCGCACGCTCCCTACGCTTTCACCCTTCTATCGCTTCGACGTCAACGATGAAGGCCAGACCGTCTACAACGCGCTCCGCGGGCCCGAGTACCTCCGGGCTCTGCGGCGCGCCGCCGTCGACGCAGGCGTGACGATTCTCGATCAGAGCCCGGTGATCGAGCTGCTGCTCCACGACGATGGCTCCGCCGCGGGCGCGAACGGGCTACGACGTCAAATCCACCAGCCGTACACCGCGCGAGCAGGCGCCGTCATTCTCGCGACCGGCGGCTGCGGCTTTCTCGGTGGCTTGCTCGGAAGCAATACGAACACGGGCGACGGTCATTTGATGGCACTCGAGGCCGGTGCCGAGCTATCCGGTATGGAATTCTCGAACGCGTATTCCGTCTCTCCGCGCTGGAACTCGACGCGCACGCTTATCTACGCGTACGCGCGGTACTACGACGCCGACGGCAAGGAGCTCGACGTCCTCCCGCGCAATGGGGCGCTCGGACGCGCGCTCGTGGAGGGCCCGGTCTACGCACGTCTGAACGAGTGCCCCGACGGTCTCCGCAAGTCCCTCCCGCAGATCCAGCCGATGACGCTCCTGCCCTTCGTGCGGAAGGGCATCGATCCCTATGGCGAACCGTTCGAAGTCAAGTTGTTCGCCGAGGGCACGATCCGGGGAACGGGCGGTCTGCGCATCGTCGGCGACCATTGCGAGACCACGATTCCTGGCCTCTTCGCGGCAGGTGACACGGCGACACGCGAGCTCATTGCCGGCGCCGTCAGCGGGGGCGGATCCCCGAATTCCGCGTGGGCCCTTACGTCGGGACTGCTCTCCGGACAAGCGGCGGCCGAGCTCACGCGAACCCGCGGACGGCGCGTCGGCGACAAAGTTCGAGCGCAGGGCACCGCGGGCCTGCGCCCGCGCAGCACCGCCAAACAGGTCGATCGTCGCAGCGTGCTCAAGGTCGCCCAGGACGAGATCCTGCCGCTCGACAAGAACCTGTTTCGCTCCGGGCCGAAACTCCGCGACTCTCTCGGGCGACTGGAGATGGCCTGGCGGGAGATCCGCGACCACGATCACGCGCAAGGGGCCGACGCCGTCCTCGCGCGGGAGACGGCGGCCGTCGCGGCGACCGCTCGACTTTGCTACGCCGCGGCCCTCGCGCGCGACGAGAGCCGTGGGATGCACGAGCGCTCGGACGCCCCGGCGGAGCGCCCTGGTCTGGCGCGCCGGTTGCTCATCGGCGGCCTCGACGACGTGTGGACGAGACCGGAAACCCACCAAGAATGGAAGGCCACGTATGTTTGAGCTGATCGTCCGAGAGCGCTGCACCGGGTGCAACCGCTGCGTCGAAGTGTGCCCGACCAACGTGCTCGAGCCGGGGCCCGACAAAGTGCCGGTCGCCGCTCGCATCGACGACTGCCAAACCTGCTTCATGTGCGAGCTGTACTGCGCTTCGGACGCCATCTACGTGGGTCCGGATCGCGACGACCGCCAACCGGTGAACGAAGCCGAGATCGTCGCTTCCGGGCTCCTTGGACAGTTCCGGCGCGATTCGGGCTGGGACGAGTGGGCGGATGACCCAAGGTACCAGTGCCAGATCTGGAAGCTTGGTCCGTACATCCAGGCGGGCTTCAAGCAGAGCACCGAGCGCGTCCTGCAACGGCTCGCCCAGAAATCACGCGAGGCCAAGTGACGGCGACCAGGACGGTCAGGCAACGCGCTCGACGGCTCGGTCCGCCGTGGCCGCCCGAACGCGCGGAATGAGCTCACGGCCGTATTCGATGGCGTCTTCGAGCGGATCGAAGCCACGGATCAAGAACGTGGTGATACCGAGCTTCCAGTATTCCAGCAGCGCCTCGGCGACCTGCTCGCCCGTGCCCACGAGGGCCGTCGAGTTACCGCCCGCGCCGGTGAGGAGTGCCATCTCCGTCCAGAGGCGTTTGTCGCGGACCTTGCCCCCTCGGGCGGCCTCGAGCAAGCGCTGAGACCCGACGTTCTGCGGCGCTTCCCCGGCGCGCCGGAAGATCGACGCGCGCTGCGAGACGTCGCTCGCCTTGGCCGACTCGAGGATTCGGCCGGCGCGCGCCCAAGCCTGCTCCTCGGTCCGCCCGAGGATGGGCCTCACGGAGAGGCTGAATCGGATGCTGTTCTCATGGCCGAAGCGGGCCGCGGACGCACGGACCTTGCCGACGGTCTCGCGCGCTTGATCGAGCGTCTCGCCCCAGAAGGCGTAGACGTCGGCGTGACGCCCCGCCACTGCAATCGCCTCGTCGGACGACCCGCCGAAGTACACGGGAATATGCGGCTGCTGCGCGCATCGCACAGCCGAGAAGCTATCGACGACCTTGTAGAACGCGCCGCTGTGGTCGAAGGGCGCCTCGCTGGTCCATGTTTTCTTCAAAAGCTCGATGTACTCGTCGGTGCGCGCATATCGCGCCGCCTTGTCGAGGAAATCGCCGTCCTTGGCCTGCTCGTGGTCCGCTCCGCCGGTGATGACGTGCACAGCCAGGCGGCCGTCGATGAACTGATCCAATGTCGCGAGCTGCCGCGCCGCCAGCGTCGGGGCGACGAAGCCGGGACGGTGCGCGAGCAGAAACTTGAGGCGATCGGTCTGGCGCGCCGCGTACGCAGCGACCTGCGGACCGAGCTCCGCCCCCGCTCGCCGCCCGTCCACCGATATGCCCTCGCAAAGCCGTCCGGCGCGGCACTGAAGTAGCCGATGAGGACGCGGTCGAACCCCGCGTACTCGTGGGCCCGGGCGAAGGCACCTACGAACGGCTTGTCGATGATCGGGCCCCGGGCCGGACGCCCCTCCGCGCCGTTCTGTGTGCCGATCGCGCCAATGAACTCCACGGTCATCGGGTTCTCCTTCCTTCCGGCGAGGTCCACGGACCCTGACGGAGCGTCCCACGTTGGTGTCCCGTACACAAGACAGATGGGTCAAGCGTCGACGAACACGGGATGAGCTGGTCGCGAATGTCGTCGATGAATGCGCGCTCGCACATCGGATGATCCGTCGGCGTGACGCGGACCTCCAAGCCCGCCGACCCATTGACCTTGCTCATGGGAGCTATGTGGATTTGGCGATTGTCTTTCGGCCAGGCGCGGATGTTTCATGCACATTCATGCCGCTCAAGAAGGGGGACGCCGTCCCCGAATTCACGCTCAAGTCCGACCAAGGCCACGACGTGACGCTGTCCGCGCTCAAGGGAAAGCCGGTCGTTCTCTTCTTCTATCCGAAGGACGACACACCTGGCTGCACCATCGAGTGCAAGGAATTCCGCGACGCGCGAGCCGATTTTCAGGACCGTGCCCACGTTCTGGGAATCAGCCCGGACGACGTCGTGAGTCACGAGGCATTTCGCGCCAAGTATGCGCTGAACTTTCCCCTTCTGTCGGACCCCGGCCACCAGGTTGCCGATCGATTTGGGGTGTGGGGACCGCGACCCAACGGCAAAGAGGGAATCCACCGGACGACGTTTGTCCTACGCGACGGCAAGGTCGCGCATGTCTTCGTCGACGTGAAGCCCGAGGGCCATGCGGCCGAGGTGCTGGCCGTCGTTTGACGATTCCGTTTCTCTGCGGGGAAAGAACCTATTCAGTCGCTCTCACCTTCGTAGTAGTCGACGGCAGCGTTCTCCTTGAACACCGCATTCACGAGAGATCGTCCCGCTTGGGCGGGATCTGGAGCGCGGGCGGCGATCTTGCCGGAGTCAGGGTAGCCGACGACGTCGGCGCGTGCCCGGTTCGAGATGCACAGGTAACGGAGCGGCGCGTCGCCCGTGTTGAGCAACTGGTGCCCATGGTCCGGCCCGGCGAGATGCGTGATCCAGTCTCCGGCCCGCACGGCGACCTCGCGCGCGCCGATGCGCAAAGTCGCCGTCCCTTCGAGCACGAAGACCCCCTCCTCGATGGCGCAGTGGTAGTGGAAGGGAAATGCCGTCTTGCCGGGCGGCACTTCGAACCAGTTGGCCGCGAGCTCCACGCCGCTGGCAGCCCGCGCGAGCGCTTTGCTTCGTGACAGAAAGCGGCGCCCTTTCTCGAGCTCGACGGTTTCGACCTCGTGAAGGTTCACCACGTTCGGATGCCTTCGCTCCATTGCTTCCCTCGCCCGTGGCTCCGTGATCGCACGCATGGAAAGGACGGTCAATGCGCCCGGCAACGCTGCCGGGAAACCGCGTCGGCGTTCGACCGAGCGCGGGTTGTCCCCGTAGTGGGCCAGCGCGTGGCAAGGCCACGGAACCGAGTGCGCATTTCGTCGCGCGATTCCCGGTTACGCTATCCCTCGGCTCGCGACGACCCGCCATGAGAAGTGATGGCGAGGTGGTGTCCCAGGAAAGGAATAAGCAAATGGACCTCGACGAGGACAAAGAGCAGGTTGCGGACCTCGATCGGCGCTGGAATATTGCTTACGCCGAGCATCGACGCCGAGAGCTCGCCGAGGTCTTGGCAGATGACTTCCTTGCGTCGACAGCGGATGGACGGGTCGTTACAAAATCGCACCTGATGAGCGTGGACGAACCGGCAACGGTAACCTTCAGCCATTTCGACATTCATTTATTCGGAGCGACCGCCGTAACGCGGGGCCGAATCCGAGTCGAGCGGCCCGCGGGGGAGGCCGTCGAGCAACGGTTCTTTCGTGTGTACTCCAAACGCGACGGGCGATGGGCGGCTGTGGCCGTTCAGGTTCTTCCCGTTGGACGATGAGAAACGCCGGAACGAGACATTCGTTTTGCTCATTGGTCGTTCGACCAGACAAGGAGTACGACGGAGGCGCGTGTTCGCCGCCGCACCCCGCCGCCGGGCGGGTCGCCACCCTCGCGTGACTCGGCGGTCGTTGGGCACCAAGGACATGTCGCCCGAATCCACCGCCATTGCAGCGCCCCGATCGGCTTCCGCCGCGACGGTCCGCACCCGCACCGACCACGCGACGGAGCGACGAAGCCCATCTCCGGCGCCGCGCCCGGCGGCGCTGAGCTCGCGCGCGTACCGACTCCTGTCGTGGTGCGGGCCTCTGGGCCTTTTGCTCGTATGGGAGGTCTCGGCCCGGTGCGGGCTTCTCCAGTCGACCATACTGCCGATGCCGAGCACGGTCGTCGCCACAGCGACCAGGCTTTGGGGGAACGGGGAGCTCCAGGGCAACATGCTGGCGAGCCTGCGCCGGGCGCTCCTCGGCTTCGGCGAGGGCGCCGCGTGCGGGCTCGCGCTCGGAGCGCTGGTGGGGCTCGTCCGCGTCGCCGATGCGGCCCTCGATCGCAGCGTTCAGATGATCCGCGCGGTCCCCTTCCTGGCCATCATGCCTCTGGTGGTCATCTGGTTCGGCGTCGGCGAGGTCGGCAAAGTGTTCCTCGTGGGGCTGGCGAGCATGTTTCCGCTTTATTTGAACACCGTACTCGGCATCCGCCAGGTGGACCCGAAGCTGCTCGAGATGGGCCGCGTCTTCGGTTTGGGCCGCGGAGAGGTCATCGTCCACGTCGTGCTCCCGGGCGCGCTGCCTTCGATCCTGAACGGTGTGCGCACGGCCCTGACGACCTCGTGGCTCGCGCTCGTGGGCGCCGAATCCCTGGGGGCATCCGCGGGCATCGGCTTTCTGGCGACGAACGCCCGCGAGTTCTTGCAGACCGACGTCATGGTGCTCGTCATCGTGCTCTACGCGCTCATCGGGATGCTGTCGGACCTCTCGCGCGACTCCTCGAGCGTCGGCTGCTCGCCTGGCACCCCAACTTCGCGAGGCCGAGAGGCTGACGACATGTCTCCCATCGCACGGGTCCCGTCGAGGTTTCCATCGTCTCACCCACGGAGGCTGCCATGCGCATCGCTCGACGCGCTCTGATTGCCGGCGCCGCAGCGGCGGCCGTGTCCCCCTCGCTGGCGGCGTGCCAGCGCGCGAAGGCGTCGGTGGGGAACTCCTCGCGCAAGAAAGTGCGGCTCACGTACGGGATCACCTCGGTCGCCAAGACGCGCGGAGTCTTCGAGCCGACGCTTCGGGATCAGGGCATCGACTTCGAGTGGATCGGCCCCTTTCCCAACCACGCGCCGACGTTGCAGGCCGTCGCCACCGACACCGCGGACTTCAGCTTCGGGGGCAGCTCGACGCCCGCGGATCAGGCGATCCTTTCGGGCGCGAAGCTGAGCTTCGTGTCGTGGGCGGTCACGACGCCGCGGACGACTTCGATCATCGTGCTGCCGAAGTCGGGGATCACGTCGGTGGCAGGCCTGGTGGGGAAGACCGTGGCCGTGAACCGGGCGGGCGTCGCCGAGTTCCTGCTCGTCGCCGCGCTCGAGAAATATGGCGTGCCGCGCGACCGGGTGAACGTCGTCTATCTCAATCCGCCCGACGCGGCGCCCGCGTTCGCCTCCGGAGCCGTCGACGCGTGGTCGATCTGGACGGGGCCGCTCGAACTCACGGAAGTGCAATACGGCGCGATACGCATCTTCGAGGAGGGCAAAGAGCTCCACAAGGCGATCGATTTCACCACGTACCTCGTGCGAGACGACTACGTCCGGGCCGAGGCGGACACGATCCGCAGCGTGATCAAGGCGCATCAGGCGGAGATCGACTGGGCCAACGAGCATCGCGTCGAGGCCCATGCCCTGGCCAACCAGATTTCGAAGTATCCGCAGGCCGTCGTCGACAAGCTCGTATCGTACGGCTCTCACACCACGCTGTCCTTCATCGATGACAAGGGCATCGCCGCGCTCCAGGACGGCGCCGACTGGCTGACCGAGCACGGGGTGC
>CAZVPE010000179.1:0-12491 GCA_964628155.1 uncultured Polyangiaceae bacterium | reverse complement strand
TTCCCGCTCGATCGGCGGTGATAGAGCCAGCCGCGCACCGTCACCGTTTCGCCGACGTGCTTGCCGAGGTCCTCCACGCGCACTTCGTCCATCCATTGCCGAATAGCACACCCGCCTACTGGACCGGGTTCGACGATCCTCTCGCGCTTGCATCCTCTCCGCCCCTGGCGCCCCCGCCACCCCTGGCCGTTCTCTCGCATCCCTAGCGCTTGGCCAGCCGGGTGCGTCGCCGCTCCTCGCCAGCTGCCTGCGCGGCACGGTCATCGTCGTTCTCGAGCGCGAGCGGCGGGATCGGCGCGGGCCGCCCGTCATCGCCCATCGCGACGAACGTCGCCAGGCACTCCACCGTAGGCCAGCGCTCGCCGGTCAGGGTGTCTTCCCCGTGGACGGCGACCTCGATTTCCATCGACGTGCGGAAGGCGGCCGTCACCTGCGCGCGGAGAAGCACGACCTGGCCCACCCGGACCGGCCGCTTGAAGAGGAGGTCGTCGACGAATGCCGTGACGCACGGGCGCCCGGCGTGGCGCTGGGCACAGACGGCGGCGCAGAGGTCGATCCACGCCATAATCTGTCCGCCGAAAACGCTCCCGTGCACGTTCGCGTGCTGGGGCAGCACGTATTCTGTCATTTCGGTCATCGAGTTCGCGCGCGTCTTCGCCGCGAGCCCGCTCACGGCGTGGACTCCCTGCCATCGGCAGCGGCAGACCAGGCCGGGTGCGGCCCTCCGAGCCAAGAGGTGAACGCGGCGCGCGCGGCGGGGGCTGCGTCACGGCGCGCGACGATCTTCACGCGCTCGGCCCGCGGCGGGTCCAGCGTCACCCGCCGCGCACCGATCCGCCCGTCGCGCGCGATGACCACGTCGGTGAGGTCGCCCGGCGCCAGTCCGCGAAGCGCCGCGTCGAGGTTCGTCCCATCGACGCGCGTCCCTCCGACGGCGACGATCTCGTCGCCGGCGTCGATGCCGGCGCGCCATGCCGCCGCGTCGCGGGTCACCGACGCGACGATTCCACGCCCGCTTTCGCTCCGGAGTCGGACACCGAGCGAGCACGACGGCCCGTCCGTTCGGAGCGAGCGCTCGAGAGAGAGTCCCACCCGCGCGAGCGTCGGCGCGAAGTCGATCTCGGCGGGCGAGCGGATCCAAGCGTCGAAGAGGTCACCGACCGGAACCCCTGCGACGCGCTCGAAGATTGCCTGCATGCCGTTCTCCGGGACAGGTCGACCGCGTGCGCCGTGCTCTTCCCAGAGGTGGGCCAGGACGACGTCGAGCGTTGCGCGGCCCGAGGTCCTGCCGCGGAGCTCGATGTCGAGCAGCGCGCACACGATCTCTCCTTTGCGGTAGTAGCTGACCGTGCTGTTCGCCGAGTTTTCGTCGGGGCGATAGAGCTTGATCCAGGCGTCGAAGCTGGCGTCTTCCAGCGGATGGACCAGCCGCCCGGGCGTGCGATCGAGGTAGGTGATCTCCGAGGCCAAGTGATCGAGGTATTCCTCGACCGTGCAAAGGTGCGTGAGCGCCAGAATCCGCCAGTCGTAGTAGCTCGTGCCGCCCTCGAACCACCAGAGAAGACGCGTGTAACACTCTTCTTCGTAGCGATAGGGAGACAGGCCCGCCGGGCGGATGCGCTTGACGTTCCACGCGTGGAAGCACTCGTGCGCGACGAGCGAGAGCAAGTCGAGGTACGCCTCGCGGGTCGAAAAGCTCGTCGGCGGTGCGATGAGCGCGGCGCAGGCGAGGTGCTCGAGCCCGCCGCGGTTGCGCGGCGAAAGGTGGAGCATGAGCTCGTACGAGTCGTATGGGAGCGACCCGCCAAAGAGCGTGGCCTCGTGCTCGAGGATGGTCCTCGTGTCGTCGACCAGGCGGTGGACGTCCGCGTCGCCGACGTCGGCGGCGGGCCAGATGCTGTAGCAATGGGGCTTCCCGAGAACGTCGAATCGGGCTTCGCGATGCGTCCCGAGCTCGATCGGCGAGTCGACGAGCGCGTCGAAATCGGACGCCTCGTAGCAGCGCTCACCGTCGCCACGGCCCGGCACGGCGCGCAGCGAAGTGGCGACGCGCCACTCCCCCGGCGCATCGAGCTCGACGCGCGCTCCGAGCTCGCTCGCGCCCTCGACGCACAGGAAGAGTGCGGCGCCGACGAGAAATGCGTGGGTTTCGTCGACGTGGCTCGTGCGGACGGTGAGCTCGTTGGCGTAGACCCGGTAGCGGACGACGGCGCGTTCGGCTCTGCTCGTCTCGATGCGCCAAGCGTTTTTTCGCACCTTCGTGGCGCGGGAAGGCGGGTCTGCAGCGAGGGTCTCGATGTTCCGCGCGTACTCGCGCACGAGGTACGATCCGGGCGTCCACACCGGCATGAAGAGCACGAGCGCCTCGGGGAGGCCCGCGCTCGCCCCGACGGTCGTTTGGACATGAACGAGATGCGTCTTCGCGTCGGGGATGGAGACGCGATGGGTGATGGCTAGCGGCATCGGGCGGGAAGCGTTTTACCATGGCCTTTGCCCCTCAGATCTGCCACCTTCCCCCGGTCGATCGCCCATGTACGAGCCGCTCTTTCGGCCAATTGCCGCGAATCCGATCAGCCCTGCTTCTTCCGCGCTCGTCGGCGCGTCCGGTTCGCACGATCCGGAACTCGTGCTCTCGGTCCCCGAGCACGACGTCGAGAAACCCGAGATCTCGATCGTCGTGCCTGCGCTCAACGAGCAGCTGACCATCGGAGAGTTCGTCGACTGGTGCAAGGAGGGGCTGGAGAAGGCGGGGATCTCGGGCGAGATTCTCATCGTCGACAGCTCCGCGGACCGAACGGGCGAGATTGCCCTCGCGAGGGGCGCACGGGTGCTCAAGTCGCCCAAGCGCGGCCTCGGGCGCGCCTATATCGACGCTCTACCCTTCGTGCGCAGCGACTACGTCCTCATGGGCGACTGCGACTGCACGTACGACTTCCGTGAGCTCGGCCCGTTCGTCGCGAAGTTCCGCGAGGGCGCGGAATTCATCATGGGCTCGCGGTTCCGCGGCTACATCGAGCCGGGCGCGATGCCTCCGCTCCACCGGTACCTCGGGACGCCCGTCACCACGTGGATCCTCAACGTGCTCTTCTCGAGCCATTTCTCGGACATCCATTGCGGGATGCGGGGCATCACGCGGTCGGCGCTCGAGCGGATGGGTCTGCGCTCGCAGTCGTGGGAATACGCCTCCGAGATGGTCCTCAAGTCGGTCCACATGAAGCTGAAGACCGACGAAGTCCCGATTCGGTTCCTCAAGGACAAGGAGGGCCGGCTCAGCCACCACAAGCGCTCGGGGTGGTTTTCGCCTTGGGCGGCCGCGTGGATCAATCTGCGGGCGATGTTCATCTATGGCGCCGCCTTCTTCCTCTACCGCCCGGGCTTCGTCCTCACGGCGATAGGCGTCGCCCTTACGCTTCCTCTTTCATTCGGTCCCGTGCGCATCGGGTCGGTCTTGTTTTCTCTGCACTGGATGCTGCTGGGCCTCACACTGGCGACGCTCGGCCTGCAGTGCATCTATCTCGGCATCCTCACTCAAGTATTTTTCGACTACACCGGCGAGACGACCAAGCAATGGTTCGCGCGGTTCGCATACACGCGCACGGTCCTCATCGCGGCTGGGCTGTTCGTCTTCGGGTTCATCCTCACCGGCTGGCTCCTCCTCTATTACGTCCGCCATCAGTTTCTTCTCTCTCCCGCGGGAACGGAGAACTACCTCGGCGTCACCGGATTGCTGCTCATGATCGCGGGCTTCATGACGTTCACGTTCACGCTCCTCTTGCACTCGACGTCGGTCGTCGTCTGGCGGAAAAGGTAGTCTTCATGCGCGCGATGGTCGTCGGCGGTGCGGGATTCATCGGGAGCCATCTCGTCGAGCTCTTGGTCATGCGCGGAACGGTCACCGTGTTCGACGACCTCAGCGTCGGCAAGCCGGAGTTCATCGAGCGGCCGCTCGCGAGTGGGCGGGCGAAGCTCGTGAAGGGCGATGCCCGCGATCTGGAAGCGCTCACCCATGCCATGCGTGAGCACGACGTCGTGTTCCACTTGGCCGCAAATCCGGAGGCACGCTGGGGACTCGAGCGCACGCGTCTCGACCTCGAGCAAGGCACCATTGCGACGTACAACGCGCTCGAAGCGGCTCGGGTGAACGGCGTCACGAAGTTCGTCTTGGCCTCGAGCGGAACCGTCTACGGCAACGTGGCGCACCCGTGCGGCGAAGAGGATCTCGGGCACCTGCCCATTTCGCTCTACGGGGCGAGCAAGTTCGCCGGCGAGGCGATGGTGTCTGCGTTCGCCGAGTGCTTCGGCCTCGAGGGGTTCATCTGCCGCTTCGGCAACGTCGTCGGTCCGCGCGGCACGCACGGGGCCATCCTCGATTTTTGCAAGAAGCTGCGGACCCACCCCGACTACCTCGACGTGCTCGGCGACGGGCGCCAGGCCAAACCGTATCTGCACGTCACCGATTGCGTCGCGGGCATCCTCTTCGTTCTCGATCGCGCCAGGGGCGAGAAGCCGGCGGTTTACAACCTCGCCCCGGCTGACGCGACGAGCGTTCGACGCATTGCGGAGCTGTGCGTGGCGGCGTCCCCAAACGCGGCGGCTCGAATCGAGTACGGCACCGCCGCACAGGGTTGGCCGGGCGACGTGCCACGGTCACTCCTCAAGCCCGACAAGCTGGCGGCGCTCGGCTTCCGCGTGCGCTATTCGTCGGACGATGCCGTGCGTCTTGCCGTGGCCGAAGTGGCTCGCGAAGTCTTTGGCGCATCGGCCTGAGCCGAGGATGAACCCATGAGCACGAAGGCCTACCCTCTCGACCTCGCGAGTACCGCGTATTCGTACGTCGAGCGGTCCAACCCCGCCATCCAGGCCCTCCTCGCCAAGCGCGTTCTCTCGGCGCGATCCGACGCGCGCATCCTCGACATCGGCTGCGGCTGCGGCGCCAACGCGCGGGCGGTCAAGGATCGGAGTCCAGGTGCACGGGTGATCGGCGTCGAACCGAGCCAGCGGGCGGCCGAGCTTGCGGGGCAGGCGTGCGACGAAGTGTTCCAAGGAACGTTCGACGAATGGGCGAGCAGAGCCCGAAGCGACGCACGCTTCGACGCGATCGTGCTGTCGGACGTGCTCGAACACGTCGCCGACCCGATTCCGTTCGTCCGCAGCATCGCGGCGCTCCCGTCGTTGAAGGACGCGCTCTGGATCGTCTCGGTTCCGAACTACGCCGTTTGGTACAACCGCATCGGTACCCTCCTCGGCATGCAGCACTATGCGTGGTCCGGCCTTTGGGACCGCACGCATCTTCGCTTCTACACGCGCCGCACGGTGCGGGAGCTCCTCGAATACTGCGGTCTCGCGATCGTCGACGAGGCTTGCACGCCATCGCTGGTGCAATCGGGCGCTCCGGTCCTGCGCAAGATCTTCGAGCGCGACGTACAAAGGGGGGACCATCTCGCGCTCGCGGATTCCCGCGCGTATCAGCTCTATCGTTCCGTGGTCGAGCCTTTCGAATCGCGCGTATGCGCGGTCTGGCCCGAACTCCTCGCCTTTCAGGTCGTGCACGCCGCCCGCCGTACGGACGCGCGATCGTGAGCTTCCTGGCGGAGGTCTTGGCCGACCGCCGGGTGAGCCGCTTCGGGCGCCTCGCGGCCGACTGGACGGACATCGAGGGCTCCTCGCTCGTGGAGGCGCTCCGACGCGTCGCCCCGAGGGCCGGCGGGCGACTGCTCGACGTCGGCTGCGGCGCCAAAGTCTACGAAGACATCTTTCGCCCGTTCGTCGATTCGTACTTGGGCGTCGAACACGAGGCCACGTACAGCCAAACCAACGCCTCTTCGCACACCAAGAAAGCCGACGTTCTCTACGACGGAAATCGGCTGCCCTTCGACGATCGCTCCTTCGACACGGTCCTTTCTCTGCAGGTGCTCGAGCACACACCGCGGCCGGGCGACCTTCTCGCCGAGATGGCGCGCGTCCTCTCCGACGACGGCCTGCTCATCGTCACCGTCCCGTTTTCGTTCCGGCTACATGAAGAGCCTCACGACTATTTTCGGTTTACGCCGCACGTCATGCGCGAGCTTTGTGGGACTGCGGGGCTCGTGGTCGAGGAGATCGCGCCGCGGGGCGGCCTGTGGAGCGTCCTAGGCCACAAGCTGAACAGTTATCTGGGTCTCCGCGTCGCGAAAGTCGGCGGTCTTGCACAAACGATGGGAAAGCTGTCCCACGAGCAGCCGGAGAGCGACGGCAGCCGCCTCTGGACGCTCCCCGTCGTGGCTCCCGCGATGATGGCGCTCGCGTTTTGGGCGCGCGTCTTGGACCGGGCGCTCCCCGATCCAACGGAGATGCTGGGATTCACCGTGCTGGCGAGGCGGGAACGCTCGCCCGCGAAGTGACCGGCGCTCACACGAAGAGCGTCTCGACGTGCTCTCCCCAGATCCGGCGGAGCACGTCGGAGATTTCGCCGACCGTTGCGTACGCCTTGACCGCGTCGAGCACGCATGGGACGAGGTTCTCGGTCCCGCGCGCCGCCCGATCGAGGCGATCGAGCGCGGCCGCGTGGGTGGCGCGATCTCGCCTCGCGCGCATGGACTGCAGCGCCTCGACTTGCTCCGCTTCCCCGCGCGGATCGACCCGCATCCCCCTCGGGCCGCCGCCGTCGGCGGGCGACGGGCCTTCTTGTTCGAACGCGTTCACTCCGACGACGAGCCGATCGCGACGCTCGATCTCCATTTGGTATTCGTATGCCGAGCGCTGGATCTCGCGCTGCGGATAACCCCGCTCGATCGCCGCGACCATCCCCCCCATTTCGTCGATCCGGGCGATGTATTCCCCGGCCATCGCCTCGAGGCGATTCGTGAGCGACTCGACGGCGTAGCTCCCCGCGAGCGCGTCGACGAAGTCGGCGACACCGCTCTCGTATGCGACGACCTGCTGCGTGCGGAGTGCGACCGTCGCCGCCTCGGTGGTGGGGAGACCCAACGCCTCGTCGTATGCGTTCGTGTGCAGGGACTGGCACCCCCCGAGAACCGCGGCCAGCGTCTGCACCGTCACGCGAGAAACGTTCACGAGAGGCTGCTGCGCCGTCAGCGTCGCGCCGGCGGTCTGGCAATGAAAGCGGAGCGCGCGCGCCCGATCGGTGCGGGCGCCGAAGCGGTCGTGCATGACGGCGCTCCACAGCCGTCGCGCCGCGCGGAACTTCGCCACTTCCTCGAGAACGTTGTTGTGCACGTTGAAGAAGAACGAGAGGCCCGCGCCGAAGTGGTCGACGTCCAGCCCGGCCTGCACCGCTGCCCCGACGTACGCGATCCCATCGGCGATCGTGAAGGCGAGCTCCTGAGCCGCGTCCGATCCTGCCTCTCGAATGTGGTAGCCGCTGATCGAGATCGTGTTCCACTTCGGCGCCTCATGCGCGCACCAGGCGAACGTGTCGGTGATGAGGCGGAGCGACGGGCCGGGGGGATAGATGTACGTCCCGCGTGCGATGTACTCCTTGAGGATGTCGTTTTGGATCGTTCCGCGGAGGGATGTTCGCGGTGCGCCTTGCTCATCGGCTACCGCGACGTAGAGGCAGAGCAGGATGGCGGCGGTCGCGTTGATGGTCATCGACGTCGAAGTGCGCTCGAGGGGGAGTCCGCGGAGGAGCACGCGCATGTCCTCGATCGAGTCGATGGCGACGCCGACCCGTCCGACCTCGCCGAGCGAACGAGGGTCGTCCGAGTCGCGTCCCATCTGCGTCGGCAAATCGAACGCGACGCTCAGCCCGGTTTGCCCCTGCGAGAGCAGGTAGTGATACCGCTCGTTCGACGCCTTCGCGGTTCCGAAGCCGGCGTACTGGCGCATCGTCCAGAGGCGGCCCCGGTACATGTTCGGCTGTACGCCGCGCGTGAAGGGCGGTCTGCCGGGGACGCCGAGGTCCCGCACCGGGTCGAAACCGAGGCGTTCGAGATCGTCCGGTCCATAGAGCGGCTCAGCGTCTGCGCGTCCAGCGAGGTTCGGTGCGCGGGCGCGCGCCGGCTCTTTGGCCTCGTGCGGCGCGAGAGTCTCGCGCTGCCAATCGCGGCGGAGCTTGCCGTAGTCGTCGCTCATGGCTGGGGCTTCGCGAACTGAAATACAATCTCGCTCTTTCGTACCATTCCGAGCTCGTCGCGAGCGATGCGCTCGACCGCGGCGGGGTCGTCCCGCAAGCGGCGCACCTCGATGCGGAGCCGCCCGACCTCGCGCCCGAGCTCCCGATTTTCAAGGGTTACGTCCGCGAGCTCTTTCTGCAAGGCGCGAAGGCGCGGCAGTCCCTCCGGGGCGAGCACGAGCACCGGGACGGTGACGAGCGCGAGCGAGAGGATCGCGATGGGCAGCGTGCGCCGGAGAAGGTCCGCGGTGAAGGGCACAATCGCCCTATCGTCTCACGGTTGCGTCTTCGCGCCCAGTTCTCGGGTGCGAGCGTATCATGCCTTGGGTGTCTTGGGCGCGGGTGTATCATCCCCTCGAGAGCGCATGGGCATCCTTCGGCACACCCGAACCGGCGCGCAATCCGTGCTCGAACCCGAGCACCTCGTGGGTCGATCCGCGCGGGCTTCGCTCCAGGTCGACGAGTCGTACGTATCGGGCGCGCACGCGACGCTTCGGTGGGTACAGAACGGTTGGGAGCTGAAGGACCTCGGAAGTCGAAATGGGACCTTCGTCGACGACGTCCCCATCAAGCCGGGGCACGCGTTTTGGCTTTCCCAAGGCAATCGGATTTCGTTCGGAAGCGTGGAACAGACCTGGGAGATCATCGACGACAGTCCGCCCAAGGTCATGGTCGTTCCTCTCGATGGTCCGGCCGCCCCGCTGTTTGCCGAGGGCGACATCCTGGCGCTGCCTTCGCAGGACGACCCTCAGGCGATGGTGTTTCGTGCGTCGGACGGGACGTGGTGTCTCGAGCGAGAGGACGAAATCGTTCCCCTCTCGAGCAACGAGCTCTTCGAGGCCGCGGGTCGGCATTTTCGCTTCAGCTGCCCGGATCTCGTGGCCGAGACCTGGACGCACGGATGGCCCGGCGGGGCCACGGCGGCGATTGCCACGCTGCACCTCGTCTTTCGAGCGTCGAAAGACGAGGAGTTCGTGGAAATCGAAGCGGTCCTCGGGAGGCGGACCGAGAGTCTCGGAAGTCGATTGCACAACTATCTGCTCTTGCTCCTCGCGCGCCGCCGCATCGACGACAAAGCGCGCAATCTGCCCGACACATCCTGCGGGTGGGTGTATCAAGACGAGCTCGTCGACGCGCTTCGAATCTCGCCGGAGCACCTCAACATCGACATCTTCCGAATCCGCAGGCAGTTCGCCAGCCTCGGCGTGTCGGACGCGGCGAACATCGTGGAGCGACGCCCGCGAACCAAGCAAGTTCGGATCGGCGTCGCGTCGCTCTCGGTCCGCACCGTCTGAGCGGCCGGGGGGGGCTCGCGCGGGGGTCGCTTGGCCCGTCGGCGCGTGATAAATACCCCGGCTCCCCCATGCGCTACGAGGCAGTCATTGGGCTCGAGGTGCACGCGCAGCTCTTGACGCGCACCAAGGCGTTTTGCGGCTGCGCGACCGCGTACGGTGCGCCGCCCAACAGCCAGGTTTGCCCCGTTTGTCTCGGGCTGCCGGGTGCGCTGCCCGTGCTCAACGGGGAGGCCGTTCGATTGGCGGTACGAACCGCGTTGGCGCTTTGCTGCACCATTCGGGAGAGGAGCCGGTTCGCGCGAAAAAACTACTTCTATCCCGATCTTCCGAAGGGCTACCAGATCAGCCAGTACGACGAGCCGTTCAGCGACCACGGGTACCTCGAGATCGATCTCGACGGCGCGATCAAGCGGGCGGGCATCACGCGGGTGCACATGGAGGAAGACGCCGGAAAGAACATCCATGGCTCCCATTCGTCGGTCGTGGACCTCAACCGCTCGGGTGTGGCCTTGGTCGAGATCGTCGGCGAGCCGGATCTGCGCAGCCCCTCCGAGGCAGCCGAATATCTGCGCACCCTGCGCGACGTGCTCGTCTTCATCGGCGTCAACGACGGCAATCTGGAGGAGGGCAGTTTCCGCTGCGACGCAAACGTGAGTATTCGACCGGTCGGCGAGCCGAAGCTCGGGACGCGAGTCGAGCTGAAGAACATCAACTCGTTTCGCTTCGTCGAAAAGGCGCTCTCCTACGAGATCGCACGCCAGGCGGCCGTCCTCGACGGCGGCGGCCGAATCGTGCAAGAGACCCGCGGCTGGAACGAAGATGCCGGTAGTACGTTCAGCATGCGAAGCAAAGAAGAAGCGCAGGACTACCGCTACTTTCCGGACCCCGACCTGCCGCCCTTGATCATCGAACAAGCGTTCGTCGATCAGGTGCGCGCGACACTGCCCGAGTTGCCGCGCGCGAAGCGGGCGCGCTTCGGTCGCGAGCTGGGGGTCAGTCCGGCGCTCGCGAAAGTGCTCACCGGGCATCCGCGCATCGCGGGTTTCTTCGAAGAGGCCGCCACGCTCCATGGCGACGCGACGAGGGTCGCCAATTTCATTTCCAGCGAGCTTCTTCGCGACGTGGAAACACACGGCCTCGACGCACGGATCCCGGCCTCTCCGGCTCAGATCGCCCGGCTTCTGAAGCTCGTCGACGGCGGAACGATAAGCGGCAAGCAGGCGAAAGAGGTCTACGCCAAGATCGCCGGAACGGATCGGACGCCCGAGGACGTGGTAACCGAGCTCGGGCTGGCGCAGGTGAGCGACGTCTCCGCCATCGAGTCGATTTGCCGGCGACTCGTCGAGCAGAGTCCGAAACAGGCCGAGCAGCTCCGGGCGGGAAAGTCCGCGCTCATGGGCTATTTCGTGGGACAAGTCATGAAGGAGACACAAGGCTCTGCAAACCCGCAGATCGTCAACCAAGTGATTCGGCGGCTCCTCGGCTTGGAGTGAGCCCGCGCCCCGTCGCGCCCGTGCTTGCCGCGTCGCCGCCCGGGGACCGGTCCCAGCCGCCGCGCGCGCGCGTGCTCATCATCGACGACAACGCCGATCTCGTCGGCACGCTCCGAGCGGTGCTACTCGGAGCCGACTTGATGGACGGGCGCCCGACGCCGGGCCCGGACGACGCAGGCGAACGGCAGCCCATCGAAGTGGTGGCGGCGGCGCGCGGGGACGAGGGACTGGCCATCGCGCGCACGGTCGGGTTCGACGTGGCGATCGTCGACGTGAAGCTTCCCGATGCGAGCGGCGTCGATCTCATCCCGCAATTGCGAGCCCGGTCGCCGTTTGGAGAAGTCGTCCTCATCACTGGGTTCGCGTCGATGGACACCGCGATTGGCGCGCTTCGTTCCGGGGCTTTTGCTTTCATTCCGAAGTCGTTCCGGCCCGAGGAGCTTGTCTCGACGATCGAGCAAGCGCTGAAGAAGGTGCGTCTTGCGCGCGAACGCGACGAGCTCGAGCGGCGATATCGTGCGTTGGTCGAGCTGACCGACGTTCTCGTCGTCGGCCTGGACGCCGACGATCGGGTCGCCCTCTTCAACCCCAAGGCGTCGAAAATTGCCGGAGTTGCGCCCAGTGAGGCCATCGGCCGGCCTTTCATCGAGAGCTGGGTCTCGCACGAAGATCGTGCGCGTACGCGCGAAGCAATCGCCCTTGCCCGCAGCGGGCGAACGCAGGAGATCGAAACTGGCTTCGTCGACCGCCCCCCCGACGGGACGTCCTTGTCGCCGGAAGTCCCGGCGCGGCGCCGCGTACGCTGGCATTTGTCGATGGCGCGCGACGCCGGAGACGCGGCCCCGCTCGTGTACGGCATCGGGATCGACGTCACCGAGCGGCGCGCGCTCGAAAAGCGGGCCGCGGACGCCGAGGCGCTCTCGGCCATGGGTACGCTGGCGCTCAACCTCGCTCATGAAATCCGAAATCCGCTCAACGCGGCCGTCTTGCAGCTTCACCTGCTCGGGCGGCATGTGGACCGGCTCGCGGTGGACGACGAAGCGCGAGGCGCACTCCACAAAAAAGCGAAGATCGTCGGCGACGAGATTGGCCGCCTCAATCGGTTGCTCACCGAGTTTCTCGAGCTCGCGCGGCCGCGTGCGCCGGTGCGCGAACTCGTTCCCTTCGGAAAACTGATCGACGACGTGCTCGACCTGGAACAGGGCTCGGCCGTGGCGCGCGGCGTCGTGATCGAGCGAGCGATCGCGGGCGATTGCGTACTCCTCGGCGATGCGGAGAAGCTCAAGCAGGCGGCGCTGAACTTGGTGATGAACGCGCTCGAAGCGATGAAAGACGGAGGCAGGCTCCTGGTCACGCTCGCGGCCGTGGGCGAGCACGTACGGCTGATCGTGGAGGACACGGGAACGGGTATCGACCCCGGGGCACTGGCCCAGATATTCGATCCATTCTTCACGACGAAAGAAGCCGGCACCGGGTTGGGCCTGTCGATCGTGCGCAAGATCATCGACCAGCACCGCGGTGAGGTGCGCATCGAGAGCCAACGCGGCGTTGGGACGCGGGCTACGGTGCTGCTGCCGCGGGGCCGCTAAG
>CAZVPE010000178.1:0-12520 GCA_964628155.1 uncultured Polyangiaceae bacterium | reverse complement strand
AAGCTCAGGGACGCCCGCGACACGATTGCAAAGATCGCAGCGGTCAAGGACGACGACCGCGGCATGGTCATCACCCTCCAGGGCGAGGTTCTCTACGCGACGGGCAAGGCCGACCTCAAACCGGGCGCGATGGCCAAGCTGGACCAGATCGCCGATGCGCTGCGCGGAAAAGAGCAGCCGATGGTGGTCTACGGGTTCACCGACAACGTGGGAACGCGGGACTTCAACATGGACCTCTCCCAGCGGCGCGCGAACTCGGTGCGCGACTACCTCGTGCAAAAAGGCATCCCGCGGGACCTCATCACGGCGGAGGGCAAGGGTCCCGACAATCCGATTTCGGACAACAGCTCGATCGAGGGTCGCGCCGCCAACCGGCGCGTAGAAATCGTCGTTCAGCCGAAGAAATCCTGATCCGCGAGGATCCCTCGGATGGCGAATCGCTCCGCATGAAGAAATTGGGGCCGCGCGACTCGGCGGCGGCGCGCCGCGACTGGGCAGAGCAATCCAGCAGCGGCGCGCCGGAGGGCGCCCGACTGAAGTACGAAGGGGCGCACCCGTTCGGCGGCGAAGTGGTGCATCGCTGGCGCCTGGGCAACGGGCTGACCGTGCTGGTGCTGGTCGACGCGGCCGCGCCCATCGCCAGCTACCACACGTGGTTTCGGGTCGGCTCGCGCGACGAGAAGCCGGGAAAAACCGGGCTTGCGCACCTCTTCGAGCACCTGATGTTCAACGAGACGGAGAACCTGCGCTCCGGAGCCTTCGACCGAAAGCTCGAAGAAAGCGGCGCCGAGACGAACGCGGCGACGTGGGTCGACTGGACTTATTATCACGAGTCGATTCCGTCCGACCGCATCAAGCTCGCCGTGCAACTCGAGGCGGAGCGAATGGCGCGACTCGTCTTGCGCGAACCGCAAGTCGCGAGCGAGAAAGAAGTGGTCGCCAACGAGCGGCGCTATCGCGTCGACGACGACGTCGAGGGGGCAGCGGGCGAGATTCTCTACAAGACCGCCTTCGTCAAGCACCCGTACCGGTGGCCGACGATCGGCTGGATGGAGGACATCGAAGGCTTCTCTCCGGAGGATTGCACGGCGTTCTATCGTACGTATTACGCGCCGAACAACGCGACGGTCGTTGCCGTGGGCGACGTGCGCGAGGGCGACCTCCTGCTCGCCATTCGCGACGCCTACGGGTCCATTCCAAGTCAGCCCATTCCTCCTGAGGACATCTATCCCGAGCCCACGCAGCTCGAAGAGCGCGAGGTCGACGTGCGCAAGCCGACGGCCACCGAAAAGCTCCTTCTCGCGTACAAAGGCCCGGCGCTCGGCGACGGTGACCACGCCACGATGACCGTCCTGAGCGAGATCCTCTTCGGCGGGCGCGCGTCCCGCCTCTACCGGACGCTGATCGTGGATCGCGAGCTCGCCACCGACGTGCGGGGGTGGGTGTCGACGTTCCGGGACCCCGGGCTCTTCGAGTGCTGGGCGACGGCACGTGGCGCCCACAAGACGCGAGAGATCCAGACCATCATGGACGAGGCCTTTGCTCGCGTGCGAAACGACGTCGTGACAGACGATGAGCTGGAGCGTGCGAAGGCGCGACTCGAGCTCGGAATGCTCCAGCAGCTCGAGACGATCTCGGGCAAAGCGGAGCAGATCGGCTTCTTCGAGACGGTGCTCGGCGACCCGGCCTATGCCTATCGACGGGTCGACGCGTTTCGGAGGACGACGACGGGAGATCTGCGCCGCGCTGCGCGCCGGTATCTGGTCGATCATGCGCGCACCATCGTGCGCGTCGTGCCCGACGCCGCAGCCGCTGCCCCCGCGGAGTCGAAGTGACGGCGGCGTCGCGCGCGCGGGCGCGTCCGGCGCCGTTGCGCTTCGAGCTCGAAGGAGGCGCCGTCGGGTTCCTCGAGCCCGACCACGCCGTACCTCTCGTGTCGATCGTCATCGCGCTTCGCTGTGGATCCGCGGTCGACCCGCCCCCCAAGTGGGGGCTGGCCCGCATCGCGCTCCGCATGCTCCGCCGAGGGTGCGAGGGGATGAGCTCCGAGCAAATCGACTTCCGCATCGACTCCCTCGGGGGCGAAATGGCCGTCGACACGTCGCCGTCCACGGTCGCGTTGCACGTTCAGGTCATCGCGCGGAGCCTGGACGCGTTCGTCGCTCTCTTGGCCCGGCTCCTCGCAACGCCCACGTTTCCAGAGGACGAGCTCGGACGGCTGAAGCGTGAGACCGTGGCCGAAATCATCGAGGCCCGCGACAGCGATCGCGTGCTCGCGCAGAAGGCGCTGCAGCAGGCGCTGTTCGACGGCCACCCCTACGCACACAATTCGGGCGGCACTACCGCCAGCGTGAGCGCGATCGAGCGCGACGACGTCGTCGCCTTCTACCGGCGCTATCTGGTCAAAGCCAACGTCGTCGTCGGCATCGCAGGCGACGTGACAGCCGAGCGTGCGCCCGAGATCACGCGACAGCTCTTGGCGGGATTGCAGATCGGCGAACGCACCCCCGACGAGGTCGCCGAGCCGGTGATGCGCACCGGGCGGCGCCTTCTGGTCGTCGACAAGCCGGAGCGCACGCAGGTTCAGCTCCTCGTCGGCACACAAGGCACGTCGGCACACGACCCCGACCACGTCGACCTCGTCGTCGCAAACGCGATCTTCGGAGGCACGTTCACATCGCGCCTCATGAAGGAAGTCCGGTCGAAGCGCGGGTGGTCCTACGGAGCGAGCTCGCGGACGACGGTCGACCGCCGCAGACAGGCCTGGGTCATGTGGACGTTTCCGTCGGCCACGGACTCCGCCGCCTGTCTCAAGTTGACCCTCGAGATGCTCGACGCGTGGGTGACCGGAGGCGTCTTGCCCCGAGAGGTCGCCTTCATCAAACGCTACCTCGAACGGTCCTATGCGTTCGAGGTGGATACGGCCGCCAAGCGGCTCCACCAGGCGCTCGACGTCGAACTGCTCGCGCTCCCGGGCGACTACTATTCCGCCTGGGTGCAGCGCGTCCGCGCCGTCGACTCCGAGGGATCCAGCGCAGCGGTGAAGACCCGAATCCACCCCGAGGATCTCCTGGTCGTCGCCGTGGGCACCGCCGCCGAGGTCCTCGAACCCCTTCGCGGCGCGATACCGAAACTGAGCGAGGCGAGCGTGGTTCCCTTCGACTCGGAGTGAGGCCCGCGCCGTCGAACCATGCTAGGGCCATTGCCCTTCCGGCATGACCGAACCACGCAAAATCCACTTCGTCAGCCTGGGCTGCGTCAAGAACCGCGTCGACACCGAAGTGATGCTCGGCGTGGCCGCGGCCGGGGGCTGGCGAATCGTCGGTGAGCCGGACGAGGCCGAGGTCATCGTAGTCAACACCTGCGGTTTCATCGGGGAGGCGAAGAAGGAATCGATCGACACCATCTTCGAGCTCGCCGAATACAAGAAGATCGGCGCCTGCAAGAAGCTCGTCGTCGCCGGATGCCTTTCGCAGCGCTACCCCGCCGAGCTCTCGGCTCGAATGCCGGAGGTGGACCACTTTCTCGGTTCGAGCGACATGATGAAACTCGCGGACGTTCTCTCCGGCGACGTCGAGCGAATGCTCGTCGGCAATCCCGCCGACTGGCTCGTGCGCTCCAGCGACCCGCGCGTCTTGACGCAGTCGCGCGCGAGCGCATGGCTGAAGATTGCCGAGGGGTGCAACCGCACCTGCGCCTTCTGCGTCATCCCCCAGATTCGAGGCGACCAGCGTTCGCGAACCGTCGATGACATCGTTGCGGAGGCCGAGCGTTTGGTGGACGGCGGAGCGCTCGAGCTCAATCTCGTCTCCCAGGACACCGTCTCGTACGGGCGCGATCTTCCCAAGCACTCGCGCGTCGCCCTGGCGGAGCTCGTACGCCGGGTCGCCGACGTACGCGGGGTGCGCTGGGTGCGGCTCTTCTACCTTTACCCCGAGACGATCGACGAGGCGCTCGTCGAGCTTCTCGCCCACCATCCTCGGGTCGTCCCGTACGTGGACATGCCGCTGCAGCACGCGGCCGACGCGATGCTCGCGCGAATGCGCCGCGGGCACGGCCAAGGTCGACAGCGGCGTGTCGTCGAGCGCCTGCGCCGCGCGATTCCGACGCTGACATTCCGCACGGCGTTCATCGTCGGGCATCCCGGCGAGACCGAAGCCGAGTTCGACGAGCTCTGCGCGTTCGTGGAGTGGGCGCGCTTCGAGCACGCGGTCGTCTTCCGCTACTCGGACGAAGAAACGTGCTCCGCCAGCGCGCTCGAAGGCAAGGTCGCGCCGCTCGTCGCGGCCAACCGCGCGCGCAAGCTGATGGCCTTGCAACGGCGCATCGCCCGCGAGAAAAATCGCGCCCTCATCGGCCGCGAGCTCGAGGTGCTCGTCGAGGGACCCAGCGAAGAGCACGAGCTCGTCATGAAAGGCCGCCACCCCGGGCAAGCGCCGGACATCGATGGCAGTGTGTTTCTGTCGGAGGGCGAAGCGCACGCCGGAGAGATCCGGCGGGTGCGCATCGCCCAGGCGAGCGACTGGGACCTCGTCGGCGACTTGATCGACGAGCCGGGCGAGGCGCCTCCGAAGCGCGTGGCACTCAAAGTCATCGGAGGGGCGCAGGAGACACGCTGGCAGTGAGAACGAAAGCCACAGCGTCAGGGCACTCCGATGAGCAAAGACTGGCTGGCGACTTCGTCCTCGTCGTAGGTGACGGACAGCAAGTCGCCCGGGTGCGCGAATACCGTCGCGTCCCATTTTCCGCAGGTGGGGTCGGTCCGTGCGCCGCCGACTGCTTGGTCGAGGGGCACGGGTACATTCGAGCCGCCCTCATTGATGACCACGACGAATACGTTCCGGGGAGTGCCGCCGCAAAGGCCGACCAGCGTGACATGGTCGGCGTCGGGCCCCAGGCCCACCGACACTTCCTCGGGCGGCGGCAACGGCAGCGTCGGGCTGGCGCACGCAATCGCCAGCGCGAACACAGGGCTTGCGGCGAGCGCGCGCCGGGGCATGTTCGGATATCGAATCTAGCACGTTTCAGGCCGTTCGGCTTCGCGCGGAAATTCGCAGTTTTGCCGCCGGCGACCCGCCAACCGCGTTGCCCAATTGCACACCCCGTAGTCGCCGCGGCATGCTCCTCCTTTCCGTAAAGAGGCGCGCGTACCGGCGAGAGCATGACCACACACCTCGGTTCGATTCCCGCTTCGGAACGTTGGGCGCGGCCTTCGTGGCTGCTCTCGTGGTGGCATTCCCGCTTTCGCCCGATCCCGATCGTCCTCGCCATCGCGTCCGCGCTGGCGTCCCGCAACTGCGGACCCTCCACGGTCGCACCCAGTCCGGAAAGCGCAGTCGCCGACGCCCTCGCCGGGCGCGGTCTCCTCTGCGAGGCAGCCGACGTCACTTGGATTTCGCGCCCGCGGAGCGCGTGGGGCGCCATCACCTCCAAAGCGCGCGCCCTCGTGCACGCCCACGCGCCGGACGAACCGAACGACCTCTATTTGATCGACGCGCGCGTATCGCCCGAAGGCGAAGTGCTTACCGTGGGGGACGCGTGGAACGTCACCGAGACGACAGGGGCTGACGAATCGCGTCCCGTCGTACGCGGACGCCTCGCGGTCTACGCCGCCTTGTCCGACGGTCTCTGTACCGGAATTCACGTGCTCGACCTCGGAGGGCGAGAGGCCGCTTCGCGCGGGGAGTTCAGCCGGCTTCAGCGCACGCAGATTGCCCTCACCAATCTGCAGCGCACCGGCCAAATGGACGGGGTCGTCCACGACACGTTTGCGCTCGAGCCGGTCGCACGCAACGCAACATTCGTTTGGCGCGACGACGGAATGGTCGAGGTGCAAGCGGACGACCGTACCGTCGTCATCGATCCGGCCCGCGGCAGCGTCGTGTCGGGGACCGAGTTCGTGCGCGTCCTCCTCGACGAGCGAGCCCGCCCGGGCAATCTCGTCACGTGGGCGGTCGACCGGGTGCGGGCCATGCCGTCGTTCGGCGACGACCGGATGCAGTGGGTAAAGGCCGTGGCGTTCACGGCGCTCGACCGCTGGCACGCGCAGTTCTCCAACGGAACGACCGCTCAGGAGGTGCAGGACGAACTCGGGCTGGCGCAGTCGACCACGTTTGCCCCGACGTTCACGGATCCCGAAATCGGCTGGCCACCTCCCCCGATGAAGACCGCCGTCTCCCCCCTTCTCCCCGGAGAGGGTCAGTGGATCGCCCTCGACAAAGACCCGTTCATCACCCCGGCGCCGAGCGGGAGCGCTCCCGCATTCGTCACCTCGTTCGTTCGCCCCAACGTGCACCGGCAGGACGTCCGGGTCTACGTCACGCTTTGGGACCCGCGCCAGATCGCGCTCCACATCGAGGCGGGTGCGGTCGAGCCTGTGGGGGCCAGCGGCGAGCACGGGCCGGGGCTGGTGCCGCGCGCGCCGGAAGTCATCCGGCACATGGTCGCCGGATTCAACGGCGGTTTTCAGGCGCAGCACGGCGAGTACGGGATGCAGGCAAACGGAATCGAGTACCTCCCTCCCAAGCCGTATGCGGCGACCGTCGTCGAACTGCGCGACGGATCGAACGCCTTCGGCGCGTGGCCGGGTCCGCTCGCGGATGGTGCCGTCGGCGAAGGCGGTGCGCCGGTCGTCCCGAGCGACATCGTCGCCCTCCGGCAAAACCTCACCGCGCTCGTACAAAATGGGAAGTTCAACCCGTGGGGGCGGACCTGGTGGGGAGGAACGCCGCCGGGTTGGGCCGATCAAGTGCACAGCACGCGGAGCGCGGTTTGTCTCACCGAAGAAGGGTTCGTCGGATATTTTTACAGCACGAGCATTTCGGCAGAAGACCTTGCCGAAGGAATGCTTCACGCGCGGTGCGCATTCGGCATCCACCTCGACATGAATCCGGGGCACGCCGGATTCGAGTTTTACGATGTCGCGCCCGAGGGCGGTCTCAAGCCCCTCAAGCGGCCGCTCCAGAGCGATTGGGAAGCGGAAGGAAAAGTCCCGAACATGACCGGGTACGTCTTCCGCTCGCGCCGCATGATTCGAGGGATGGGCCACATGCTCTTTCCCCGGTATATCCAGCGTGAAGCGCGCGACTTTTTCTATCTCACGACGCGGCCTCTGCTCCCGGGAGCCCCGCTCGACGCGGGCCCGTCGGCGGAACCGGACGAAGGAACGTGGCGCACCAAAGGGCTGCCGCAACACGGGTTTCCCTACGCGCTGGCCACCAGCTGGGTGCGCGCGGGCGGATCGAAGGTCCGCGTGCTCCGGGTCGATCCCCGCGCCGTCAGGCCCGCGACCGGCGCCGGCGCGCAGACGCCCACCGTCCTGTCGATGACAGCCGGTACGCGTGGCACCGTGTCGTTGTGGTGGTACGCGCACGTCTTCTCAATCGGGGCGAGCGCCCCCGCCGCCGACGCAACGATTTTGATGGGCGGTGTTCCC
This sequence comes from uncultured Polyangiaceae bacterium, assembly GCA_964628155.1. Taxonomy (GTDB): domain Bacteria; phylum Myxococcota_A; class Polyangia; order Polyangiales; family Polyangiaceae; genus Palsa-1150. The sequence goes on along the minus strand of CAZVPE010000178.1, from coordinate 5,085 downwards.
ATGACTTCGCCGTTGTCCGCCGGTGCGCGAGCCGCGGTCGGGGTACAGGACGAAGACGGAATGCTCGTTTGGATCGAACTGCCGCCCGACGCGCCCGCACCCGACGCGCGCACGGCCGCGGCGATGGACGCATGGCTCGACCGCCTCGGGTGCACGACGCGGATGTCGCTCCCCGGAGACGCGAGGGCATTTCTGGGAGGCTCGCTCGACCTGTCGGGCGGCCCCGTCGCTGGCGCCTCGGCCCCCATCGGCTCGCGCCTAGTTCGCGACCGCGCTCCCGACGCGCATACCGTGTTCGACGCGACTCCGATCGTGCCCGCGCAGGTTTGGCAGCCGCTCCAGGCCAAGCGTATCCGATATTTTTACAAGCCTATGCCTCCTACTCCCTCGACACCGGCGAGTTCGGCGGCAAGCAGAACCGAAGAAGCAGGGCCGATACCTCCGAGCGGCACCCTACGCCCCTCGAATCGGCTACAATCCACCCGATGAGGCAGCCTATGCTACCTCGGAAGCTACGTGGCTCACCGATGTCGCCCTCGCGGGCGCTGGTGATATGGTGAGCGCGCCGACGCAGGAGACTCGGGCCATGGCAACGGACGAAAACGGATCGGACCTCGATGTGTTCGAGGGCCTCACCAAAAAAGGTGGCGGCCCCACGGGCCAGTCCGGTGGCCCGCCGGCCCCCCCGCGGGACGGATCGCGCACATTGCTCGGTCTCACCTCACCAGCCGCCATGCCTGTGGCGGAGCCCAGCGTTCCGGATCCGTCTCAGCCGCCGCCACCGCCAGGCCGCACCGCTCTTCCGCCGGTCTCGCCCGCCTCTCCTGCGGAGACAGGCGCGAGGGACGGCGCCAGCGTCGACTGGGACGACGAAGACGAAGCCACGCAGATCTTCGATAAGGAAGGCGACCTGCCTCTCATGCGTCGCGCCGCGCCGCTGCCCGCCGCGGGTACGCCGCCGCCCCCCAACATGTCGATGAAGTCGACCCTTCTGGGGATGGTTCCGCCGCCTTCGGCGGGTCGAAACTCTCCGACTCCGCCCGGACCGGTCAGTACACGGTCGAGCGTCCCGGGATCCCTTCCGCCTCCCGGCCTGGGAACGTTGCCTCCCCCGCCGTCGTCGATGCTTCAGGGACTCGGCGGGTCGACCCCACCGCGATCGCTCCCGCCTCCGCCGGTCTCGATCTCGGGCGCTCCTCTGGTCGCGTTGCCCGCGCCGGGGACGACGTTGTCGCCGGGACGCGCCGGGGGCGTGTCCAGCCACCCGCCCATCCGCAGCATGGAGGCGACCGCACTCCTTCGCCCGGGACAGAATCCGACGGCCCGGTGGGCCTTCCTCGGGTTGGCTGCCGCCGCGTTGGTGGGAGTCGTCATGTTCCTCATGCCGCACGCCGGCCGGATCGTCGTCAATGTCAGCGATCCGAAAGGCGCTCCGGTCGGGCGCGTCGACATTTACGTGGACGGCAGAAAGCAGTGCGATACCGCTCCGTGCATCATCGAACAGGAGAGCACGGGACCGCACGAAGTGAAGGTCGTCGCGGACGGCTACGACCTGCCGCCCACACAGGGAGTGAACGTCGAGGCACGCAAAGACGTCGCCGCGACCTTCACCCTTGGAGTCTCGAGCAAAGGCACCGGAATCAAAGTGGGCGGGACGCAGCCGGGCGTGAAGCTCTACGTCGACGACAAGGAAATCGGCCCGCTTCCCCAGGACTACCGCGAGATGACCCCCGGCGACCACGTCGTCAAGATCGTTGGCTCCGAGCGGTACCAGCCGCTCGAGAGGCACGTCACCGTCGAGAAAGACCGAGTCGAAGACCTCGGCACCGTGACGCTCAAAGTGGTCAAAGGCAAAGTGACCATTTCGCTCGCCACCCCGGGGGCACGCGTCTTTCTGGTCAGCGGAAGCGATCGACGTGAGATCCAGACGCTCCCCATTTCGGTCGACATCGAGACGGCGAAGAACTGGTCGCTGCAGGCGAACAGGTTTGGCTATACCGACTACAACCAGCCGATCAGTTTCGACGACGGCCTGGCCGAAAAGACGTACGTCGTCTCCCTCGAACCGAGAGGCGCAGGCCAAGCAGCACAGATCGGCAACGCCTGGTCTGCTCCGCCCCAGTTCGCCGCGGCCCAGCAGCAGAAGGCCGTGGGCCTGCCGGTCGCAGGTGCGGCCGCATCGCCCCCTCCCCTGGCCAATCCGGCGCCAGCCGGGCCCCCGCCCGTCGCGGTGCAGCACTCCATCGTGGCGGCGCAGGCCCAGGCCGCGGCGCCGGCGCCCGCCACAGCGGGAGGCGAAGGCTTCCTCAACATCAATTCGATCCCTCCGTCGACCGCGTTCCTCGACGGAAAGCAGCTCGGCCCCACGCCGAGAGTGCACGTGTCGGTATCGCCCGGCGTTCACCAGGTGAAGTTCGTCAACGCCGAGCAGCAATTGTCGAAGACGATCACAGTGTCGGTCGGCGTAGGGCAGACGCAGATGGCAGTCGCGAAACTGGCCAACTAAAGCGCGAGCATCGAGGGGCACCGCCCGCTTCTCGGAAACGTTCTCTCGTCGACCTGATACTCTGCCCGAGGATGGCAGGATCGAAGCCGCGAATCCTCGTCGTCGACGACGAGCCGGGACTTCGCGACATGCTCGCGATCCTCTTTGGCCGCGAAGGGCTCGACGTCGATCTGGCACCCGGCTTCGCGACTGCCGGCGACGCGATCAAACGCGCCGCCGATCCGTACGCCATCGTCTTGACCGACCAGCTGATGCCGGACGGCAACGGAATGGACCTGCTCACGCTCGCCAAAGAGCGTTCAGCGCATACAGAGGTCATCGTGATGACCGCGCACGGCGGAATCGAGACCGCCATCGAGGCCATGAAGCGCGGCGCCTACGACTTCATCACCAAGCCGTTCGCCACGAGCGAGCTCCGCGCTCTCGTCCAGAAAGCCCTGGAAAAGCGCGCGATCGTCGCCGAAAACGAGAGCCTACGAGCCCGGCTCGTTCGCGGTCGCGGGCGCGAATTGCTCGGAAGCTCCGAGGCGATGCGCCGCATTCTCGACCTCGTCCACCGGATCGCGAACGGGCGCACGACCGTGCTCATCACCGGAGAGAGCGGCACGGGGAAAGAGCGCATCGCGCACGCGATTCACGACGTGAGCGACCGAAAGGACAAGCCGTTTCTCGTCGTCAACTGCGGAGCCATCCCCGAATCGCTCATGGAGGCGGAGCTCTTCGGCCACGAACGCGGCGCGTTCACCGGCGCCGTCTCCAGCCGTCTCGGGATTTTCCGCGAGGCCGAAGGTGGGACGGTACTCCTCGACGAGATAGGCGACCTTCCGCTCGCGCTTCAAGTGAAGCTTCTGCGTGTGCTCCAGGAGCGCAAAGTGCGCGGCGTCGGCGCTTCGGCCGAAACCGCGGTCGACATGCGCGTCCTGGCGGCGACCAACCGGCGGGTCGAGGAGGACGTGGCCGCGGGGCGGTTCCGGCAAGACCTCTACTATCGCCTCAATGTCATTCGCATCGAAGTTCCGCCGCTGCGCGACCGGCGCGAAGACATTCGGCCACTCGCAGACCATTTTCTCGCACGCTGCGCGGCTGAGCAAGACAAGCAAATTCGCGGACTGTCCCCCGATGCGCTGCGGGTGCTCGAGGGGTATGCGTTCCCTGGAAACGCGCGAGAGCTGGAGAACATCATCGAGCGCGCCGTGGCGCTGGCGGTCGGGCAAACGATCGGCCTCGGCGACCTTCCGCGCGAAGTCTCCGGTGCCGCGGCGCAGCCAACGCCCTCGCTCGTCGCTTTGCCGGAAGAAGGCTGCAACCTGGACGACGTGGTGGGAGAAGTGGAGCGCCGTCTCATCCTTCAAGCGCTCGAAAGGTCGGGAGGAGTGCGCGCCCAGGCTGCCCGGTTGCTTGGCGTCACGCTGCGGAGTCTGAGGTACCGCCTTCAGAAGCACGCGCTCGGCGAGCCGGGCGACGATGTGCCCGATTCGGACGGTCCGGTCTGAGGTAAGCGACAAACCTCGGCATCCGACGACGGGCCGAGTGACGAAAATTGTCATTCAACGGCTGTCCGTGGAAGTGCGCATCTTCGTCGATCACGCGATTTCTCCTGCGATTGCCGTCGTTCGCGTCCGTGGCATGCACGCTGCAAGGGGTACCGTCCCGGTGCGACGCGCGAGAGGGTTCACGCTCATCGAAATGATGGTCGTCGTCGTCATCGTGGGCATTCTCGCGATGCTCGCGGTCGTCGGTTACCGCAAGATCGTTCAGTCGTCACACGTGACCGAAGCTGCGAATACCGTTCAGGCCATACGCGTCGCGCAAGAGAGTTATCACGCCGAAACGCAGCAATACGCAGACATCTCCGCCGATCTCACCACGGCCTATTATCCCCAGTCCCAGCCCACGGGGCAGACCGTGACTGCCTGGGGTGGTGTCTGTCCTGCGTCTACTTGCCCCACGCAGGTCTGGTCGGCGCTTCCGCTCCACGTCGACGGCCCGGTCATGTTCGGATACGCGACAAAGGCCGGCCCGGCGAACACCAACCCCCCGCAGGTTCCCGCCGCGCTTGGCGCCATCACGCTTCCGGTCACATCGGTGACCGACTGGTTCGTCGTCGTCGCCACGTGCGACATCGACGGCCAGGGGGCGCCCAATACGTACGTCATGACGACGTCGTGGAGCAATCAAGTGTTTACCGTCAACGAGGGGCAGTGACGGGCGAGATGAAAAGAGAGACGGACGCAACAAGGAGAGAGGCCATGATGAAGGTATCGCAGCGCAAAGGAAAAGAAGGATTCACGCTCATTGAACTGATGATCGTCGTCGCGATCGTCGGCATCTTGGCCGTGCTCGCCATTTACGGCGTGCGCAAGTACTTGGCGAACGCCAAGACGGCCGAGGCGCGAAACTCGCTGGGGCAGATCGCGAAGGACGCGGCGGCCGCTTACGAGCGGGAGTCGATGACCGGCGCGGTGCTGGCTCAAGGAGCGGCCGCCGCTATGTCGCGATCACTCTGCGGTTCGGCTGCAGCGGCTGTTCCCGTCGCAGTACCCGCCGATGCAAAATATCAATCTTCCCCGGCCGACTGG